>NZ_QXCO01000007.1:0-235125 GCF_003458115.1 Bacillus sp. ISO11 | reverse complement strand
TTCGCTCGACTTGCATGTATTAGGCACGCCGCCAGCGTTCATCCTGAGCCAGGATCAAACTCTCCAATAAAGTTAGTTTGTCTAGCATCTAAAATAAAAATTGACGTTTCACGTTGTTTGTTTCGTTCAGTTTTCAAAGAACTACTTGGTCGCTCATTTGCGACTTCCTTATGTTAACATCTTCGTTTTTCGATGTCAACTAAGTTTTTCAATTTCTTTTTTGTCGTTTTCTGCGTTTCCGCATCAGCGACGGTTATTAATATATCATGGTGAAAAATGAAATGCAACACCTTTTATAAACTTTTTTTAAAACTGCCCACATTTCTTTTTTTATATCATATACTTAAACGAAATATCTCTTTCATGTATGAGCAATTCCTACATATATTTTATATAAAGTTACTCTATCAAAAGACGTTTCTTTCTATAATAAGCGTTTTATTCATATAGCATATCATACAAGGAGGAATATATATGGACTATACCGATTTATTAATCAAACTAGGTCTCTCGGCTATTTTAGGATTTGCCATTGGTTTAGAACGCGAATTAAAACGGAAACCACTTGGTTTAAAAACGTGTTTAGTTATTTCTATTATTAGTTGCCTCCTAACGATTGTTTCTATTAAAGCAGCTTATAACTTACCACATACCGATCATATGAATATGGATCCACTTCGACTTGCCGCTCAAATTGTATCAGGAATTGGTTTTTTAGGTGCTGGCGTAATTTTAAGAAGAGGCAACGATAGCATTGCAGGGCTCACGACTGCCGCTATGATCTGGGGTGCTTCTGGTATTGGTATTGCTGTTGGGGCCGGATTCTATATTGAAGCGATATTCGGAATGTGTTTCCTTATGATTAGTGTCGAACTTATACCACTCGCAATGAAATATGTAGGCCCTAGATCATTTCGTCAACGTGATATCGCTGTGAAACTTGTTGTACGAAATATGGACAATATCCCAATCGTAATTGAAGAAATAAAAGAAATGGATATAAAAGTTAAGAATATGAAGCTTAAAACATTAGAAAACGGTTCTCACTATTTACATCTTAAACTGTCCATTGATCAAAAAAGACATACCGCTGATGTTTACTATGCTCTCCAGCATCTTGAAAGTGTCCAACAAACTGAAGTGGAAAGTATGTAACGTAAAACAAACTCTCTTTAATTAGAGAGTTTTTCTTTTTTCTATATTGGCAACAATGAATGTAGTCCTACAAAGTAAGGAGGAATAGGCAATTGAAATCCCGTCCGAATTTAGTAGATACATTTCGTGATTCCATTATTTTTCGTTTAATTTGTTTTATTATTGTACTGACTGCTTTTTCCGGTTTTCTTATACATAGATTAGAACCTTTTCATTTCACTACATGGTTTGACGGAATTTGGTGGTCAATCGTTACCATTTTTACAGTTGGATATGGCGACTTTGCTCCCCATACGACGATAGGAAAACTAATAGGTATAAGTATTATTTTATTAGGAACTGGCTTTTGTTCTTATTATATGGTGCTGTTTGCTACTGAAATGATTAATAAACAATATATGAAAATTAAAGGTGAAGAAGCCGCTACTTCTAACGGTCATATGATTATCGTTGGCTGGAATGAGCGCGCAAAACATGTTGTAAAGCAAATGCACGTATTACAACCAAACCTTGATATCGTTTTAATTGATGAAACACTTTCTTTACTCCCAAAACCATTTCATCATTTAGAATTTATAAAAGGTTGTCCGCATCACGATCAAACTTTATTAAAGGCTAATATTGCAACGGCACACACCATATTAATAACAGCTGATAAAGAAAAAAACGAAAGCTTAGCGGATACACAGTCCATTTTAAATATTTTAACTGCAAAAGGGCTCAACCCAAACATTCACTGCATCGCTGAACTTCTTACTTCTGAACAAATACAAAATGCAACGAGAGCTGGCGTGTCAGAAATTATAGAAGGAAATAAATTAACGAGCTATGTATTTACCGCTTCTCTTTTATTCCCTTCCATTTCAGGTGTACTATTTTCACTTTACGACGAAATCTCTGATAATAAATTACAACTGATGGAGCTTCCATCGTCCTGCACCGGACAAACTTTTGCCAATTGTAGCTATACTCTTTTAAAGCAAAACATTCTCTTACTAGGTATAAAGCGCGACGAACAATATATAATTAATCCAGTTCATTCCTTTGTTCTCATTGAAAGCGACATACTCATTGTTATTCACCATTAGTAAAATGACGCTCTAATTCTTGCATGAGCACTTTCCCAATATTGATATATTTTCTTTTCACATCTCCATCTGGATCTTTCGGCTCAGCAAATTGATCCATTCCACTTGTTCCAGCTGTTAAAGTATTCACATTATCATCTAGTTCGTCTTGATATACGTGCGAAAGAATATACGGCGTTCCAAGACGAACTATTACGCCTGGTACATCTAGTTCTCCATCAATGGCTGTAAATGGAACTCGTAAAAATTGATACCCATCTTCTTCATCGATTTTGTAATCGAAGCATCCTTTATCATAATCCCAATTACCACCAATGCTATATCCAAGTGGTTTCATAATCTCTTCTAACTTATATAACGCATATGTACGTCCTTCTAAATTTGATTGAATCGGAATCAAGCCCATCCCTCCTAGACTTTTCCTTTAGCATACCCACTTTAGTTTGAATATACTGATGGACTTTTCGATAAAATAATAAAAAGCGACCGGATTCCGGTCGCTTTTTATTATTTTAAACGCTCTTCTAATTCTGCTTTTAACTCTTCAAATCCTGGTTTACCAAGTAAAGCAAACATGTTTTTCTTATATGCTTCTACTCCAGGTTGGTCAAATGGATTCACGCCTAATAAGTAGCCGCTCATCGCACATGCTTTTTCAAAGAAGTATACAAGGTAACCGAATGTGTACTCATTTAATTCAGGAATATTGACGATTAAGTTTGGTACTCCCCCGTCGCTATGTGCAAGTAATGTACCTTCGTATGCTTTTGTGTTTACGAAGTCTACAGTTTCACCAGCAAGGTAGTTTAATCCGTCTAAATCGTTTTCTTCTGATTCGATTGTTAGTTCATGTGTAGATTTACCTACTTTAAGGACTGTTTCAAATAAGTCACGACGACCTTCTTGAACGTATTGACCTAATGAGTGTAAATCAGTTGAGAAGTTTGCTGAAGATGGGAAAATACCTTTTTGATCTTTTCCTTCACTTTCACCAAATAACTGTTTCCACCACTCAGCGAAGTATTGAAGTGCTGGTTCATAGTTAACAAGCATTTCAATTGTTTTTCCTTTATTGTATAAAGCGTTACGAACTACTGCATATTGGTAAGCTGGATTTTCTTCTAGTTCTGATGTTCCGAAGTCATCACGACCAGCAGCTGCACCTTTCATCATCTCTTCAATATTTAAGCCACTTACTGCGATTGGTAATAAACCAACTGGCGTTAATACAGAGAAACGACCTCCAACATCATCTGGAATAACAAATGTTTCGTAACCTTCGTTATCAGCTAATGTTTTTAATGCACCACGCGCTTTATCTGTAGTTGCATAAATACGTTTGCGAGCTTCTTCTTTTCCATACTTTTCTTCTAATAACTTACGGAAGATACGGAATGCTAGTGCTGGCTCTGTTGTTGTACCTGATTTGGAAATAACGTTAATAGAGAAGTCTTTACCTTCTAATACGTCCATTAAATCTTTCATGTAAGTGGAGCTAATGTTTTGTCCAACAAATAGCACTTGTGGAGTTTTACGTTGTTCTTTAGAAAGCGTGTTGTAGAAAGAATGGTTTAACATTTCGATTGCTGCACGTGCTCCTAAGTAAGAACCACCGATACCTACAACAAGTAAAATGTCAGAGTCATTTTTAATTTTTTCTGCGCATTTTTGAATGCGAGCAAATTCTTCTTTGTCATATTGAAGCGGAAGGTCTACCCACCCAAGGAAATCGTTCCCAGCTCCAGTTTTTTCGTGGATTGCGTGATGTGTTACTTTCACTGCATCACGTAAATAAGTGATTTCATGTTCACCGATGAAGGATAACGCTTTAGAATAGTCGAACGTTACATGTGTACTCATCTTTTTCCCTCCAATTATGGATATGTATTTCTGTATTCACTTTAGCGAAACTGAAGTTGTAAATCAAGCGATTCAAACATTGTAAACGTAACCAATATATATTTTTTAGAAAAAGTTCATTTTTTGCATAAAAATTCGCATTTTTCGGTATAGATGTATATACATCTTCTTTCAAACATTTTTTATGTATAAAAACAACATAACTACCCCATTCTATAAAAGAGTTAATTAACTCATCGCTTGCTCATGCTTCACAATTAAGGGGGGCTTTTTCATGAGTACTTTACAACGTATCGCATTAGTCTTTACTGTAATTGGCGCTGTGAACTGGGGACTAATCGGGTTTTTCCAGTTTGACTTAGTAGCAGCCATTTTCGGTGGACAAAATTCAGCTCTTGCACGTATTATTTACGGCATCGTTGGTATATCTGGGCTTATCAACCTTGGTTTACTGTTTAAACCATCTGAAAATCTTGGTACGCACCCAGAAACAAACGAAATTCGATAATCAGTATGTCCTTTCACCTCCGACATACGAATATGATTGCATGCAATCATATTTGCAAATATATATCATAAGATAAAGTAAAAGAGGAACGCTCATATGCGTTCCTCTTTTACTTTGTTAACTCGGACTCTTCAATCCATTCTGCCAACTTTTCTCGCAGCGTATTAAATCCGTTTTCAGATGGGTTCGGTATAAGAATCCTTCCTTGTTTTCTTTTCGCCGCTTTTAACGATAAACTCATTTTTCTGTGCTCTTCATCAATTGAAAGTACCTTTACTTCTACTGTATCGCCGACCTTTAAAAAGTCATGAATATCCTTTACATATCCATTTGTAATTTCAGATATATGCACAAGCCCTTGTGTTTCTGCATCTAACGCTACAAACGCACCGTAATCTTGAATTCCAGTCACTTTCCCTGTTACAACCACTCCTGTTGTATATTGTTCTGACATATGAAACACTCCCATACGTTTACCATTCTCTCTACAATTATAGAGAGCAAAGCAGATATATTTATTTTAAATATCCGATTGGTTAGTACGCATTCTAGATAACGTTATCTAGAATGCGTATACCTTATATTAGTAAATTATACCACTATGACAGAACTCATTCAAAATTCATGAAAAATTTCCCTTAAAGAAGTATAATTATCCAATATTGGGATAGACTACTAACACATGGCTTTCTAGTATTCCCCCCCTTTTATGGACAAAACGTATTACGTTTTGTCCTTTTTTTATTCTCTACAAACCGTTCCATTCTCTTCATTGCTTCCATAAGTTGTTCAAGCGATGTTGCATAAGAACAACGAATAAAACCTTCACCACTTTCGCCAAATACGCTACCAGGGACAACAGCCACTTTTTCTTCCAGCAATAACTGTTCTGCAAATTCCGCTGAAGATAATCCTGTTGAAGATATAGAAGGGAAAACATAAAATGCTCCGCCTGGCACATGACACGTTAAGCCCATTTCATTGAAAGATTTCGTCATGAAGTTACGACGCTTCTTATAACTATCTCTCATTCGAATCACTTCATCGTTCCCTGCGCGTAACGCCTCAAGTGCTGCAAACTGAGACATCGTCGGTGCACACATCATTGAATACTGATGGATTTTGAGCATTAATTCTGAAAATTGAACAGGAGCTGCAATCATACCGAGACGCCATCCTGTCATCGCAAACCCTTTTGAAAATCCCGAAATTAAAATCGTATGCTCACGCATATTTTTAATACTCGCGAAACTTGTATATACTTCGTCGTATACAAGCTCTGCATAAATTTCATCAGATAATACAATTAGATTGTACTTCTCAACAATCACTGCTATTTCTTCAAGCTCGGATTTATTTAGCATTGCACCTGTCGGGTTATTTGGTGAACAAAGCAAAATCGCCTTTGTTTTCGCTGTAATAGCTGCTTCAATTTGTTCTGGTAGTACTTTAAACTCATTTTCTAAAGTAGTCGCCACAGGAACTGGAACTCCTCCAGCTAATGTCACAAGTGGTGCATAAGAAACGAAGCTTGGTTCAATAATGAGCACTTCATCATCAGGATTTATAATGGCGCGCATCGCTACATCTAACGCCTGGCTCGCTCCAACTGTAACAATGATTTCATCACTTGGGTCATAAGATACTGCAAATTGTTTTTTTAGATACTTTGCTATTTCTTGACGGAGCTCCAATAATCCTGCATTTGCTGTATATGACGTATACCCTTGTTCCAAAGAACGAATACATGCTTGCCTTACATTCCAAGGGGTAACAAAATCTGGCTCTCCTACCCCGAGGGAAATAACACCTTTCATATTTGCTGCTAAATCAAAAAATTTTCGAATACCAGATGGTTTTAAAGATTCTGCTGATCTAGATAGTTCAAATTGCTTCATGGTGTCACCACAATTCGCTTATCATCATCGTCTTTTTCATAAATAACACCCTCATGTTTATACTTCTTCAAAATGAAATGAGTAGTTGTAGAAACGACAGATTCAATTGTTGCTAATTTCTCAGAAACAAACATCGCTACTTCCCCCATCGTTTTCCCTTCTAATGTAATAGAAAGATCATATGTCCCTGACATTAAATAAACGGATTTCACTTCTGAATAACGATAAATTTGCTCAGCAACCGCATCAAACCCAACGCCGTGCTTTGGCGTAACTTTCACATCGATCATTGCCGTTAAACCTGTATGTTCTTTCACTTTCGTCCAATCAATATGTGTTACATAATCCACAATAATCTGTTCATTTTCTAATCTCGCAACCATCTTCTTTACTTCTTCTACTTCTATATTTAACAGCTTCGCTAATGTATCTACAGATAATCGACTACTCTTTTCAAGACAAGCTAATAATTCTAATTCTTTTTCTGTCACCATATAAATCATCCTTCCTTTTCGTTTGTGTCTAAATTATACAAATACCCTTTCCAGTTTGAAAAGAAGATTTTTCTATTGAATTATGTCAAAATAAAGTGAAACTTTAATCATCGAAATGCTTCACCACGCTGATTATCAGCCCACACCAATCGGGCTTTTACGGACAGTTGCTCTCCCACCTAACCTCTTTGCTTGAGCTGCTTTTTGAGGTGGGAGACTTACTGTCCGTTAATGCGGGGTAAAGTGAAACTTTAATCAGCAGAAAAATACGTGATAAAGCGAAAGGGGATGGAACCGTGAAACCAAAAGTTTATATTGCTGAACCAGTTCCAACATTTGTAGAAAACTATTTATCAGAACACTGTGATTATGAAAAATGGGATCAAAATGAGAAAGTACCTCGTGATGTTCTATTAGAGAAAATACAAGATAAAGATGGGTTATTAAATTTCGGATCTGCTATTAATGAAGAATTACTGACAGTAGCTCCTAACTTAAAAGTAGTGAGCAACATTTCTGTCGGTTACGATAATTTTGATTTACAAGCGATGAAAAACCGAAATGTTATCGGAACGAATACACCCTACGTATTAGATGATACAGTAGCTGATCTCGTTTTCGCCCTTATGTTATCAGCTGGGCGCCGCGTTTGCGAACTCGATTCTTACGTGAAAAATGGTGAATGGAACGCTGAAATCGGAAAAGAACACTTCGGACTAGATGTACACCATAGCACAATTGGTATTATCGGTATGGGCCGAATTGGAGAAGCCGTTGCAAAACGAGCAAAATTCGGATTTGATATGAATGTTCTTTACTATAACCGCCGTCGTAAAGAAGAAGCTGAACAAAAATTCGATGCTACATATTGTGATTTACAGATGCTACTGAAGCAGTCTGACTTTATTGTTCTTCTTACTCCATTAACAGATGAAACATATCACCTTATCGGAGAAAAGGAATTTTCATTAATGAAAGACACAGCAATCTTCATTAATGCTTCTCGCGGCAAAACAGTAGATGAAAAAGCGTTAATCCATGCTTTAACAGAAAAGAAAATCTTTGCAGCAGGTATCGATACATTTACACAAGAGCCGATTCAAAAAGATAATCCACTCTTATCATTACAAAATGTTGTGACTTTACCACATATCGGATCTGCAACATTAAAAACTCGTCAGCAAATGGCCATGACCGCCGCTGAAAATTTAGTTGCAGGGTTACAAGGAAAAACACCGCCTAATATTGTTCGCGGGTAATGCTGAATAAACGAAAGGCAAGATGACATCGTCATCTTGCCTTTTTTTGTTAACATATTTTCTTCTTCCTTGGAGATGATATGAACAAAAATCAATGGAGTGACAAAAAATGAATCATAAATATACTTGTCCTTATTTCACTTTTTCCACTCGCGGCACTACTGTTCATTACGAATTGTATGAACATGATAATAAAACAGAACGTCCTACTTTCATACTCGTTCACGGCTTTTTATCTTCCTCATTCAGTTACCGCCGTCTCATTCCTTTACTATCGAAGGAAGGAACAGTCATTGCTCTTGATTTACCACCGTTCGGAAAAAGTGATAAGTCTCATCTGTTTAAGTATTCTTATCACAATTTAGCAACGATTATTATTGATTTAATTGAACATTTATCTCTCTCAAACATTGTATTAGTTGGGCATTCTATGGGTGGGCAAATTTCTCTCTATGTAAACCGTATACGTCCTGAACTCATTTCAAAGACGATTTTACTATGTAGCTCGAGCTATTTAGCTCGCGCAACCTTACCTTTACTATACTCTTCTTATTTACCGTTCTTTCATTTATACGTAAAGAACTGGATTATAAGGCGCGGCATTGTTCATAACTTAATGAATGTCGTTCATGATCACTCATTAATTGACGATGAAATGAAAAAAGGTTACTCCGCTCCTTTTTATGACGACCGTATATTTCCCGCTTTAACTCGCATGATACGAGACCGTGAAGGTGACTTATCTTCAACTGAATTACAAAAAATCGAAACACCTATCCTACTCATTTGGGGTGAAAAAGACCGCGTCGTCCCTGTACATGTAGGTCATCGTCTACACAAAGATTTACCGAATTCAAAATTTATTTCTTACGAAAATACAGGACATTTACTACCTGAAGAAAAGCCTGAACATGTTTATGAAGAAATTATCGCTTTTTCCGCGCAATAAAATGAAACTCTAATCAGCCTCCACCTAACTTCTTTGCTTCCACTAAATTTTGAGGTGAAGGTCTTACTACCCAGCAAATAGCGGGATAATATAAAAAAGGCTGTCGGAAATCCGGACAGCCTATAATGAACAGCTTCCGCCTTCTTTTATTACAAGTAATTCCACAGCTAATTTCTCACATTTTTCAAGCGCAGGTACTTCCTCAAAAGACATAAAGTATATATGTTGAATCTTCTTTGCGATATATTTTGGATCGTCAAACACACTTATGACGCTCACAACATCGCTCGCTTCTGTTTCATAAAACTCCGGTCCCATTTGAAACGGATCCCAATTCTTCACAACCTCTATCATCTTTTCATATGTACCCATTCGCTTCCCGCCTTTTCACTTTTTAATACTTTTCTTTATCCTATCACATCAGCTATTCTATAAGAAGAGAGAGAACTTTCATAACTTATTGGTTTTACAGAAGAAGGGAGCAAACTTATGCAACTATTTCATAAAGCAATCAATCGACGTGGAACGCATAGTATAAAATGGGATACATATAAAAACGAAGAACTTATCCATGCTTGGATTGCTGATATGGATTTTGAAGTACCAAAACCAATTCAAACTGCCTTAAAACAACGAATCGAACATCCGATTTTTGGCTATACACTTCCTCCCGAAAATATTGGAGATATTATTTGTAACTGGACAAAACAACAATACAACTGGGATATTCAAAAAGAATGGATTGTCTTTAGCGCCGGAATCGTTCCAGCTCTTAGTACGAGCATACAGGCTTTCACCAAAGAAAACGAATCTGTTCTCGTACAACCACCTATTTATCCTCCATTTTTCGAAATGGTCACAACAAACAACAGGCAGTTATGCGTGAGTCCATTACAGAAACAAAATGATACATATGTGATAGACTTCAAGCATTTAGAAAAGCAGTTTCAGCAAGGCATCAAACTCATGCTTCTTTGTAGCCCTCATAACCCAATCGGACGCGTTTGGACGAAAAAGGAACTTGTGCAGCTCGGATCGTTATGTACTAAATATGACGTAATCGTTGTGGCGGATGAAATTCATTCCGATATCATTTATGCAGACCATACACATACACCGTTCGCTTCTTTATCTGAAGAATTAGCAGCTCGCACGATTACTTGTATGGCTCCAAGTAAAACATTTAATATCGCTGGATTACAAGCGTCGATCATTATCATTCCAAACGAAAAACTCCGTCACGCCTTTACTGCTATCCAGTATAGACAGGGCTTCCACGGGTTAAATATCTTCGCTTATACAGCGATGCAAAGTGCCTATACAGAATGTAATGATTGGCTAAACGAAATTCGATTATATATAGAAGATAATGCTCAATTTGCTTATGAATATATTAAAACTCACATACCTGCTCTTTCCGTAACGAAGCCAGAAGGTAGCTTTTTATTATGGATTGATTGTTCTCGTCTAAAGCTTTCTCAAAACGAGCGTACCGCACTACTTGAGGAAAAAGGAAAAATCATCGTTGAACCTGGTGAGAAATACGGGTTAGGTGGCGAAGAACATATTCGAATTAACATCGGCTGTCCACGATCTGTTTTAGAAGAAATTTTAAACAGACTGCATCATACGTTTTCATAATAAGAAAGGAGTCTGCCCCTAATCATTCTTGGGGCAGACTCCTTTGTCATATTTTGTCGGTAAGTCGATATATTTCAATAATCGCTGATATATTTCAAGTTACGGTCTATATATTCCAATAATCGCCGATATAATTTGAGTTACAGTCGATATATTCCAATAATCGCTGATATACTTTCAATTACATTTCACAAAGAAAGCTACCATTCACGGTAGCTTTTACTTTTTCTTCATATCCGATGCTTTTTTTACAATTACGCCACAAGCAATTCGATCCCCTGATTTACCTGTCGGTTGTGTCATACCATCATCAGGGTTTTCTGTAATAATAATAGACGCTCCATCTTTTCTATGAATCGTCGTTTTTCCTTCTTCGAGCGTTATATGCGGCGCATCGATTTCTGCTTTAATTTTCCCAGAACCGTCTGCAATTACGTTCGGTAAATCACCGTTTTCTGCACCCTTCGGATTGAGCAGTCCATGCTTTTTATTATCAGGGTTAAAATGATTCCCAGATGATTCAAAACGCGGTGCTTTACACTCACCAATTTCGTGCACATGTATGGCGTGCGGGCCTGGCGTGAAACCTTCCCCTTTAATCTTAATTTTCACTCCGCTTGTTTGCTGAGTTACTTTCGCAGTCCCCACTTCATCACCTGAAGCATTATGTAATTTCACGTCAATTTCTTTCGGCTTTCCTTGGTCACAACCTGCCATCAGAAATAGTAAACAACAACTGAAAAAAAGCCGTTTTTTCATTTTATTCCCTCCAAAATATATTCTGCCCTTAGATTGTCCGAGCATAGAGGGAAACATACAAAAATGAGTTACTGTTTCTTTTCAGCTAACAGCTTTTCTTCAACTTTCTGTAATCGCTCTGCTTCTCGTTTTGATACACGAATGAACATACGCCACGTAGCAATCGCACCGATGATAAATAGAACACAAACAATCCCCGGAATAATATATTCTGTTTTATCTTCCGGAAAATATAAAGGCATCATACGGAACACTCCTTATTATAGGATTCGAAAAACATCAGAATTTTCTGTTATATCACTTTAAATTATAGTTGAACCGGTCCATATTCTCAAGGGTCGTTCCGAAAGCGAATGATTTCTTTGACTCCTTCCCTCACTTTCCTTACTATAAACTTGAGGTGAAAAATATGAGAGAAACATTTGAAATTGGCGAAATCGTTACTGGTATTTATAAAACAGGAAAATACATTGGCGAGGTTACAAATAGCCGTCCTGGCAGTTACGTCGTAAAAGTATTAGCTGTTTTAAAACATCCGGTGCAAGGTGACTTACATAACGTAAAACAAGCTGACGTACCATTTTTCCACGAAAGACGTGCTTTAGCTTTTCGTGAGCAAACGAACATTCCAGAACAAATGGTGAAGAAATATGAAGGAGAAATTCCGGATTATACAGATTCACTAAAATTAGCATTAGAAACTCAAATGAATTCATTTTCTGAAGATGATTCACCTTTTGCAGAGCGTAGTCTAGAAACATTAGAACAGTTAAAGAAAGACTACAAACTCTAAAAAACAAAACGACCAAATTACATAATGTGCAATTTGGTCGTTACTGTGTGCTCACTTTCTTTAACACTTTTGAAAAATCAACAAGTTCTCCTAATGTTGGAGGTGCTGGTTTTACTAAATACTCTTTATCTTTTTCTACTAGTTTAAAAATGTTGTACGTCGTCATTGCATCATCAAGCGCACAATGATGCTTCCCTGTCCCTACTTTTCCATACGCCTCAATTGCTTTCCATAATCCTGTTTGATTTCTTTCTCCAAAAAACTTCTTATACTCAAGCGATAAATCACGACACTGTCCGAAGAATGGAAAAGCTATCCCTGCCATTTCACAATTATGCTTCAGCACTTTCATATCCATATTTCCCCACGTTACAATTGTCGGTTTACATTTCGTTTCGTATTCTGAAAGCTTCTTAACGAGTTCAGGAAATGAAATCCCTTTATCCACGACTTCTTGTTTTATTCCTAAAAACTTCTTACATCGATCCGTTAAAGAGGGAAATGTTTTCGGCCTAACATGTGATGAATACGTATCTTCTACCTTACAGCCAGCAACTGAAACGAGTCCTACCTCAATAATCTCTGGAAAAAATCCTTTCGGTTTCTTTCTATGCTGGGGCATCGTAAACTCAAAGTCTAAAAATAAAAATCGTTGTTCATCCATACGATCCCTTCCTTATCATTTTTGTCATTCCTTTCTATTTGACACTCCTACACGAACAAGCTCGAATGCTAATTCCATTTTAAATATTCAGATTGGATGTATCTTATATATATGTCAAATGCCCACAAATATTTTAAAAAATAAGAAAAAATGACCTATGCAGAAAATATGACAAAATCTCTCCTTTCATTTACATCCGCCATTTTCCTACTTTATAATGACGTTATGTGTGTTTCTTCTAGAGCATTTTTGACACACTAAGAACAAGTGAATGAAAGGAGATGAGATTTTTGCACGAAACAACGCAAGAACTCGCTAACTGGCAGTATTATTTTGCTATCGCAGTCTTTTTAATTACATATGCCATTATTATTTCTGAAAAAATTAATCGCGCTGTCATCGCACTTCTTGGTGCAGCACTCATGGTAATTGTGGGGGTCGTCGATTTACATAACGCCTTTACGAAACATATTGAATGGGGAACGATTACGCTACTCATCGGTATGATGATTTTGGTGAACATTACGAGTAAATCAGGTGTCTTCCAATACGTTGCCATTAAAGCAGCAAAAGGGGCACAAGGAAATCCAATTAAAATTTTAATTTCACTTTCCTTACTTACCGCGCTTGGCTCCGCATTTTTAGATAACGTTACAACTGTACTTCTTGTTGTTCCAGTTACTTTATCTATTACGCGCATACTGCAAGTAAATCCTGTTCCTTATTTACTTTCTGAAATTATTTTTTCAAACATTGGAGGAACAGCAACATTAATTGGTGATCCACCTAACATTATGATTGGTTCTGCAAATAAGCATTTAGACTTCAATGCTTTCCTATTGAATCTAGCACCTATTGTAATTATTATTATTGCAGTTACAGCGATAATACTTTACTTCATGTATCGCAAACAATTAATTGCCGATCCTGTACAAGTTAAAAAATTAATGAGCTTAGATGAAAAACAATACATTAAAGACCCAGTATTAATGAAAAAATCTTTAACGGTACTTGGACTTACGATTGTAGGTTTCATGACTCATTCTATTTTCCATATCGATGCCGCTATTATCGCCTTAACTGGTGCTACTGTACTTATGTTAATTGGTGTGAAAGAGCATGAAATTGAAGAAGTATTTGCAAGCGTAGAGTGGGTAACAATCTTCTTCTTCGCAGGGTTATTCGTACTTGTTGGAGGACTTATCGATATCGGTCTTATCAAAATGTTAGCTCAAAAAGTAATTGGTATAACTGGCGGAGATATTTCTTACGCATCCATCCTTATTTTATGGGTATCTGGTATCGCCTCTGCAACAATTGATAACATCCCATTCGTCGCAACAATGATTCCACTTATTAACGATATGGCAGTTGGGCTAGGCTTATCACCATCTGACGCACAAATCGATGTATTATGGTGGGCATTAGCACTAGGTGCTTGTCTGGGCGGAAACGGAACATTAATCGGAGCTTCTGCTAACGTAATCGTTGCAGGTATCGCGAGCCGCGAAGGACATAAATTTAGTTACATGGACTTCCTAAAAGTCGGTTTCCCAATTATGATCGTTTCATTAATCATTTCTCACATTTATATTTATTTACGCTACCTTATGTAGTAGAAAAAGCGCTCTGATAATCAGGGCGCTTTTTTACTTATAGCTACTTATCAACAAAAATGAAAAATCTACTCTTTATATCTCACCGGTTCATTTCGAATAATAAATAAGTGAATCGGTAAGAACACCGAAAATGTGATTACATGAATAATCGTAAATAATATAGAGTTCGTTCCGTATCTGTCTAAAATAGCGTAGATAAGATAAATGGACAATACAATCGATACAGCTGTTGCTAGTAAACTTATAATTGGTACGAAATTAAAAATGAAACATGCAACATATATGCCGAATACTTTCCACCCTGCTTCTTCTTTCAAAAAATCTGGTAATTTATCTTTCGCTAAGTCCCCCCACGTCTTACTATTCAAAAACGGAATAAACGCAAGCACCCCGTCCGTTGCACCATCATTTTTCGCCATCGAATAAAGTGCAAAAGCCGTTAACAAATATGAAATAATTGCCCAAATCAATATAACAAGAATAAACGCAAAACTAAGAGCAAAGAAACCTGCTAGTACGCCTTGATCCTCCATCTTATCCTCTCCTCTCTACTTTCAACATATTTCATTACATTGCAAGTTATGTTTTAAAATTTATCCAAACTCTTTGTATAATAAGAGAAGAAAGAGAATAAGAGAGGAGAAACACGTATGCATCCATTTGTAAAAGCATTACAAGAGCATTTTACAGCTCATCAAAATCTTGAAAAAGCAGAACCCATGGCTCGTTATATGAAAAATCACTTCCCATTTCTAGGTATTCAAACACCGGAAAGACGCCAATTATTAAAAGACATCATTCAAATACATACTCTCCCAGATAAAAGAGACTTCCAAATTATCGTACGTGAACTTTGGGACTTACCAGAACGTGAATTCCAAGCGGCTGCACTTGATATTATGCAAAAATATAAAAAGCATATAAACGAAACACATATCCCCTTCTTAGAAGAATTGATTGTAACAAAATCTTGGTGGGACACTGTCGATAGCATCGTACCTACATTTTTAGGTAATATCTTTTTACAACATCCAGAATTGATTTCTGCCTATATCCCAAAATGGATTGCATCAGATAACATTTGGTTACAACGTGCCACTATTTTATTCCAACTCAAATATAAACAAAAGATGGATGAAGAACTTCTTTTCTGGATTATTGGACAACTACATTCTTCAAAAGAATTTTTCATTCAAAAAGCAATTGGCTGGGTCCTTCGTGAATATGCAAAAACAAATCAGGATGTAGTTTGGGAATACGTGCAAAACAATGAGCTCGCTCCATTAAGTAAGCGTGAAGCAATTAAGCATATTAAGCAAAATTACGGAATAAATAATGAAAAAATAGGCGAGACTCTATCATAGATAGACGCGTTCCTCTATTGAGATTTAAAAAAGAACGTGTTAGAATATGTTCATTATTATTAATATAAGTAGCGATGACGGACTTATAAGTACTTGCATAAAAAGCGATTCAGGGATAGTGAAAGCCTGAAGACGCAAGGAAACGGCAGTCTCGAGCAATACATGATAAAGTGGATGCACCTTTTGTGTATCAACTAGGGTGGAACCGCGGGCAAACGCTCGTCCCTAGGCAAATAAGCCTTGGGATGAGCGTTTTTTTATGTTCTTTTTAACATATACTGCCCGTTTCCAAAGTATCAGAGTATGTCATCGCCAATACGTTAACTTTCAAAAGGAGGATTTTCTTATGTATTCAATGGAACAAGTTGTAAACTTAGCGAAACATCGCGGTTTTGTTTTCCCTGGTTCTGAAATTTACGGTGGTCTTGCAAACACTTGGGATTACGGTCCACTTGGAATCGAATTAAAAAATAACGTTAAAAAAGCTTGGTGGAAAAAATTCATTCAAGAATCTCCACACAACGTTGGTTTAGACGCAGCTATTTTAATGAACCCTAAAACTTGGATCGCTTCTGGTCACGTTGGTAACTTCAACGATCCAATGATCGACTGTAAAAAATGTAAAGCTCGTCACCGTGCTGACAAATTAATTGAGGATGCTTTAGATGCAAAAGGCATTGAAATGGTTGTTGACGGTCTTACTTTCGACCAAATGGCTGACTTAATGAAAGAACATGAAGTAAAATGTCCTGATTGCGGTAGTGAAGAATTTACTGAAATCCGTCAGTTCAACTTAATGTTCAAAACATTCCAAGGTGTTACAGAGTCTAGCACAAACGAAATCTTCCTTCGTCCTGAAACAGCACAAGGTATTTTCGTAAACTTCAAAAACGTTCAACGCTCTATGCGTAAAAAGCTTCCATTTGGTATCGGCCAAATCGGTAAGAGTTTCCGTAACGAAATCACACCTGGTAACTTCACATTCCGTACACGTGAATTTGAACAAATGGAACTTGAATTCTTCTGTAAGCCTGGTGAAGATTTAGAGTGGTTCGCATTCTGGCGTGAAACTTGTAAAAACTGGTTACTTTCACTTGGTATGTCTGAAGAGAGCATGCGTCTTCGTGACCACGGTGAAGAAGAGTTATCTCACTACAGTAATGCAACAACTGACATTGAATTCAAATTCCCATTCGGTTGGGGCGAACTTTGGGGCGTTGCATCTCGTACAGACTTCGACTTAAAACGTCACATGGAACACTCAAACGAAGACTTTAACTATATCGATCCACAAACGAATGAGCGTTACGTACCATACTGCATCGAGCCATCTTTAGGCGCAGACCGCGTAACATTAGCATTCTTATGTGATGCATATGAAGAAGAGCAATTAGAAAACGATTCTCGTACAGTTCTTCGTTTCCACCCTGCTTTAGCACCATACAAAGCAGCTATCTTACCATTATCTAAAAAGCTATCTGAAGGTGCTACTGAAGTATTCGCAGAATTAGCTAAAGACTTCATGGTAGACTTTGATGAAACTGGTTCTATCGGTAAACGTTACCGTCGTCAAGACGAAATCGGTACACCATTCTGTATCACATACGACTTCGACTCAGTTGAAGACAAAGCTGTTACAGTACGTGACCGTGACACAATGGAACAAGTTCGTATGCCAATTAGCGAACTAAAAGGTTTCTTAGAGAAGAAAATCCAGTTCTAATTATAAGAAAAAGAGGCTGCTCATAAGAGCGCCTCTTTTTTATTTTTCACGTTTTTCTTTAATTGCTACTGTACATCTTGATATACATAGTAAATCATCATTTTCATCAATAATGCGAACATCCCAAACCATTGTCGATTGTCCTCTATGTATTGGTGTTCCAATCGCTGTTACAATTCCATCTTTCTTTGAGCGAATGTGGTTCGCATTAATTTCTAATCCGAAACAAATACATTTTTCTTGATCAATTAAATTATATGAACCAACACTTGCCACTGTTTCTGCTAATGCAACCGATGCACCACCATGTAAAAATCCAAATGGCTGATGCGTACGCTCATCAACAGGCATCGTAGCAACCACCTTATCTTCTGTCATCTCTAACAACTCAATTCCAAGTGAATCCATTAAAGTTTTTGCCATATCGCTTCCCCCTTCTCTTACTTTAATTAAATGTATAATTTTACCTATTTATTTTCAAACTACTTATAACACTTATATAAGGAGGCTTCACCTAAATGAAACAGAAATTTTGTATATTACTGCTTATGTTCTCCTTGCTGACTATTGTACCAAATTGTGCAATAACAGCCAAAGCATCTAACCTGACAATCGATGTTAAGACTGTAACGCAAAAAGGTAAGAAACCTTATATAGAATATCAAATAAACAGGCCTTCTTTTCAAAAATTTTCTGACTCTAAATTTCAAAATAAACTCAATTTATACTACAAAAAATCCACTGACAAATTTAAAACCAAATTAGAAAAAGAAGCAAAAAAATATTATAAAGAGACAGAAGGATCTAGTACACCATTTCATCCGTACGTAGCAAATGTTGATTATAAAGTCTCTTTAAACAAACCACCTTTTCTTAGCCTATATGTGAATTACTATCAATATACTGGCGGAGCACACGGTCTTTATACGTGGAAGGCAAATACATTCGATTTAAACGAAAAAAAGGTACTGCACTTAGACGATTTATTTGAACAAAAGGATAAATATAAAGATGTAATCCGTGCGGAGATTGTACGACAAATTAAACAAAATGAAAGCATTTATTTTCCTGATGCAACTGAAAAAGTAATGAGTATGAAAAAATTCCACTTCTTTTTAGAGCCAGACAATCTCGTCATTTATTTCCCTTTATATGAGATTGCTCCCTATTCAAGTGGAATTCCGCAATTTCGTATTCCATATACGTTGCTAAGAGACTATTTAAAGCCTTCTTATCAAAATATTTTGATTGACAACAAGTAAATATTTTCGCTACGATAATGTTAACCTAAAAACAACAGGAGGTTAACATTATGAGAAGATTTCATGTTTTAGATTTAGCATTAGCTGCCATGTTCGTTGCTCTTATGGCAATCGGTGCAAATATTGTATCTTGGGCACCATTCCTTCAAGTAGCAGGCATCCCATTATCTATGCAACCATTTTTCGCAATTTTAGCAGGTCTTCTTCTTGGAAGTAGACTTGGTGCCTTATCCATGACTGTATATATGCTCGTTGGCGTAGCCGGCGCACCAATCTTCGCTAACTTCAAAGCTGGATTTGGAGCACTTTTAGATCCTACTGGTGGTTTTATTATCGCATTTATTATCGTTGCTTACGTATCCGGAAAACTAGTAGAACAAAAAGAAAGACCAACATTCATTACATTTGCAGTTGCCTCTTTCACAGGAATTATTTTAACTTATATAATCGGTACTACTTACATGTACGGGGCAGTCAATCTCTTTATGGGCGGTAATATGAGCTATAAAGCTGCTTGGATGATTATGATGTGGTTTGCAGTAAAAGATATTGCATTTACAATTATCGGTGCTATTATCGCACCTCGCATATATTATGCTGTGCGTCGTTCTGCTTATCAGCATTCTCATTCGACGATTTCATAATAAAAAAATGAGTTATTTCAGTATACTGAAATAACTCATTTTTTATTATGACTCTTGATTCGCTTGTTCTTCTAAAATTTTCTTCATCATTGCAACCATGTCATCACGTAATTCTGGGTGTTGCAGGGCCATTTCAATTGTCGTTTGAACGAATCCTAGCTTTTCACCTACGTCGTAGCGCTTTCCTTCGAAATCGTAGGCAAATACACGTTGGATTTCATTTAAGCTTTGGATTGCATCTGTTAACTGAATTTCACCACCAGCACCGACATGTTGCTGTTCTAAGAACATAAAGATTTCAGGCGTTAAAATGTAGCGCCCCATAATCGCTAAGTTTGAAGGAGCTGTACCTTGTGCTGGTTTTTCAACGAAATTGCGAACTTGGTAACGACGACCTTCTTGTTCTAATGGATCGATAATTCCATAGCGATGTGTTTCCGACTCCGGAACAGTTTGTACACCAATAACAGAAGAAAGTGTTTTTTCATACTCATCCATTAATTGACGTAAACACGGTTTCTCAGCTTGGACAATATCATCACCTAGTAACACTGCAAATGGCTCATCACCAATGAATTTACGTGCACACCAAACAGCATGTCCTAGTCCCTTCGGCTCTTTTTGACGGATGTAATGAATATCTACCATTTTTGAAGAAGCTTGTACTTTTTCAAGCAACTCATATTTTTTCTTCTCTAATAAGTTTTGTTCTAGTTCAAATGCGTTATCAAAATGATCTTCGATAGAGCGCTTTGTTTTACCAGTAACAATAATAATATCTTCGATTCCCGATTTCACTGCTTCTTCTACAATGTATTGAATCGTTGGTTTATCTACTATCGGTAACATTTCTTTCGGCATTGCTTTCGTTGCTGGTAAAAAACGTGTTCCTAATCCAGCTGCTGGGATTATCGCTTTTCTTACTTTTTTCATCACAAAATACCCTCTCTCCTGTCGGAATCAATAGCAAGCATTTCCTACATAAAACAAAAGGGAGATTTCGCTCCCTTTTGTTCCTTACTACTTAAAATTACTTTGTATTATAAACGATTCATAATGTCTTCTTTAATAGTAAGTAACTTTTGTTCACTATTTTGTAAAGAACTATCTTTTACACCAAAGTAAAACTTAATCTTCGGCTCAGTTCCAGATGGGCGTAGGCAGAACCATGAACCATCCTCTAATTGATATTTTAACACATTTGATTTCGGTAAGTGAATCTCTTCTTTATGTCCATCTTGTAAAGATGTAACGATGCTTGCTTTATAGTCTTCCACTGCTACGACTGTTAAGCCCGCTACTTCTTTCGGCGGATTCTCACGGAACGTTGCCATCATCTCTTGGATTTTTTCCGCTCCATCTTTTCCTTTTAACGTTAACGATACAAGGTCTTCACGGAAGAAGCCGTATTTCTCAAATACTTCTAATAGACCGTCATATAACGTTTTCCCTTGTGATTTGTAGTATGCAGCTACTTCACATGCAAATAGGACAGATTGTACTGCATCTTTATCACGGCAGAATGGGCGGATTAAATAACCATAGCTTTCCTCATAACCGAATTGGAATTCATATTGTCCGCTTTCTTCATACTGTCTAATTTTCTCACCGATAAATTTAAATCCAGTTAACGTATCAACTGTATCTAAACCGTATGCTTTTGCAATTGTACGACCAATTTCAGACGTTACGATTGTTTTTAATACGACACCGTTCTCTGGAAGCGTTCCGTTTTCTTTCTTTTGAGATAGTAAGTAATCAAGCATTAATGCACCTGTTTGGTTTCCTGTTAATACTTGGAACTCACCATTATGATTACGCACTGCTACACCAAGACGGTCTGCGTCAGGATCAGTTGCGATTAATACATCTGCGCCTACCTTTTCACCGTCACGAATTGCATACTCAAACGCTGCGTGCTCCTCTGGGTTCGGTGATTTTACTGTAGAGAAGTTTGGATCTGGTAACTCTTGTTCTTTTACAACTGTTACATCTGTAAATCCAACTTCTTTTAAACCACGGCGTACAGAAATATTTGATGTTCCGTGTAATGGTGTAAAGACGATTTTTAAGTCTTTACCAACCTTTTGTACCATTTCTTTATTAATGATGACATTGTTCAATTCTGCAGCATATGCATCATCTACTTCTTGTCCAATAATATGTAATAAACCGTCAGCTTTTAATTGCTCTACATCAGCGACTTCAACTGTTAATTCATCTTCTACTGCATTTACGTAGCTAATTAACTCATCTGCCTCTTTTGGAGGTAACTGTCCACCATCTTCACCGTATACTTTGTATCCGTTATATTCAGGCGGATTATGGCTTGCCGTAAGAACGATTCCACTTACTGTATGTAAATGACGAACTGCGAAAGAAAGTACTGGCGTTGGACGTAAGCTTTCAAACACATATGTTGTGATACCACGTGCACCAAGTGTAGCAGCGACTTCCATTGCGAACTCAGGTGATTTATGACGAGAATCATAGGCTACAACAACACCGCGTTTTTTCGCTTCCTCACCTAACTTTTCGATAAAGCTTGCTAATCCTTTTGTTGCTTTACGAACTGTATATACATTTAAACGGTTCGTACCAGCACCAAGTTCACCACGCATACCACCTGTGCCAAACTCTAGATTTTTATAAAAGCTATCCTCGATTTTCTTCTCATCTTGCTTCATATTTTCTAGCTGTTCTTTTAATTCTGCATCTAATTGTGCGTAAGAAAGCCAGCGACTAAATTCTTGTTTCCAATTCATTCTTCTCTCTCCTCTCGCTCGTCATACCTTTATTATATGAAAAAAACATGCTGTATCTCAATATTTTATAAAATCTAACAGGATTTTACTAGGAATATTTGTATACACTATTATTAAATACTCCACTAAAGGGAATGAGGATTATGCACGAATGGGGCTTGTCAGAAGAGCTCAAAATACAAACAAAGCAAATGATTGAAATTGCTGAAAAAGAACTATCGATTATGAGGAACGCAATCGATAAAGAAGACGAATGTATTTTATGCAAAATGGAAGATATTCATCATATGTTAGCAAATGTACAAACATTAGCAGCTACATACTATATTCAGGCATATTTATCACCTTATACGGAAAGTTCATCTTTTATTACGACAGCTATCCAACATTTAAGCGCCAGAAAACATGGTGCTCTTATCGTCGTGGAACGAAACGAGACGCTTGAAGCTCTCATTCAAACTGGAACGACATTAAACGCTCATTTAACTGCGCCATTACTCGAATCAATATTTTATCCAGGTAACCCCCTTCATGACGGTGCCGTTCTCGTAAAAAATAATCATATTGTCTCAGCTGCTAATATTCTTCCTTTAACGAAAAGTACAGAAGTTGATCCTGAGCTAGGAACACGTCACAGAGCTGCAATTGGCTTATCAGAAAAGAGTGATGCACTTATATTAGTTGTCTCTGAAGAAACGGGCCGTACTTCTTTTGCTTTAAATGGGGTTTTGTATACGATTTCTTTATAAAGTGAAACTTTAATCAGCCCTCACCAATCGAGCGTTTACCGGCAATCCGACCTAACTGCTTTCCTTTCGCTGAATTTTGAGTTATGGGTCTTACTACCCGGCAAATAGTGGGATAAACAAACCTATAAAAAAGAAGACTGTTCCAAAATATCGGAACAGTCTTCACTTATACTCTTATTCTTCTCCAAAACGCTCCACAAGTGTTGCAAGTGTACGTACCATTGCGCCAGTTGCTCCAGCTGGACCTAAGTCGTGCGCACCTTTTGTTTCTGATGTTCCAGCGATATCTAAGTGTACCCATGGTGTATCTTCAGCGAATTCGCCTAAGAATGTACCTGCCATAACCGCATGTCCTTCACGGCCTGGTGAGTTATTTAAATCAGCAAACTTACTGTTTCTCACACGTTCTTTATCACGATCAAAAATCGGTAGTTGCCAAATTGGCTCATCTGTTTCCATAGAAGCCTCTAGCACTTGCTCAAATAACTCTTCATTATTTGTCATTGCGCCTGTCGTATAGTTTCCAAGTGCAACAATTACACCGCCTGTTAATGTTGCAACATCAACAAGGTAGTTTGCACCAAGTTTTTTCGCATACGTAATACCGTCAGCTAAAGCTAGACGACCTTCTGCATCCGTATTTAATACTTCAATTGTTTTTCCGCTCATAGATGTGATTACATCGTCTGGCTTAAATGCCGTACCACTTACAACGTTATCAGTTGAAGGAATAACAGCGATCACATTTTGTTCTGGGCGAAGTTCACCGATAATTTCCATCGCACCTAATACAGCAGCTGCACCGCCCATATCACCTTTCATACCAACCATGCCTTCACGTGGTTTTAAAGAATAACCACCAGTATCGTATGTAATACCTTTTCCAACGAACCCAATGACATCTGTCCACTCTTCTTTTCCTTTATAAATAAGAGCAATCATTTTTGGTGGCTCTACACTACCTTGGTTTACTGCAAGTAACGCACCCATACCAAGGTCTTCCATCTCTTCTTTCTCAAGAACTTTATAGTCCATATCATATTTCTCCGCTAATTCAACAGCATACTCAGCAAGCTTTGTCGCTGTTAATACGTTTGGCGGCATATTTACAAGTGTACGAGCTGAATTTGTTGCACGTCCATGTACGTAGCCAACTGTTAATGCTGCTTCAATTTCTTGTGCATCTTCCGCTGTAATAGCCGTGAACTTCTCTAACTCTACACGATCCTTTTTATCTGATTTATACGTTTGTAACTCATATGTACCAAGGCCTTGTACCTCTGCCGCAATATGAGCGACATCAATCGCGTCTAATTCCTCTGTTACGAAAGAATCAAGTAAGATTGCTGCATCTCGTACTTTTGCTGCTTGCAGTGTTTTAAACGCCTTACCAAGAGCCGCACGTAACGTTTCTGTCGTGTAAGATTCTTTCTTTCCTAAACCAACAAAGTAATAACGTTTCACATTTGTTTTCCCTAAGCTATGTACTTTCGAAATGGCCTTTTTCTTCGTAGATAATTCTTTCTCTTCTAGTAAAACTTGTAATTGCCCTTCAAACGCTTTGTCCAGTTCTTGTACAAAACTACTCATTTTCTCTTCTTCAAATAAAGCAACAATTACCGCTTCATGACCTGCTAATTCTTTTTGTACTTGAAACATGTTCAGACCCCCTAAATTTCTCTACCACCATTATAACTTTATTTTCGATAAAATGCGATAATTCTAACTACAGTTATATGGCGTGTAAAATCGCAGATCCAAAATCTCCTCTATCATGAAATAAGCCAAGAAAAAAAGTCTAGCGTAATTACGACTAGACTATCTTTGTTTTAAATATTGACCACGAAACACTTGCATCGTTTCGTCTTGATTTAACATCGTT
Organism: Bacillus sp. ISO11; assembly: GCF_003458115.1. Classification (NCBI taxonomy): domain Bacteria; kingdom Bacillati; phylum Bacillota; class Bacilli; order Caryophanales; family Bacillaceae; genus Bacillus; species Bacillus sp. ISO11. The sequence continues at coordinate 210,049 of NZ_QXCO01000007.1, read as the reverse complement.
AACTCTTCTTCTGTAAACTTACCATTTCCTACTTTTACTACGTACACATTTACTTTTTTCTTACCCCATTGGCTATAAACATCTTTCACCGTATCATAATATAGATCAAGACGGTTTCCTTTTATTGCACCGCCCTTATCAGCTACTACACCATACCCGTAACCTGGCACGAAGAGAATCGTTCCAATCGGGAATACGCGTAAGTCCGCAGCAATTGTGGAATATAAATCCCTTTTCACTTTGACACCTGAATATGTAATACCATACTCTGGATGCCCTGGCCTCTTACCAGTTGACTCAATCCCCGATGTATAACCTGTTGCAGTCATTTCAATTGAACGATATTTAGACCAGTCGTTTGCCTGCTCTAAAGCATTTATCACTTCTTTACTCGGAGCAACATTTCTCTTAACTTCTGCTGCATGTACTTCTTTTGCACTCATTCCTTCATATATCTTTACAATCTCTAATAAAGAAACTCCTGTGAAAGCATTCCATGTTACGCATAATGCAATTGCAAGTAAACAAGTCATCATAATGCGAATACAATATCGTTTTAACATTTTTATATTCCACACTCCTTCATCGTTAATCATTCCCTATACGATGAAGGAATATGCAAAAAAATAATCTCCAACTTAATTGGAGATTAAAACATTTGATATCCGCTTTTCCGAAGTTTCTTGATTACGACTCCTGCTAAAGCAGCCCCTACTAATCCAGTAGATAGAATAAATACGTCTGCTTGTCCTAAGTGCGATACACTTGTCCCAAATGAAGAAAATGCTTCTTTCGGTTTTGAAAAATAATCCCACATACTCGCTTTATTAATAATAAGCATACAAACAATCGGATACACAATAACCATTACCCAAGTAGCTCGCAAAATCATATTGAGTAAAAATCCAATTCCAAAGAACAAAATAAAGAATAACATCATTGAAATAAGTAGTACCGGTATACTCACTCTTTTCCCCTCTCCTCCGCACGTGCCGTAAATACGTGATAAGCTGTATAACCAAATGGTTCACCTGGATTTAATGTTTTGTCCACTTCAAGATGTAGTTCTGATCTTCCTTCTAACAAATATTTAATAAGCACAGACGTATTCGGATCGTCTACAATCTTATCCGGATGTAAGAACGCCACTTCAGACAATTCTTTCTCCTGTACAATAATATTTTCTCCTTCAGGTTCCAAAAGGAAAATAATCATATTATCACTAATCTCATTACGAATAACACCCGATCGAACACCAATAATCCCCTTCACATGAGCAACAATGCCTGTCTCTTCTAACACTTCGCGTTTCACAGCTTCATCAACCGTCTCACCTTCATTTACAAAACCAGCCGGTAAAGACCATTTCCCTTTTAATCCACTGTATTTCTTCTTAACAAATAGCCACCTACCATCTTTTGTAGCTACTAAACCACTAACAGCTAGCCATACCTTCCCTCGTTTCTCCATGATGTAATAACCTCCTCCATCAGAACGGACAGAATATTCTTTCTTTTTTTATATATTATACTATATTTTTAATATGAAAAAAGCAGAAACAGCTCTTAGCCGTTTCTGCTTTTTCTACTATATATTAAAAGAACTTTAATTTACCTTTTTTAAGAACTAATAAAGGTCCACCTAATAAGAATAGGTAACGGTTATCGATTACTTTCTTCATGAAGGAAGCTTTCCAACCTGTTAACTTTTTACCCATAACAACGCCCATTGCATCGTCATGACCTAAAGAACATACAGATCCTTTATTATCGAATGCGAATTTCTTCATTTCGCCCTTGCCACGAACTAATACAGTTAAGTTGTGTGCAATATTGTAACCTTGTTGAATTGCAATTTGTGCTGTTGGTGGGTAAGGACGGTTAATTTCTTCATTAATGATTAACGCTGCGTCACCAACCATGAATACATCTTCGTATCCTGGAGCGTGCATGTACTCATCAACTTTTACACGTCCGCGCATTGCTTCAAAGCCAGACTCTTCCACAATACCATTACCACGAACACCTGCAGCCCAAACTACTGTTTCAGACTTAATTAATTCAGTGTCATCGCCATTCGCAACGATAATACCTTCTTCAGTTGCTTCTTTAATTGCTGTACCGATGCGGAATTCTACACCTTTTTTCTCAAGCTGTTTTACAGCGTATTCTACTAACGCTGGATCGAAACCTGGAAGTGCTGTTGGAGCAGCTTCTACACAGATGATACGTGCTTTTTCACGTGGTACATTATACTCTTTGCAAAGTTCAGGAACACGGTTTGCAAGCTCACCTACGTACTCGATACCAGTAAATCCAGCACCACCAACAACGATTGTTACTAACTCATCGCGTTGTTCAGTTGCATATTTAGAGAAACTAGCTTCCATATGCTCACGAATTTCACGAGTTGCATTAATGTTAGCGATTGAGAATGCATGCTCTTTTAATCCTGTAATTCCGAATGTTTCTGATTCGAAACCAAGACCAATTACTAAGTAATCATACTCTAACTCACCATCTTTTAAGATAATGCGTTTTTCAGCAGCTTTAATTTCTACTACTGTGTCTTGTACAAAGTTCACTTTATTTGTATCAATAACGTCTTGAATATCTAGACAGATTTTTTCATCTTGTAATGTACCAGCTGCGCTCTCATGTAACCAAGTCGCTTGGTAGTGATAGCTGTTGTTGTTTACTAGCGTAATTTCAGCTTCATTTACAGATAATGCTTTTTGCAGACGAACAGTCGTAATCATCCCGCCATAACCTGCACCTAAAACTACGATTTTTGGAGTCTTCACCAAATCACAACCCTTTTCTTTATATAATAGTAATAAAAAATAATACCAAGTACTAAAAACTCTATTTGTCAAGAATGTGGAATTTATCACATTCTATATCATAACAAAACGCAGTCAAAAAATCGTACGAATTTTGTCATAGAAATTTAACATAATACTTCCCTATATTAGTCGGTTTTATTCCAGAATTCAAGCGTCTGGAGAATTATCAATATTTTAAAATAACATAGCGTTTTCAAGGGTTTTTTAGCCTTTTTTTCATGTATTTTCCTTTCTGTATATTTTATACAATAAAAAAGAACCGATGCGAAAACTTACACACAATTCAGTCGTTTTCAGAAGTATTATGAACTCAAATATGCTATCATTTATTTGAAAGTGTCATCATTTGCAGGATTTTCGTGTACATATGAACAATATATGAAATCAATATCAAAATTCCATCTATAGGGGGAATGAAAGTGGCAGAAAATCAAAAAGTTTACGACATAACAATTATTGGTGGTGGTCCAACGGGACTGTTCACAGCATTTTATGGCGGTATGAGACAAGCAAGTGTAAAAATCATTGAAAGCTTACCTCAACTTGGCGGACAATTATCCGCACTCTACCCTGAAAAATACATTTATGATGTGGCTGGATTTCCAAAAGTGCGCGCACAAGAATTAGTTGATAACTTAAAAGAGCAAATGAAGAAATTTGACCCAACTGTTTGTTTAGAAGAAGCTGTCGATACGCTTGAGAAACAAGCTGACGGTATATTTAAACTTGTTACGAATAAGCAAACTCACTATTCTAAATCAGTTATTATTACTGCTGGCAATGGTGCTTTCCAACCACGCCGCTTAGAATTAGAAGGTACAGCGAAATACGAAAAGAAAAACTTACATTATTTCGTTGATGATATGAATAAATTTGCTGGTAAGCGCGTCGTAGTATTTGGCGGTGGCGACTCAGCAGTAGACTGGACAATGATGTTAGAACCGATTGCTGAAAAAGTTACAATCGTTCATCGTCGTGATAAATTCCGTGCGCATGAACATAGCGTAGAAAGCTTAATGAATTCTCGTGCAGAAGTAAGTACACCATACGTTCCAGTAGAACTCATTGGTGATGACAAGATTGAACAAGTCGTTCTTCAACATGTAAAAACGGAGGAAAAAATTATCATCGATGTTGATGACGTAATCGTAAACTACGGCTTCGTTTCTTCTCTTGGCCCAATTAAAAACTGGGGCTTAGATATACAAAAAAACAGCATCCTTGTAAATTCAAAAATGGAAACAAATATTCCTGGCATTTACGCTGCTGGTGACATTTGTACATATGAAGGAAAAGTAAAACTTATCGCTTGTGGATTTGGCGAAGCACCGACAGCAGTAAACAATGCAAAAGCTTACTTCGATCCAAATGCAAAACTTCAACCGATGCATAGCTCAAGTATGTTTTAATATGCAAAAATAAAGCTCCTTCCATACGTGGAAGGAGCTTTCCTTTTATATAACATAAAAGCACACTGAGTCCAATAAACTATCGAACTCAGTGTGCTTTTCGTCTAAAAAATTATTGTTTTCTTCTTCTACCTAATACGAATAATACTCCGCCAACTAAGAATGAAATTCCCGCACCAACTGACATCATCCATGAATGTGCTGCCCCTGTTTTCGGTAATTCTTTTTCTACTTTTACTTGCGGTTCTTTAATTAACTTTTCCAGTCTTACTTCCGGTTTCTCCGGTTTCACTTCTGGTTTCTTCAGATCTTTCGGTTCCTCCGGTTTCACTTCTGGTTCCTTCGGCTCTTTCGGTTCCTCCGGTTTCACTTCTGGTTCTTTCGGCTCTTCTGGCTTCACTTCTGGTTCTTTCGGTTCTTTCGGCTCTTCCGGCTTCACTTCTGGTTCCTTCGGTTCTTTCGGCTCTTCCGGCTTCACTTCTGGTTCCTTCGGTTCTTTCGGCTCTTCCGGTTTCACTTCTGGTTCCTTCGGCTCTTCCGGTTTCACTTCTGGTTCTTTTGGTTCTTTCGGTTCCTCCGGTTTCACTTCTGGTTCTTTCGGTTCCTCCGGTTTCACTTCTGGTTCCTTCGGCTCTTCCGGTTTCACTTCTGGTTCCTTCGGCTCTTCCGGTTTCACTTCTGGTTCCTTCGGCTCTTCCGGTTTCACTTCTGGTTCCTTCGGCTCTTCCGGTTTCACTTCTGGTTCCTTCGGCTCTTCCGGTTTCACTTCTGGTTCCTTCGGCTCTTCCGGCTTCACTTCTGGTTCCTTCGGTTCTTTCGGCTCTTCCGGTTTCACTTCTGGTTCCTTCGGCTCTTCTGGTATCTTAAGATCTTCTTTTGTTTTCGGTAAAATTGTAACTGTAGGCTCAAGTGGTGGATTTATTTTATCGTCCACTACCGCTCTATTTGTTATCCCTTTACTTGGTGCTGCTTTTACCTTCACTTTAAAAATAATACTACGTTCTTTCGTATCTGTAATTTCTAGATACTTTGCTATTACTTTTCCAAACTCCATTTTTAACTCTATTGGATTTGGTTCAGCCCCTTCAAATCTAATGCTATCTTGCACGTACTCTAAACCGGCTGGAATTTCATCTTCTACCTTTACCTCTGCTAGTTTGCCGTTTTCTACCGTATTTTTGAAACTAATTCGGTATTCTACTTCTTCTCCTAGCTTCGGTTCTTTATTATTTACTGTCTTCGTCGCTTTTAACTTACCATCTTTATATTCTGGCTTTATTGTCGCTGTCGGTTCCATAACTGGATGATCTGGATCATCTACATGAATGATCGCTTTATTTGTTATTTCCTCTCCAACTTTTACTGATTCTTTTACCTTTACTTTAAAGATGATACTTCTTTCTTTCGTATCCGTAATTTCTGGATACTTCACTGTTACTTTTCCATTCTCGATTTTAAGTTCTGTTGGCACAGGCTTATCACCTACGGCCTCCAGACTTTCTTTCACATACTCTAAACCAGACGGAATTTCATCTTCAATCTTTACATCAACTAACTTCCCGCCATCTACTGTGCCGTTAAAAGTAATTCGATATTCGATTTCTTCCCCTAGCTTTGGTTCATGGTTACTTACTTCTTTCCTTGCCTCTAGTTTCCCATCTTTATATTGAGGTGTAATTGGTATAAGTGACTCAACTGGTGGATTTGTCGGATTATTATCATCCACAACCGCCTTGTTTATAATTTCTTTTCCTACTTGTACCGTTTCTTGTACTTTCACTTTAAAGATGATACTTCTTTTTTTCGTATCCGTAATTTCTGGATACTTTGCTGTTACTTTTCCATTCTCAACTTTAAGTTCTACTGGATTTGGTTCCGGCCCATCAGACTTTATACTATCCTGTACGTATTCTAAACCAGCTGGAATTTCGTCCTCTACTTTTACCTCAGTTAGTTTGCCGTTTTCTACTGTATTTTCAAAACTAATTCGATATTCTACTTCTTCTCCTAACTTCGGTTCATGGTTACTCACTGTCTTTTCAGCTTGTAATACACCCTCTTTATGTTGAGGTTGTATCGCGACATTCGGTTTCTCTGGTGGATTTATAGTATCTTCCACAACCGCCGTATTCACAATCGCTTCGCCAATTTTAGCTTTTTCTTTCACTTTTGCTTTAAAGACGATACTTCTTTCTTTCGTATCCGTAATTTCTGGATATTCTGCGAGTACTATGCCGTTTTTCACTTTTACATGCAACGGTTTTGGATTATCCCCCTCAGCTCTTTCGCTACCTTCTACAAACTCTAAACTGTTTGGTAATTCATCCTTAATTTTCACCTTCGCTAATTTTCCGTGCTCAACTACGTTACGGAACGTAATTCGATACTCTACTTCTTCTCCTAATTTTGGAGCTGGGTTATTTACTGTTTTCTCAGCTTTTATTTTTCCATTCTTATACTCCGGTGTAATAATCGCTTCTGGTTTTTGCGGAGGATTCTTCGGATTATCATCATCCACAATTGCCGTATTCACGATTTTCTTCCCGACTTTTACTGCTTCTGTTACTTTTACCTTAAAGATAATGCTACGCTCAGCTGTATCAGTAATATTTTCATACTTCGCTGTAATTTTTCCAGCTTCTTCTTTTAACTCTACCGGATTTGGTTCATTACCTTCTGCTTTTAAACTATCCTTCACATACTCTAATCCATTTGGTAGTTGATCCTCAATTTTCACTTCTGCTAGTTTTCCATTTTCTACCGTATTTTTAAAACTAATTCGGTACTCTACTTCTTCTCCTAGCTTTGGATCTTTTTTACTTACCTTTTTATTAGCTTTAAATTTACCATCTTTATGCTGCGGTGTAATATCTACTTCTGGTCGCTCTGGTAGATTTTTTGTATCATCAACAATTGCTTTATTTACAATCGCCTTGTCCACTTCAACGGAATCTTTCACCTTCACTTTAAAGATAATGCTTCTTTCTTTCATGTCAGTGATATTTTCATACTTCGCACTAACCTTACCAGCTTCTTCTTTCAACTCTACTGGGGCCGGCTTATCACCTTCTGCTTTTAGACTATCTTTCACATACTCTAAACCAAACGGAATTTCATCCTCAATTTTAACCTCTGCCAGTTTTCCATCTTTCACCGTATTATTAAATGAAATTCGATATTCGATTTCTTCACCTAGCTTCGGTTTATGATTATTCACCTTTTTATGAGCAGCAATTTTACCATCTTTATATTGTGGTGTAATTTTTGCTGTCGGATCAATTACTGGATGGTTCGGATCATCAACATGGATAATCGCTTTATTTGTAATGTCCTTCCCTATTGTAACCGAATCTTTTACCTTCACTTTAAAGACAATACTTCTTTCTTGCGTATCCATAATCTCTGAATACTTTGCCATTACCTTACCATTTTCTACTTTCAACTCCACTGGTTTTGGCTCTTCACCTTCAGCTTTTTCGCTTCCTTCTACAAACTCTAATCCAGCTGGAATTTTATCTTCTATTTTTACCTCTGCTAGTTTTCCATCTTTCACCGTGTTATTAAAAATAATTCGATATTCGATTTCCTCACCTAACTTCGGTTCATGGTTACTTACTTCTTTTCTTGCCTCAATTTTACCATCTTTATATTGTGGTGTAATCGGTACATAAGGCTCGTCTGGCAGATTCTTTGTATCATCTACAATTGCCTCATTTACGATTTCTTCTCCCACTTTTACGCTTTCTTTTACCTTCGCTTTAAAGACAATGCTTCTTTCCTCTGTATCTGTAATTTCTGGATACTTTGCCATTACCTTATTATTTTTCACATGTAGCTCTACTGGTTTCGGTTTAGAACCTTCTGCCGTGATACTGCCTTCCACATACTCTAAACCATTTGGTAATGCATCCTTTATATTTACCTCTGCTAGTTTTCCGTTTTCTACCGTGTTTTTAAAACTAATTCGGTATTCTACTTCTTCTCCTAATTTCGGTTTTTTATTGTTTACAAATTTCTCTGCTTTAAGCTTACCGTCTTTATATTCTGGCGTAATTGTTACTTCTGAAGTTGTTGGATCTTTTGTATCATCAACAACTACTTTATTGACAAGGCCTTCACCAACTTTAAATTCTTCTTTTACTTTCGCTTTAAAGACGATACTTCTTTCTTCTGTATCCGTAATCTCTGGATATTTGGCGATTACTTTTCCATCTTTCACTTTCAGTTCTACTGGATCCGGCTTAGTACCTTCCGCTCGTAAACTATCTTTCACATACTCTAATCCATTTGGTAAATTGTCTTCTATTTTTACCTCTGCTAGCTTTCCGTTTTCTACCGTGTTTTTAAAACTAATTCGGTATTCTACTTCTTCTCCTAACTTCGGCGTTTCATTATTTACCGTCTTCTTCGCTTCCACTTTTCCGTCTTTATGCTGCGGAGTAATTTCTGCCGTCGGTGTTTCTGGTTCATTTTTCGTATCATCAACAATTGCTTTGTTAACGATTTTTTTACCGACTTTCACTTCTTCCTTTACTTTCACTTTAAAAGTGATACTTCTTTCTTCTGTGTCCGTAATCTCTGGATACTTCGCCATTACCTTACCATTTTCCATTTTCAATTCTACTGGATCCGGTTTAGTACCTTCTGCTTTCACACTGTTTTCTACATACTCTAAACCTTCTGGTAAAGTATCTTCTATTTTCACCTCTGCTAGTTTTCCGTCTTCTACCGTATTTTTAAAACTAATTCGGTATTCTACTTCTTCTCCTAACTTCGGCGTTTCATTATTTACCGTCTTCTTTGCTTTCACTTTTCCGTCTTTATGTTGCGGAATAATTTCTGCTGTCGGTGTTTCTGGCGGATGTTTCGTATCGCTCACAATCGCTTCATTAACAATTGAATCGCTCACTTTACCTTTTACTTTCACTTTAAAGGTAATACTTCTCTCTTTTGTATCTGTAATCTCAGGATACTTTGCCATTACCTTACCGTTTTCAAATTTTAATTCCACTGGATCTGGCTTAGAACCTTCTACTTTTAAACTATCTTTCACATACTCTAATCCATTTGGTAAATCATCTTCTATTTTTACCTCTGTTAGCTTTCCATGTTCTACCGTATTTTTAAAGCTAATTCGGTATTCCACTTCTTCTCCTAACTTCGGCGTTTCATTATTTACTATCTTTTTTGCTTCAAGTTTTCCATCTTTATACTGAGGAGTAATTTCCGCTGTCGGATTAACTGGCTTATTTTGCGAATCATCAATAGTTGCTTTATTAATGATTTTTTTACCGACTTTTACTTCTTCTTTTACTTTCACTTTAAAAACGATACTTCTTTCTTCTGTATCCGTAATTTCTGGATATTTTGCCATTACTTTACCGTTTTCAAATTTCAGCTCTACTGAATCTATTCCGGCACCTTCTGCTTTCAAACTATTTTCTACATACTCTAAACCTTCTGGTAAAGTATCCTCTACTGTCACGTCTGTTAGCTTTCCGTTCTTTACCGTATTTTTCATACTAATTCGGTATTCTACTTCTTCTCCTAACTTCGGTGTTTCATTATTTACGATTTTCTTCGCTTTAATTTTTCCATCTTTGTGTAATGGTGTAATTTTCGCTTCTGGTTCTTTCGGATCTTTCATATCATCAACAATTGCCTTATTGATGATTTCCTTCCCCACTTCCGCTTCTTCCTTCACCTTTACCTTAAAGACAATACTTCTTTCTTTCATATCCGTAATATTGTCGTATTCAGCAATAACTTTTCCATCTTTCACACTTAACTTTAATGGAGCTGGTTTATCACCTTCAGCCTTTTCACTGCCTTTTACATACTCTAAACCGTTAGGAATTGTATCCTCTATTATTACCTTTTCTAGTTTTCCATTTTCTACCGTGTTCTTAAAGCTAATTCGGTATTCTACTTCTTCTCCTAGTTTTGGTGATGGATTATCTACTGTCTTCTTTGAATCAATTATTCCATCCTTATGTTGCGGAGTAATTCTTTCCTCCGGTTCAATCGGTGGATTTTTCGTATCATCAACAATTGCTTTATTGACAATCTCTTTATCTACTTTTACTTCTTCCTTCACCTTTACTTTAAAGACGATACTTCTTTCTTTCATATCCATAATATCGATATACTTAGCTTTGACTATCCCATTTTCAACAGCTAATTCTACTGGTTCAGGTGCTTCTCCTTCGGCCTTGATGCTATTTTCTACATATTCAAGACCTTTTGGAATTGTATCTTCCACTCGCACCGTTTCTAGTTTTCCGTTCTCAACCGTATTATGAAAACTAATGCGGTACTCGATTTCTTCACCTAACTTCGGCTTCTTATTATTAACTACCTTTGTAGCAGCAATTTCACCTTTTTTACTTTGCGGTGTAATAACAACCTTCGATTCAACAGGCTCATTTTTCGGATCTTTTGCAATTGCTTTATTTACAATTGCCTCCCCTACCTTTGCCGAATCTTTTACTTTCACTTTAAAAACAATACTTCTTTTTTCTGTATCCATAATCTCTGGATACTTGGCCATTACTTTGCCATCTTCCACTTTTAGTTCTACTGGCTCTGGTTTTATACCTTCAGCTTTCAAACTATCTTTCACGTATTCAACACCTTTAGGTAGTGTATCTTCTACTAGCACCGTTTCTAGTTTTCCGTTTTCTACCGTATTATAAAATGTAATTCGGTATTCCACTTCTTCTCCTAGTTTTGGTGTTTGATTCGTTACGTTTTTTTCTACATCCACTTTACCGTATTTATAATCCGGCGTAATCTTTTCTTCTGGATGCTCAGACTGTCCATTTGGCTCACTCACAACCGCTTTATTAACAATCGTTTCTCCCGCTTTTGCCTCTTCTTTTACTTTCACTTTAAAGGCGATGCTTCGCTCTTTTGTATCCGTAATCTCTGGATATTTTGCGATTACCTTACCATTCTCTACTTTTAACTCTACTGGATTTGGTTCAGTACCTTCAGCTCTCTCACTGCCTTGAACAAATTCTAAGTTAGCTGGAATTTCATCTTCTATTGTAACTGCATCTAGTTTTCCGTTTTCCACCGTATTTTTAAAGCTAATTTGATATTCAACTTCTTCTCCTAGCTTCGGCTTCTTATTTGTTGCTTTTTTCTTTGCAGCAATTTTACCGGCCTTATGCTGTGGTGTAATCTTCTCTTCTAGATTCTTTGGTGGATTTGTTTTATCTCTAACGGTTGCTTTATTAACAATTTCTTCACCAATTTTTGCAGTTTCTTTTACTTTTGTTTTAAAGACGATACTTCTTTCTTCCATATCCATAATTTCTGGATACTTTGCAATTACTTTTCCATTTTCAAACTTCAGCTCTACTGGCTCTGGTTTTACACCTTCAGCTTTCAAACTATCTTTCACGTATTCAAGACTACTTGGTAATTCGTCTTCAATGGTCTATACATCTAGACGTCCATCTTTTGTCTTATTTTTAAATGTAATACGATACTCTACCTCATCACCTAACTTCGGTGTTTTATTAGAAGCTATTTTTCTCGCCTCTATTTCCCCTGGAACTTCTTTTAGGGTAGTAACCGTAACATTTGCATCGTCCTCAGTTTCATACTTTATCTCGGCACTATCTTGTCCCTTTACAACAACGACATTTTTTACTGTTGTATCTGATTGTACAGAATCTTTCACTTTTACTTTGAATGTAATAACGGTACTTTCACCAGGCTTTAAAACACCGCCGTCTTTAGCATTAGCACCTTCACCAACACGGAAATCAATTTGATTATTTACAAACTCCGCTTCATCATCGCTTGCATCATCTGTTTTATTTCCTTTACTACTTCCAGAAACATATTGAATAGACCCTGGAACATACTCTAAACGGTCATCTAATTTATCAAAACCTTTTACATTCGATACCGGCGCTTGATTATTTTTCGTATCATTTTTCACTTCAATTTGATACGTAAACTCTTCACCAGCTTTAATTTCCTTAACTTCTTTACCGGTACTATCTAATGCCTTTTTATCAACTTGTAAGTTTGGAGCATTATGTTCTGTAACGAATGTGGAGTTGTTTAATACGTAAATATCACCGCCACCACCATATGCTCTAAAACGCATTTTTCCTTCTTTCAAATCATTCTTTACTTGAGTGGGTCCTTCAAGGTGATACGTATGAATATCTGTACTGAAAGAATTTGTCCAATCTGGATTATATCCTGGGTATTTTTTCGTAACAAATTCGTTAGTGCCATCTACTTGTACTTCTGTCATAGATGAGTCATTAACATCATTATCTTTACCTTTAATATTTTTAAACTTTTGATACCCTAACCCAAAATCATACTCTCCATAATCATAGGCATATCCATCATTATCAGCTGGATCACCTTGCGATGAAAAATAACTAAATTTCGCCTTAAAAGCGCCTTCTTTTGGTGTGTTTATTTTATTAACACTAATATCTGTCCAGGCTGTACTTTTTTGAGAGACTAGCCCTTCCCAAATCTTCATGTCTTTTACTGTTTCTTTATAGTTTTCATAAACTAATATAAGATTCCAGTTACCCCAGTAATAGCCGCCACCTGTTACATCTTTAATTTGTGGCACATTTGCAACTGTCAACGTTTGAGAAATACCTTGCTGTGCAATTATATTTGTTACATCTGCATACGCTACATATCCTGCGCCACTACCTGAGTAATTAGAAATATAAGGTAGATAATCAGCTTTTCTTATGCTATCAGCAGTTACCTCTGCATATTCTTTATTTCCCATTCTCATTTCGACTGGTTGCCTTACTTGATCCTCGGTAACCTTTCTATCAGCGATATTTCCTGGTAACCCCATTGCTGCTGTCCAGAATAAGTAAGCCTTTTTCACTTTACTTCCAGCAGGAATGTTAGGAAATGCAACTGTTGACGAATTAAAAGTACTATCATCGTTATCAACATCAACCGTCATTTTATTCGTTTTATAACCCATACTTTGTCTGCCATAATGATCAGATGTCAAACCAAGCGTCACATTACCAGTCTGTACTAAATTACCAGGAGCAATTGTAGAATACAACGGGTCTCCAAATCCTTGTTTATCTCCTGTTTGGATTTGAACCTTCGAAGCATTTTCTGATGCAGCTTGTACTTCTGCATCACTCTGCTTTACTGCTAAAGGTGATTGCTTTTTCTCTTTTTCTAGTTGCTTCTCAGCCTCAGGTTGTTTTATCTTCTCTATTTCTGTTTTTTGTGCAGATGTATTTTTATCTTCTACAGATACTTTTAATTTTCCATCCACTTCTTTAGTTTTTGAATCAGTTGTTGATCCGATAGCTTTCTTACTACTGTCAGCCTCATCATCGGTATTAGCTTCTAACTTCTCTTCAGAAGGAAGCCCTTCAACATCTACAGACATGTTTCCTATTTGTAGTTGATCCTTTTGCACACTAATTTTTTGCTTATACTCTTTATTAAAATGTTGCGCACGACGAGCCTTTATTAATACAGTCATTTTTTCATGTGATTTTAAATCTTGAATTTTAAGATTAGAAGAAAGAACCTTTCCTCCATTATCTTTTTCCTCTACATAGAAATCCGCTACCTTATTTTCAAGTAACTTCTCTCCGTTTACTTTCACAGATTGCGAAAGAAACTCAATTCCATTGTCATTATTTTGTTTAATTACTAATTCTCGGATTGGTGTATCTCCCGTATTTTCAATCTTATATTGAAATACGTGCTCCCTCTCCGCTACTTCTCCCTTATACATTTCAGCATTCACTTGATCTGCCTTAATTTTCACATCATTTCCTTGTAACTCATCCCAGCTTTTTTTATTTATCTCTGTAGCAAAAGCACTGGGCGAAGGCAATATGATGGATAGAAGAAGTGTGATCATTGTTACGACATTAAAACACTTCAATACTTGCTTCATATTTTCTACCTTTCTCCTTTCTATATACTTGCTATCCGCCTACTTCATTTCAGTAACCCTTTCATTTAGTAGCCGAATACATAGCAATATATATCCACTCGCAACAATCCGACCTACGAAAATGTATCGTTGAAATCCCAATGTCAACAATATAAATCTCATAGAATATTACTATTTTAATTTATCAAAAATAACATATATACCGGACACTTATACAAACCTTTACCATACTTTTAATATAGTAAAAACACCGTGCTGTATAGGTTTATATAACAGTTAAAGGATACTTAAAAATTTTAACATACTCCTCATCCTATTTATACATACAATAGAAAATTTACCATTTTTTAGTTATTTTCAGTTTGTTTTTTATGATTAAAATTTTCTAAAAATAACAACCGTTACATGTAAAAATATGTTATATTAAAACAAGAACAAATGTTCTTTTTTTTTAAAAAAGGAGGAATTTTTTATGCTACACGAACCTATTATCGTAAAAAAAGAAGCTTTCCACGCAATCGGCGTTTCGGTTACGACGACTAATGAAAAAGAGGCATCTACTGAAGGAAACATTCCACAACTTTGGAACCGATACTTTCAAGAACAAATGATGCATCACATCCCAAATCAACAAACGAAAGAAACATTCGCTTTCTACTCAAACTACGAATCAGATGAAACCGGTACATATCAATTTACAATCGGTATGCCTGTTTCTTCATTAGAAGACGTTCCTGAAAATATGACAACTTTAACAATACCTGCCGCTACATATGCGGTATTTACAACAAGAAAAGGACCAGTTGCTGAAGTCGTTTGTGAAGCTTGGGAATATATTTGGAAATGGTCGAAAGAAAATAAACGTGCCTTCACAACAGACTTTGAGCTTTACGATGAAAGAGCGTTAGATCCAAACAACGTTCAATTGGATATTTATATTGCGTTAGCCTAAAAAAAGATGCCCATTCGGCATCTTTTTTTGTCGTTAAATAGCTACTGGGCAAATTCATTATTATTGTCTACAATGAGAAAGTGCAGTATAGAAATATTAGAAACTGTATAAAACGATTGTTAATAAGTTTTTTAGTTTAAATTCGTCACATAGAAAGGAAGCAATATGGAGGAACTACAACAAAATAAAACTGCTTTAGAAGGAAGCGGAAAACCGTTATTAAAAAATACGAATTTCCTTTTTCTTTGGGCAGCTACTCTTTTTTCAAGCTTTGCTTTAGCCTTTTTTACTTTTTCACAAACGTGGTACATAGCAAAAACATTAAACCTTGAAGCTTCACTCGGTGTTGTTTTCGTAGCTCTTAGTGTTCCAAGGCTTATTTTTATGATTGTCGGCGGCGCTGTAGCTGATAAATTCCCGAAAAAAAACATTATGTTTTACTCCAATATCATTCGAGCGATTCTTGTCGCAACCATTCTCACATGGTTCATTGTCGGTGATGTAACACTATATACATTTGCTTTATTCGCTTTATTCTTTGGACTTGCTGATGCTTTCTTCTGGTCAGCAGATGGATCTATCTTACCGGAATTGGTAGAAAAAAGCCGGTTAACACAAGCAAATTCGCTTACACAAATGACGAACCAAGCATCGGTCATCTTAGGCCCTGTACTTGGTGGTATTCTCATTAAATTTACGAACTATGAGACAATCTTTTCCATTACGATTTTATTACTGATTGTCGCTGCCATACTCGTTCAAAAAATACAATTTACGATGCCAGAACAAAAAGATACAGATAAAGGTATGTTCACTTCCATTAAAGAAGGAATCTTATATGTAAAGGAATCGCCATTCCTTTCAACTTTCCTTATTTGTAGCGCTTTTTTAAACTTATTTTTAATCGGCCCGATGCAAGTTGGTTTCCCTCTTTTTGTTAAAAACGTTCTGCATGGTGATTCGCTCCAGTTTAGTTACTTAGAAGCATCTGTAGGCGGCGGAATGGCAATCGGTGCTATCATTGTAGGTTTAAAAAATATTAATCGTAGACGCGGTCTATTTTGTATTATCATGATGCTATTGTCTGGTGTATTCTTCTTAGCTATCAACTTTAGCACCGTACTTTGGCAAGCACTATTAGCCGGCATGTTTTATGGTATTACAATCGCAATGGCGATTGTACCGCTTATGGCAATGATTCAATCGACAGTAAAAGAAGAAATGATGGGACGCGTAATGAGTTTACTTATGCTATCATCAATGGGCTTTATCCCGCTCTCTTATGCATTCACATCACTTGCACTTGCAATGGGAATTCCAATCGTAACCGTTATGAAAAGTGGTGCGATAGCTGTTATTGTATTCGTACTATTTGTAGCGATTCGTGTTCCAGTTGTAAGGAAGTTCGATTAGCCACTTAGAGTCATGTATTATACGCATGGCTCTTTTTTGAATGGATCAAATAGTGATATTCCCTTACTTCTCCTTAATGCTGCTCCCCATTCTAATCCAACCTCTAAAAATAAATCTCGCACTGTACTGTATAAAAGTGCCCCAATGTCTTTACGAATTTCCCCATATTTATATGCTCTTACAACACTTTTCACGCGCCAAATTAAATTTCCATACACTTCTTCGTCAGCTAATATTTGCTCTAGTAAAACACCTTGTTCTAGTAACCCACTCTTTTTATACGCAAGCTCGACCTTACTCCAAAATATATTAATTTTCTTCGGATTACTCGTCATCGGCACCAGTGCGTATATAAAAGGCTTCGGTATATCATGACGGCAATACGTCTCATCAAGCTCATACGTTCCTTTTCTTTTCTCTTTTATTTGTGAAATGTTTTTAGAAAGAATTGTTTCCCCAGCAATTTTTTGCTCATTTTTACTACAGCCAGTTGCATTATCCTCAGTTTTACAAGCGGACATTTTCATACGGTCATCCATGCGGTCAATCGCAGATGTAAGAAATACATATAAGTTCGCACTATACCCGCCGCGTTTATGCCTTTCTTTTGTTGCAACACGCTTTATAATTCCTAGTTCCTCTAACTTTGCAATTGAACGGCGTACTGTACGAATACTCTTTCCAACATTCGTCGCAATCGTCCCCATTAATGGACAAGCAACCCCTACTGTTTTTTGTTTCTCATTCACCGCATATTTTCCTAAAAAATGAATAATGATAGAATCAGTTTTATTCAATTGAAATCGGTAGCACTTCAAAACTTGTTTTTGATATGTATTAAACTCTTCTTTACTTCGAAATTCACTATATGGTTTCATTAAATTATATAAGCTTCCCATTTATATCACCTCATTTATAAGTAAGAGGCAGGAAGCGAAATTGGCGTGATAGTTAATATTTTTTAATGGAGATGAAAATATGATCGTAATTAGCGCTTGTTTAGGTGGGATTGCTTGCCGTTATGACGGGAATGACAATCGCGTTTCAAAAATAGAGGAGCTTCTGCAAAAAGAAGATACAGTCCTCATTTGCCCTGAAGTATTAGGAGGACTACCAACACCTCGTCCTTCCGCTGAAATTATTGGCGGGAATGGCGACGACGTTTTAGACGGAAAAGCGAAAGTGATAACAAAAAATGGTGAAGATGTCACAGCAGCTTTCGTAAATGGTGCTTATAAAGCATTAGAACAAATTAAAGATTTACACCCAGAATATATTATTTTAAAAGAACGCAGCCCATCTTGTGGTAGTTCTACGATTTACACTGGAGAATTTAACGGTAATAAGCAAACTGGTTTCGGAGTGACAACTGCTTTATTTAAAAGACACGGATTTAAAGTCATTTCAGAAGAAGAATTTGAAAACAAAAAAAGGAATTGACCCTGTTCGTCAATTCCTTTTTATCTGTCTTATTTCACACTTAGTTTTTCTTTCACTTTCGCTGGAAGCTCGTCTTTTTTCACTTCTTCCCAAGCTGTTACACCTTTTTTATCTGAGTGGTATACGCGTAGGAATGCTTCTTTACGAAGATTTTTTTGAGCTATAAATTCTAATTCTTTCTCTTTACCGTCTTTATCAAAGCCAGTCAGCTTATATTCATAATCTTTAAATTTCTGCCCATTACTAGCTTTACTATCAAATTCTTTTCCATCTACTGTAATTTGAACATAATACTCATCTTTACCCATACGGTTTAAATCACAACCAACTAACAAACTTGCAAATACAACTAAAATACTAAATAGTGCAATGTATCTTTTCATTTCCTTCACCTCATATGTTTTTTCTTATATTCTTATCTTAAAGCCCGGAGCTTAAAGAAGAAATTCAAAAACATGACATGAACATTACACTTTTGTAAGATAATAATTATTTCTTCACTTTAGAAATTGTCATTCCATTAAGCTTCTGTATAACGTTTTTGTTTCTCACGCTCATCAGCTATACTACCGCCAATAACGTCTTTCACGCCAATTTCGCCACTTATCACGTAATTTCCTTATACCGTTTATTACGCCTTCTATTATGCCCTCAATTATAATCTCTATTACAAGATATCTCACTAAACTAATAATAGGTTTAATTACGTATCTCCCTATAAATTCAAGAATATCCTCCATCATATTTTCCTCCTTCTTTTAAAAGGAAGCTGCTACTCCTCCGCGTCCAGTTACAATTTCTGCCCTACTGCGGTATATATCAACAAAGATAATACGACAACAACATCCACGATAACGCTATTGAATTTGGAAGAAACTTCGGTAAATACTAATACTGTAGTTAACATGGCTAAGAGAATTATTTTTTCACCTATATTCGGAGATGCTCCCAAAAACTTTATAAAATCAAAGACAACTTTACTACAATTCTTCCCGTAACTAATTTATTATCGTGGTAAACCGTCTTCCACTACATCCGTAACAGTTCCATTCGGTTCAAAGATTACACGTAATGATCCTTCTCCACCATAACCAGTATAGTCATATACTGAATAAGATTTATATTTCTCAATCACATGTGGCTGTCCAATTGCAGCTTTTACCTGATTCGCGGGCATACCTTTTTTGATTTTCAAATAATGATTGTAACTTACTGCTGCCGAATTGTTATTTACATCTTTATACCACGGTACACGATCGTTTTTTTCTTCATATTCCTTTACAGGCTCTTCACTACGTTTCGTAAATACCTGATTCTCTTTATCTGTATCTTTATCCTTTATAGCAGTACGTTCAATGTTTACAACATAACCATATGTATTTAATTCAACCATAATTTCATATGTACCATCCGTATCTTTTTCAGTATAAAATACGCGTTTTTCATGGTTATTATAATGTTTTATGTTCTCACCACCATAGTCAATCGTATTAAGAATATCCGTATACGTCATCCCTTCCTCAATCTTTTGAGATTCATCATGAGAAATATAACGCTTTTGTGATGATGGTGCATCCTCATTTTTAATACTTTCACGTTTGCTCGTAGTCATAGGTGTTTTCTTCTGATCTTTTAGTACTTCACCTTCCGCCTTCGCTGGTTGCTTTGCTCCTGCTTTTGTTAATACGTCTGTATCGCTAGAACAAGCTCCCAAAATCGATACTGTAGTCAACGCCATCCCTACTATAAGTACTCTCTTAAATGACTTCACTCTAATCCCCCCGGTGTTTTTTATATCTAATAATCAACGTATTTTAATTAATACGGAACTATTCAGTTCTATACAATTTGCTATAGCCTTCTCGCTCATGCACCTTTTTTGTATAAAGTGAAACTTTAATCAGCCCTCGCCAATCATCTTCGTTACAAATATTAACATTAAATATAACTAATAAATAGTATATTTTTGCTAATCATTTACATTTTTTCTACATAATCTTATCTTAAAATGAACAATATGAATCTCGAATTCACAGCATTAATCATATATACCATATATAATAACATTTAAATTAATATCTAAATTAACTTTACATACATTTCCTGTTTTAACGCAAAAAGAAAAGACCTTTCTAACGATTTTATTCTATCGCTAAAAAGGTCTTTCTCTATTTCTGCTAAAAACTTAGCACTCTTCTGGCTTACCAGCATTCGATGCTGTACGGAAAGATGATCCACATCCGCATGATGCGATTGCGTTTGGATTGTCGATTGTGAATCCGCCGCCAAGCATAGATTGTTTATAGTCAATTTTTACTCCTTTAACAATTGGAGCACTTTCTGTATCGATAACAAATTCAACACCGAAAAACTCAAGCACTGTGTCGTCTTCTTTTGGTTCTACTTCAAATCCTAAGCCGTAAGAAAGACCGCTACATCCGCCGCCGTGTACAGCAAGGCGCACATACTTCTCTCCATCTTCAGCATCTTTTAACATATCTTTAATTTGAAAAGCTGCTTGTTCTGTTACTTCAATCATGAAATACACCTTCCTTTCTGTTCTTAGTCCATTATACATCTTTACGCTTCTATCTTGTACTCATACACTCCGCGGCAAATTACTTCCGCAGGTCCTTTCATCAACACGTTTCCTTCTTCAGTCCACGCAATCATTAAATCGCCGCCAGCTAAATGGACTGTAATTTCCTTACCACGTTCCATCTTTCCATTTAAAATAGCAGCTACAACTGCAGCGCACGCTCCTGTTCCGCAAGCTTGCGTTACACCAGATCCACGTTCCCAAACGCGGAAGTTCATCTCGTCATTATTCAAAATTTCGATAAACTCAACATTTACTCGCTCTGGGAACATTTCATGTGTCTCGAGAACTGGTCCAAGTGTTGTAAGAGGTGCTTTTTCTACATCATCAACAAAAATAACCGCATGCGGATTTCCCATTGAAACAGCTGTAAATGCATAACGATGATTATTGTATAAGAAGTTTTCACGAATAAATGGTGTTTCACCTTCACCAAGCATCGGTATTTCTGCACGTGTTAGACGAGGTGCTCCCATATCGATTTTTGCTAATGTCACGACACCATCTTCTACTGTTACTTCAGCCGTTACAATACCAGCTAACGTTTCAATTGTGAAAACTGTTTCTTCTACTAGTTTATGCTCATACGCATATTTCGCTACGCAGCGTAAACCGTTACCACAGCTCTTTCCTTCAGAACCATCATTATTAAACATACGCATCTTCACCGGAGCTACGTCTGAAGGGCAAATTAAAATCATCCCGTCTGCTCCAATACCAGTATTAATATTTGAAACCTTTTCGGCCACAAGGGCTAAATCTTCTTCAGGAATTTGCTCTTCAAACATATTTACATATATATAACTATTGCCAAGACCATGCATTTTTGTAAAAGAAAATTGGCTCATTTATATTCACTCCAAAAATAATTTGTTATGTTAAGTATAAAATGCATGCTTTTAGAACACAATATGAATGTCCCCCGTTTCTCATATTTGACAACGTTTGGCGATGAGCCACTCTTACACAATTTGTGTAAGAAAAAAGCCCTTCTAAAAAGGGCCTTTTTTTATTTATCCTACTATTTTCGATTGGGGAAGACTAATACTCAGTATTAGTCTTCCCCACGAAATAAAGTTTTATCTAATGAAAAAGGTGCTGCTAATTCGCAACACCTTAAAACATTGGATTTTCATCCAAATACTCATATACATTATTAACAAGCTCTTCTACTGTTGCACCTTGTACAACTTCACCATTTACAAGTGCAAATGGTCCTTCAAAACAAATGCCACAATAGCCTAAACAACCATACTCCATTACATCTAAATTCGGATCTTTTTCTAATTTTTCTAGAGCTGCTTGTGAACCACTTGCAAGGTTACCTACACAAAATTCAATTAATGGTTTAATCAAAATTCTCCCCCCTGTACTACAAAACAAATTACCTTTTCACTTTATCTATAAGAAGAAAACTAAGCTGTTTCTTGTTGTTTTCGTTACACAGTCTAAACTATTTAGTTACTTCATTACTTCACTTCAAAGTAGATGATTTCTTCTATATAACATGCTACTTACAATGAAAGAGTAACTTAAAAAGAAAAACAGTTTACTTTTCTTCTTATTGTACAACAGAGTATTCATTCATGCATTGTTATTTGTTCACAAATTCGATATAATTTGATTGAGTAAAGTCAAAATATTTTATTAATATAAAATTTTATGATTAGGGGATATTTCAACAGAAAAGGGGTAATCCATCATGAAACACCTCGTAATACTAGGTGGCGGCTACGGTGGAATGAGAATTCTGCAAAGGCTACTTCCAAGCAACCAACTTCCGGATGATGTACAAGTGACATTAATCGACAAAGTACCATATCATTGCTTCAAAACTGAATATTATGCATTAGTTGCGGGTACTATTTCAGAAACGCATATTCGTATACCGTTTCCTGAACACCCACGCCTCAATATTCAATACGGCACAGTAACAAATATTGACCTCGAAGAAAAAGCTGTTCATCTTGATGGCGGCGAAGCGATCCAATATGATGATTTAATTATCGGACTTGGCTGTGAAGATAAATATCATAACGTTCCTGGAGCTAGAGAATATACACATAGTCTACAATCAATTGAACAAACACGTAAGACATATGAACAATTAAATAGTCTAGAACCAAATGCAACAGTAGCTGTCGTTGGTGCTGGCTTAAGTGGCGTTGAAGTAGCAAGTGAACTTCGTGAAAGCCGTTCTGATTTAAAAATCTATTTATTTGATCGAAAAGATAGAATTTTATTCCCATATCCAGAGAAATTAAGTAGATACGTAGAAGAATGGTTTGTAAAGCATAAAGTTAACATTATACGAAACTCTAACATTACAAAAGTAGAACCAAATATTGTGTACAACCACGATGAACCACTTGAATGTGATGCAATCGTCTGGACAGCTGGTATTCAAGCAAATGAAGTTGTTCGAAACCTTCCAGTTGAACAAGATGGTAGCGGACGGGTTGTCTTAACTAAATATCATAATATTCCAAATAACGATCATGTTTACGTTGTAGGAGATTGCGCAGCACTTCCACATGCACCATCTGCCCAACTGGCTGAAGGTCAAGGAGAACAAATTGTCCAAATATTATTAAAACGTTGGAATAATGAACCACTCCCGGATGAACTACCTGTTATTAAATTAAAAGGTGTTCTAGGATCTCTTGGTAAGAAGCACGGCTTTGGTTTACTAGCAAACCAACCATTAATGGGACGTGTACCGAGATTATTAAAATCTGGTCTTCTTTGGATGTACAAATATCATAAAGGTTAATACTTTACAGGCTGTCTACTATGTAGGCAGCCTCTTTGCATCAGTTTTTAAAAATTATCAGACACATCTTTCTCAATATTTATAATGATTTATTTTTCATTTTTATATTAAAAAATATTGATAAACATTGTATGCTATTTGTAAGTTGTTTTATTACTTCCTTTAAGACCGAGTTCATTCGGTCTTATTTTTCATGTGATAAATACTTTTGTAGGAGGCATTACATTCCACTTATGAACTTATCGAAACTAAACAATCGAATAGAAGCGAAAAAGAAAGAGCTAATCTATCTCGTTGAACGATACGGATTCACTCATGATAAAGTGATTTCTTTCAGCCAAGAATTAGATCGTTTACTTAACTTATTAATAAAACTCAAGACGAAGAAAAAACGTTGTTCGTTATAACCATTTTCCCCTCTTTTTTTGATACGATATAACTAGAATCAGAAAGGAGCGATTTATGTTTATATTAAAAGACGTTATATATAAAGATATACTACACATTCCTTATTTACAGATTCAAAAAGAAAAGATTACTTGTATTATCGGTGAAAGCGGAAGCGGAAAAAGCACATTACTTCGCATGTTAAATGATTTACAATCCCCAACATCCGGTACAATTGAATATAACGGAAAGTTAATTTCTGATTATTACCCTATTCAATTACGTCGTGACGTAGTTATGCTTGGGCAAACTCCACCTATTTTTGATGGAACCGTTAAAGACAACCTATTAATGGGACTTCGTCTTTCTGAAAAACCATTTCCAAATGATGATGCCCTGCGGAGTGCATTACAAACCGTTAGCTTAGACAAGCAATTAGAAGATAGCACCTCCTCATTATCCGGCGGTGAAAAACAAAGACTTGCCTTTGCACGTATTGTACTTATGGATCCGCCTGTCTATTTATTAGATGAACCCACTTCAGCATTAGACAGTGATACAGAACGCCGCGTTATGAAACAATTTACTGAACTAGCACGAAAAAAGAAAAAAACAGTTATCTTCATCACACACTCGCAACAACTTCCAGAAGAAATTGCAGACGATATTATTGAAATTAGCAAAACAAAGGGTGCAACTAGAAAGGAAGTGCTCTCAGTTGAAGGGCGTTATTGAACTCCAAATTTGGCAACTTGCAGCTGCCTATATTTTCATTCTTATTTTAATTGGACTTGTAAAATTAAAAGGAATACCTCGCGAAAAACAAATCGCGCTCGCAACATTCCGTATGACGATTCAGCTCGTACTTGTTGCATATGTCCTTACATACGTATTTGAAAACAGTAATCCATTTTATACAATCGCTCTCATCACTTCTATTACTACCTTTGCAATTTTTAATATTTATAAACGGGTTAACATCCCAATGTCTAAAGAATTAAAACGAGTAGCCGCCCTTTCCATGATCGCCGGATCAATTGGACCACTTCTACTATTTATCTTTGTTATTATCGGTCATGACCCTTGGTATGCTCCGCAATATATCGTCCCTATTACAGGAATGTTAGTTGGGAATGCCATGACTGGTGTTTCTCTTGGTGCAAATACGTTCTTAAACAATATGAAATCGCAAAGAGGTCAAATTGAAGGTGCACTTATGCTCGGCGCAACACCGAAAGAAGCAGCTGCTCCGCTCATTCGAGACGCTTTTGACTCTGCTATTTTACCAACAATTAATTCTATGGTCGGAATGGGAATTATAAGCTTACCAGGCATGATGACTGGTCAAATATTATCCGGTGTATCACCATTCACAGCCATTCAATATCAAATCGCCATCATACTCGGTATTTCTGGAAGTACTGCCTTTGCTGTCATTATCTTTTTACAGCTTGGATATAAAACGTTCTTTAATAAGCGATGTCAGTTGAAAGAGGTTGACTATGATGCGAGGTAAATCGTAACTTTCGCTCAGTAAATGATGCATCGTTCTCGGTGAGTGAAATTATATTAACGATTTTTTCAATATATCTATCATAACTTGCAATATATCAACGATTTTTCAAATATATCTATCATAACTCAGAATATATCAACGATTTTGTACGAAATATCGATTTACCGACAAAAAGTGACATAATAAAAAGAGGAGGCTATTCGCCTCCTCTTCTATTTACTTACGCCTTCTTAACGAACTGTGATTTTAACTTCATAGCTCCGAAACCGTCGATTTTGCAATCGATATCGTGATCGCCATCAACTAGACGGATACTCTTTACTTTCGTACCGATCTTCACAACTGAAGAAGTTCCTTTTACTTTTAAATCTTTAATAACAGTAACAGCATCGCCATCTTGAAGAACGTTTCCGTTCGCATCTTTTACAACTTTTGCACCATCATTATTTTCAGCTTCTGCTTCTTGGCCCCACTCATGAGCACATTCTGGACATACGAAAAGAACGCCATCCTCATACGTATATTCTGAATTACATTTTGGACAATTTGGTAAAGTAGCCATAAATTCATTTCCTCCGTTCATTATTTATACGTAAAAATCAAAATTGATGTTTACATCTCGATAAATAAAATTTGTATAGCATTTCTTTATAGTGCCATAGTCTCACGTTATTGACAACCCTACCTCAAATTCTCATTTTTTATTGTATTTTACAAAATTTCAATTTGTATGCCGTTTTTCTATTTGCTCTTCTACTAATTTTAAAAATCTTCGTTGTGCATTTTTATTTTTTACGAGCAATCGAACTCTTAGCTTACTTTGTAAATATGAGCGAACTTTGTAGTTCGTAATAAATAACTTTCGATACTTCTCGTCTTCATATGTCATTCGAAACCATTCATACTGCCGCAAGTAACGTATGTAACATCAATCTTTTTCGTGTGTAAACCCGTACTTAAACTAATAGATCCTATTAGAGCTTCTATTCATGCTGAAATCATTTCTCTCCCCCTAATAAACAAAAGAAGAACCTTCACAAGATTCTTCTTTTCAAAATGAATGAGTTCCCTCTAGAACCCCCAATTATTTTCTTCAATGTAAATTTGATATTCTTCTACTTCTTCTTCACTTAACTTCTTATTATCTTCATATATCTCTTGCCACTCGAAATAATCTTCATCGAAATAAACAGCAAATTTAATTTTCACGTTTTTCTTCTCTGTATAATCATAACCAGTAAACTCTACTACGTCATAATCTTTTTCTTTCTTCACAAACTTCCAAGTTGGATTATCAGTCATAATCTCTAACGTAACCCCTTCACCACTTGAACGAACAACGTTTTTAATATTCGGTTCAGTTGGTAAAAAGGACAGCCCGAACGCAGCTAACCCAAACACAATCCCGACTATAACTTGTAAACCAATCATACCAGCAATACTCACGCCACCCTTTGATTGTAAGAAATACGCCTTCTCATGATCAGACGCATCTTCTCCCTTACGAAAAACACGAACAGCATGCTTGTAATATAAACGGTTTCCTTGCCATCCAGTAAATATCATCATTCCTAATTGAAGAGCTAAATTAAATGTTACATAAATCCCATCTGGAATATCTATAAAAGGGGGTATAACTATACTAGGTATAGCCAATAACGCAAATATAATAAATAACTTATACATTTTTCGATAAGCTAACCAAAAAGTTGGGAAGAAAAAGGCTACCCAATTCCATGTATTCCCTTGCGCTGGATTTTCTACTTTCCCCCACTTAAAGTCATAATAAGCTGTATTCTTTTGAACAACTTTATGTAATTCTTGTGGAGAAATCGTTTCTTGTAAAACAGTGTCCTTCACGTACATCATCCTTTTCTTATTTCTATATACATTTATTGTATATGCACAAAATGAAGGAATCTAACAAAAAGTACACATATTTCATAAAAATGAACGGAAATCGAATATATTCCGACAATTATCCGTTTCTTATTTCATTTTACTTTTAAATATATTAAAATAATCATGTATCATATCTTTAATACACTAAGTTAATTATTTTATATATTCACTAAAAAGGATGCATCAAAATCATTTTTATACATCTTTTTTAGTGAATATATACTACTATTTTAAAACAAACATCTCGACTTAAAAGAGCTCACAAATTAGCCTTCTACTATTTCAAACATATTTCCACTTACACAACTCATGAATAGTTCATTATTAACTTCCTCTGCATAATGTTTCACATGAAACTATCAACATTCCGGGTTACCTTTCTACTATTTTCGACTGGTTTCAAACGTGGACATCTTATGAAAATTTAGTGGAAATAAATATACATTCCATTACTCCGGTACTAGCTGTCGTTCCAATATTAGAAGAAAAAGCGTTTCTACTTCTTACCTGTTTTTCTTTCTACAAATTAAAACAGTACGAACAAGCTAATCACTATTTACAGCAATATTTACATTGCGCCGTGCATCTGAATACCGAGGAAAAAGAGCCCGTATTCTTTCATGAAATTGATATGTATATAAAAAAACTAGTAGAAAGTGCAATGTAATTTCACATTGTTCTTTCTACTAGTCCTTTATCACAATTTTATATCCTATCCTACAACTCCCAAGTAATATTCATTTCTGCAAATGACTCCTTACTAGCTTCCAATCCTTCGCTATCTTCCGTTCCAATCATTGCTACTTCTTCTTTAGACAACTTAATTTCCTCATTTGGCCTTTGGATTTTTTTCTCATACACGAGTTGTAAAAGCTCTATTTGTTCCTCTGTCAGTTCATACTCTTCTTCCAGTCTTTCCATTGCTGATTCTGTATCAAGTAATGGAATTTCTAATAAGAATCCACCGTGCTCTTCCATCTCTTCAAATGAATCAATTGAATACGCACCACTATCCTCAATCCAAAATGCAGTTGTAATAAAAGGAGCTGTTTCGCCTTCTACTTCTTCTAATACGTATTGAAGTGCTTCTTCTTTCGCAATATCTATTACTTCCGAAGGTGCCCCTTCAAAATAACTTTTCGCATCAATCCACTCATCCATTCTCTCACTATTCACATCTTGAAGACATACAATCGTGTAATTCGGATGAAACGTAATTGCCCCTTGTCCGCCTTGGCTATCTTGCATACTATAGTTAAATCCATCCCATGAACTTTCATGTGAGAAATCTGGACAATGCGCTACATTAATTGCATGGGCAATCGAATTTAAAACGCATCCTTTCCATAATTGTTCTCTATCTATATGTAATTTATATTTACTCATCATCTTCCCCCATGCACATATTTTTTCTATTATCTTTCCTCTACACAATACTTGTAAATACTTTTCTATCTACTACAAAATGAAAAAGACAATACACCCCACTGTATTGTCCATTTTCTTCCCTACCATTTCTCTCTACACGTCTCAATTAAATGCAGTAAGTACCTCTTCGTCATATCTGCCCTTCTCCACCTTGAGATCATTCGCTTTTCTTTTGGGTTCTGCCGTATTCTAGCTACTTCTTTTAATAAAAGCTCCCATTCTTCCGCTGAACGTTGTGACAAGTATTGCAAGCCTCTATCTTTTGAAACGATTGTTTTATGATCTAGTGTATATAAAATACGTCCCATCGTAACGACAGCTGATTCTACCCACTCTTCTATAAAAAATAAATATGGCTTCTTCGCCTTTTCACTCCAGTACTGTTCTACGTTATATTTCATCGTATTTACTACATCATTCCATTGTATTTGCAGTGGAAGATCTTCTGCTTCTTTTCCGGTAACTGTCATGCCTTGATTTTTCAACGTCCACCATGTGACCGCATTAATGTCCCAATGACCAACATTAGCTTTACCATCTGCACAATACACATACTCGTTCATTTCATCATTGTATTTCCCTAAGTCAGCAAGCGGAATATACATACCGTCCATTCTTTTACCTAGCATATTATCACTAAGTTTCTTATGTAGTTCCACAAGCTGCTGTTTTTCAGCTTCATTCACGGAATCATTTATCACTGTAACAAAATCAACATCGCTCGTTTCCTTATGAAATGCACCTAGTGCGATGGATCCGTAAATATATACCCCGACTATTTTTTCATCCAAAAAAATTTCTTTTAATTCTACTGTGTACCGCTCCATTAACTGCTCTACTTCCGTTGGTAACGCATGCTTCACTCCATTTTTCATATCTATCCCTCCAATAAAAAAAGCCTTTGCAAATTCGCAAAGACTTCTTGTTTTATAAATATTTCTCGATTTCTTCGTAAACATCCTTCAAACGAGGATTTCCTTCTCCAACAATTTCTCCATTTACAAGAACGACCGGATAAAATAAATCTTCTTCCACTACGCGCTCTGCGAATGCTTTTTTATCCGCATCTTCTTGTTCTTCCTGGAAATCAATATACTCGAAATTAAATTTATTTTCTTGTCCTTCATATTTACGACCAATTGCCGCTTGTAACCATTCAAACGTTTCTGTTGAAGATGGCATTCCAACACAGCTCGCACAAATTACTTTCGTCCCATACACTTGAACATTAACCATTTCTTCTCCCCCACTTCTTGTCCCAACAGTATATTCAGATGTCTTATTACATAAGCACATCATTTTACAAACTTATTCCATACCCCTATACTGAAAAAACACGACACAATATTTCGACAATAAAACAAGAAGAGAAAAAATAGATTTTCCCCTCTATCTTGATTATAATAAAACTGATGAAAGGAGTCGATAAAAATGGAAAACCCACATATGCAAGAACAAGTATTAGAAGTATTAGATAAATTACGTCCATTCTTACTTCGCGATGGCGGAGACGTTGAATTAGTAGACATTGAAGAAGGTATCGTAAAACTACGCCTTATGGGTGCATGCGGAAGCTGCCCAAGTTCTACAATCACACTAAAAGCTGGTATCGAGCGCGCGTTACTTGAAGAAGTACCAGGCGTTATCGAAGTAGAACAAGTATTTTAATTAAAAGCGGAAGCGGCTCGTTCAGAACAGGAGGTCATTGGAGCTCCTGACGAAGAGGCGCTTTTGCCTCACAGGAAGGCGCGAAATGGCCGACTGTTCTAGCCGCTGGAGCTAGATACTAATCTAAAAGCGGAAGCGGCTCGTTCAAAATGTGAGGGGGATGGAGCTTCTGACATAGAGGCATTTTTTGCCTCGGCGGAAGAAGCGAAGCCACCGAACATTTTAGCCGCTGGAGCTGGATATTATCTAGCGACTCGTTCAAAGTCACTTGCTAAAAGGAGACCAAATTTGGTCTCCTTTTTTTATTCAAATCACATTTATCCGTTAACATCATAAAACAAAATTGGAAATCCCTCTCAAAAAATGCGATAATTAATACTATATAGTGAATCGTTCACACATATAAAGTAAAAAACATAGGGGGACGACACATGCCAAAAATGGGGAACACTTTTTTAACAATTCAAGAACTAGAAAAGAAAAAAGAGTATTTATTAGGCCTTTCATCCGCTATACCAACGTGGAATACAAGCTATCAATTTTTATTTAAAGAAATCCAGCAAGAATTATTGGGTAAAGTAAATGAAAAGCTCGAAAGGCATCAATTCGTTTTAAATATATGTACAGATCAGCAGGTAGGGGCATAATGTATTACATAAAATTGTGGTATATAAAAAAGAGACCTCACTCGGTCTCTTTTTTATATTTTTAAGATAACCAATCTAATTTTCTAATCCCAAGCTTATCTACTGGTAAACGAAGTGAGCCATAAAAATGCTTCATAAATTGCTCTGAGCGGTTCACATCGTGTAAAATGGCTTCTAAGCGATCTCTATATATGCTTTTTTGTTCTTCGTTTCCAGTTTGGTAATATCGTTCGACCGTTTCAAAATAGTGAAGCGGGAACAGGAGCCTTGCAAATAATAAGCGCCAGCCAAATGAGGATAGCGAATAATTCCGTTCATAATCTGTAACAAATTGAACGATTGTTTGCTCCCAGTCTTTCTTTTTTTCTATCGTCATATGGCGGATCCATTCTGCAATATCTCGACTCGGGTGATCATACACCCAATCAAAAGGGAGTTTGAGCCGCTTCGTTTGATGCCATAATAAAGGTGTGAATCGTTCTTGGCAAATTGTTGCTGCATCCGTTAGTTGCGGCGTATCATCCATTTCTGTATCGACAACATATTGAATGGCATTTTCTGCAACTCCTAAGTAATACGGGAAGGATTCAATAAACAATTGATCGAATACATCTGAAGGGTGGTTCATCACTTGTGATTGCCAAAACTTTTCTAATTGATCGAGCCTTTTTTCCCATAACGCTTTCCATTCACCAATTCGGCTTAATTGCTCAATTTCTTCTGGAAAGAATGCACCTCGTTTATGGAATATAGAAAGCTCACTTCCTAATGACATAGCATGTCGTTCTAACGTGCGCATACCTTTTAATAAGCAATAATTTTGTTCTTCTATCTCACTTACATAGTAGCCGTGTATAGTCGGAACGAAAGTCGCTACAGTTATATCCCCTTGCTGGTTCATATAATCACTGAGCTTTTTCATCTCTACAAGTACTTCTTCCTCCATTTCTCCAATTGGAACAAGTACATAAATTTTGTTGCGAATCCAAAAGCTTTTATAGGGGCCAAGGGGGATTAATTCTTTAACATGCATGTGATAATGCTCATAAATATGCTGAATCATCGCAGTCGCCACCTATGGTTTTTCTTTATATATATGAGCTTGTGCTCGCCTTTCATTCCTATGCACATGATAAAGCAACGAAACGTATACAAATACTAAAAAGAAAAAAAGGTGATAAACATGAAAGAATCAAATCAACTACAAGAAAGAGCATTAAAACTATTACAAGAACGCGGTGTAACAATTGACGATATTGCTGAACTTGTTCATTTTCTTCAAAAAAAATATCATCCAAATTTAGAGATGTCAGAATGCCGTTACAATGTAGAACGTGTACTATCAAAACGTGAAGTACAAAACGCACTGATTACTGGTATCGAGCTTGATGTCCTTGCTGAAAAGGGAATGCTAAGTGAACCGTTACAAGATATTGTAAAACGTGACGAAGGCTTATACGGAATTGATGAAGTTATCGCACTTTCTATCGTGAATGTGTACGGCTCTATCGGTTTCACGAACTTTGGATATATTGATAAATTAAAACCTGGTATTTTAGAATACTTAAATGATAAATCAACTGGAAAGGTGCACACGTTCCTTGATGATATCGTTGGCGGAATCGCTGCCGCTGCTTCAAGCCGTTTAGCACACCGAGCTGAGCACTCAGAATAATAGTGTTTTCTAGGCCGTCAGGTTCATGCTGACGGTCTTTCATATTCCATCAGCATAAATTCTCTTCCGCGACTCAAAAAAATAGGCCCTTGCTTAAATCCGATATTTTTATATAACGTAATCGCTCTTGTATTAAATGTCGCTACGCTTAATCGAAACATTTTTGCATTAAACTCTTTCGTGGCAAACGCTATTCCAGCTTGGAAGAATTCTTTCCCCATTCCTTTCCCAGTTAACGCCGGCTTCATGCCAAGTCCAATATCAATCACATCTTCTCCACCATATAAATGAGCATCTCTTCCACCTGGTACTTGTGCATTTGCTCCAAAACAAAAATAACCGATGAGGTCTCCTTGATCATCACAACAGCCATAATACGTTCCATCTAATAACTCTTCCATTACTTCTTTCTCGCCTGAAAAACTATATAAATTATATGGTTCCTCGTACGTCCAAGTATTTATCTCATTTGCTTCTACCTCTGTTAATTTATGTATATCCACTTTCTCTTTCCCCCTATTATATTTCTATTAACAATATTCGATATTCATCTTATAATTCATCTTTCTCAATATATTTTTTTAATTTCTCGCTTCATTTTCATGGAAGATTTTTCTTATTATGTTACGATTAAACAGAATCATTATAAATAAGGTGGTGACAATTTGAATTACTTTTCTTATCTCTCCTCAGAAGAACGGCAAAATTTTTTCTATAAAGAACCTCTTAGTTTTTCAAAAAATATAGGAAAAGAACAACTAGCTTACGCACTAGGCGCTACACTATATACTCCTGGCACGAAAGAAACGATTGCGGAAGATATAATTAGCAGGAAACATGTGGATGCTATCTCAATTATTCTTTGTCTAGAGGACGCTATCAGCGATGAGGAAGTAAAACTTGCAGAGCAAAACATCGTCGTTCAAATACAGCAAATCGCTAACTTAGTCAGTGCCAACATACTAAATCAAGCAGACATCCCACTTCTTTTTATTAGAGTTCGACAGCCAAGTCAAATGAAGAAAATTGTTACTGAATTAGGTAGTGCTGTTCATTGTTTATGTGGTTTTGTCTTTCCAAAATTCACACCGATTAACGGAAAGACTTATATCGATCAGCTTGCATATATAAACGAGTTATACTCATTATCGCTATATGGCATGCCGATTTTAGAATCACCCGAAATTATGTATAAGGAAACACGGGCAGAATCATTATTACAAATAAAGGATTTACTAGATTCTTATCACGATTACATCTTAAATGTACGTATTGGTGCTACTGATTTTTCAAGTATATTTAGTATTCGGCGCAATAAATACACACCTATCTATCATATTACTGTTGTCCGTGATTGTATTTCAGACATTATTAACGTTTTCTCAAGGGCAACAAATGAATATATTATTTCAGGATGTGTATGGGAATATTTTTCTAATGATCATGAAGAAGGGCTTATTCAAGAGGTATCACTTGACCATGCAAATGGCTTAATCGGAAAGACAGTTATTCACCCATCTCATATTAAAGTTGTACAGGCAATGCATATCGTCACAATGGAAGATTATTTAGATGCGAGATTAATTTTACAAAATGCAGATACGTATAATGGAGTGCTAAAAAGCAGTTTTTCTAACAAAATGAATGAAGTAAAACCTCATTATGGCTGGGCTCGCAAAACCATTTTAAAATCTAATATTTACGGGGTGCTACATGAAAACAAACAATTCACCGATCTCCTTATTGCAAAAGCAAAGCAACACGTATAACGTTTTAAATAATATACAAGTTCATGTAGAAGTACGTGATAATCCATATAATTTAGCGCTAGACAATCTTTTTCAAATGGCTGCGAGAATAAATAAGAAACGTAGTTTTTTATTTGTGAGTACAATCCTTGGAAAGCATCTTCCTATTAAACCTGCAGTCTCTCTATCAAGTGGAGTTGCTCTCGCTGCAAGATATATGGAAATACTACATAATATTTCTCATCCATTTCAAAAAGAAATTTTAAATCTCATTTCATTAGAAATTGATGAAATCCCAGAGGAAGTATTTCGTTATCAATATCCTCTGCAAAAAGAAGTTTTGTTCATCGGATTCGCTGAAACAGCGACATCACTTGGTCATTCTATGTTTCAATGCTTTCAAAATGCAAAGTATGTACATACAACTAGGGAATCGATACCCCACCTAGAATCTGTCATTACATTTGAGGAAGAACATTCTCATGCAACATCACACCGTTGTTATGTAGATGAAAGCTTTTTTCAAAACAACAATCCAATTGTTCTCGTAGATGATGAGATGACAACAGGAAAAACAGCATTAAATATTATTAGATCTATTCAAAATAAATTCCCACGAGAAGAATATATAATTGCTTCTTTGTTAGACTGGCGTTCTCATACTAATAGAAAACAATTTAAACAATTAGAAAAAGAACTTCAAATTAAGGTTCATGTTATTTCTTTATTAGAAGGCAGTATTCATACAACTGGCCAACCATTAAATATTACAAAAACAGAGATTCAAATTGAAGAAACAAAACCTGATTTCAAAAAACATACCCTTACCTGCCCAAAATCACCCTATACATCAAATTATATAAAATATACTGGGCGATTTGGCATTTCAGCATATGAACAAAAGCACATTCATTCTTTCGCCCAAGAAGCAGGAAAAACTTTAAAAAGAGAAAGAATGGGAAAACGAACACTCTGTCTCGGAACGGGTGAATTTATGTATATCCCAATGAAAATTGCTGCTGAAATGGGTGAAAATATTTTATATCAATCTACAACAAGAAGCCCTATCCATCCTGTTTCAAATGATGTGAACTATGCCATTCATAATCATTTCTCATATCCAAGTCCTGAAGATTCTACTATTACAAATTACTTTTATAATATTTCACCTCATGATTACGATGAAGTATTTGTTTTTATTGAGCGTGATTTAGGAGAAGAAGCCCTGTTTCCTCTTCTACAGCAGTTACAAACAGTTATTCCTTTTATTCATATCGTCTCATTTTCAAATAGCATAGAAAAGGAAGGTTGATAATTATGGTAAAAGTAAATTCTCATATTAGTAGTTACAATCCAAATGATGCTATTTTTCTATTAAAAGATATTAGTGATTTAATGAAAGAAAGTTCCACGGAAACTAGAGAACAAGCAATTCAAGCTGGCACACATTATTCCGAAATGTTACCAATGGAATATAAACCCTCTAAAGCGTATATGGATTTATTCTTTTCTTCCCTGCAACAATACAAACACAAACTAGCCATCGCTGTTGGAGTTGTCGCCGAACAGATTATACAAACTAAAGGAACTAACCTTGTCCTCGTTTCATTAGCTCGTGCTGGTACACCTATTGGCATTCTTATCAAACGCTACATACGCTATCAATACAACCTTGATGTACCTCACTATTGTATTTCTATTGTTCGCGGACGCGGTATTGATGAAAATGCACTCCATTATATTTTGGAACATCACCCTAAAGAAACAATTCAATTCATTGATGGGTGGACTGGAAAAGGTGCAATAAAAAAAGAATTAGAATATGCAGTACACACATTTAACGAACGAAATAATACACACATTTCTCATTGTATGGCTGTGCTTGCTGATCCCGGTTACTGTACTTCAATTTACGGTACACGTGAAGATTTTCTTATTCCTAGCGCTTGCTTAAATGCAACAGTCTCTGGACTAATTAGCCGCACTATACTAAATGACACCTATATCGGTCCAAATGATTTTCATGGTGTTAAATATTATAAAGAGCTAGAGCAAGAAGACTTATCAAATTTCTTCGTTGATGAGGTAACAGATTTATTCCCTTCTGTTCATTCTCATATAGATAATCAATTACGTTATATTACTTCAACTTACACTGATCCCTCTTGGCAAGGATTAAAAGATATACAGTCTATCCAAAATCACTTTGAAATTGACGATATTAACTTAATTAAACCAGGAGTCGGTGAAACAACTCGCGTATTACTCCGGAGAATACCGTGGAAAATTTTAATACGTAAGCAAAACAATCCCGATTTAAAGCATATTTTACTTCTTGCTAAAGAAAAGAATGTCCCTATTGAAATCTATGAGAATATGGCTTATTCATGTTGCGGGCTCATTAAGCCTCTTAAGAGGGAAACGATATGATTTTCGCCAGTGATCTTGATCAGACGCTTATTTATTCCCGGAAATCGTTTCGTGCCCCTATAGAAGATGAATCAATTCAACTCATTGAAACTTTAGATGGGAAAGAAATTTCTTTCATATCACATAAAACCATTTCACTACTAAAAAAATTGCAACTGCACTCACATTTCATCCCAGTTACAACAAGAACTATTGAGCAGTTTCAGCGTATTTCTTTATTCCAAGACGAAATCATTCCCGAATACGCCATTACAAGTAACGGCGGTAATATCCTTCATAACGGTAAACAAGATGGTACTTGGAACAGGATAGTAAAAGAAAGACTATCGTTTGAATGTATAGAGGGAAACGACATACTAAAGGAATTTGGACAAATAGCTCATAAAGATTGGGTTATATCACAAAAAACAGCTGATGATCTATTCCATTATTGCATTATTAAACGGGAGAACATTCCTTATGATGAATTATCATCCTTCACTTCCTGGTTAGACAAACAAGGCTGGAATCATTCACTTCAAGGTAGAAAGCTATACTTTGTACCAAAACCAATTAACAAATGGGACGCCGTGCAATATATAAAAGAAATTTTGCAAATAGATACGATTATTACAGCTGGGGATTCTTTACTTGATTTATGCATGCTTGAAAAGGCGAACCATGCCTTCGCACCACTTCATGGTGAGTTAGGGGCAATGCATGATAACTTACAACCTCATATTTTAAAAACAGACGCAATCGGCATATATGCCGCAGAAGAAATCGTAAATAAATCACTTCAAATTATTCACAGTTCATTACCTACCTCATGATCATAATATGCACAATTGCATACGCACCACAATTAAACAAATGGTACAATCTATTTGAATCGCTGTTGCTACACTTCTTGATTAAAGAAAAGGCGTTAACACGGAAATTAGCGTCTTATCAACCTCAAGCAATTGGCACATTTTGTCATCTTAAAAGACACTCCACGAGTGTCTTTTTTTCTATATCCAACAAGGACTTACTCATTTCAAAGTATAAATACATAAAATAATGTAAATCATTACACGCATGAATCACTTTCTAAAAGTTATAAAGTAGATTCAAAATAAAAAAGCACTCTTAACTAGAGTGCTTTTTACTTTCAAACAAGGAGGCTATATATATGGATAGTACTCTCGTATTTAACTTCGGCATTGGTATTGTCATTATTTTATTTGTCTTTTTTGTACTTTGTATGAGCGGGGTATAAAAAGGCGATTTTCGGGCGTCTTTTTATACATACATATGTATTACTTGACTTCTATAAAGGTAGTAACCATAATAGTTACAGATATACAAATAACTATTCACATATCCACAAATAGGAGGAAGAAAAATGAAACATGTAATCGTTTATGCACACCCGAATACAGAAAGCTTCAACCATGCGATTTTAGAAACGGTAAAAAGTGAATTAGAAGGAAAAGGTCACGAAGTACGCGTTCGCGATCTATACGAATTAAACTTTAATCCAGTATTAGGCGCTTCCGATTTCATCTCATTTTCTAAAGGAAATACACCAGAAGATATTAAAGAAGAACAAGAGCATATCTCTTGGGCTGACAGCATTACATTTATTTATCCAGTTTGGTGGGCGGGACTTCCTGCTATTTTAAAAGGATACGTTGACCGTGTGTTTAGCCATGGATTTGCTTATGCTTACGGTGAAAACGGTATTGAAAAGTTATTAAGCGGTAAAAAAGGATTGTTATTATCTACAATGGGTAATACGAAAAAGGCATACACAGCAGGCGGCATGTTTGATGCAATGAAGAAAACAGCGGATGTTGGTATTTTTGAATTTACAGGCATTGAAACAATTGAGCATACATTCTATACAAGTGTTCCTTCTGTGGATGACAGTGTGCGTAAACAATATCTTGAAGAGGTTAAAGACGTTGTGAATCGTGCATTCTAATAAAATTATATCAGTGATTTTCTAAATATATCAGCGCAACTCATATTATATCAGCGATTTTCTAAATATATCAGCGCAACTCAGATTATATCGGCGATTTTTCAAATATATCGACTTACCGACAAAAATCGACACTAGTCACAACTGAATGTTAGCCCACACCAATCGGGCTGCCCGCAAATATTAGAAAAAAAGCTGTTCCAAAGTTTGGAACAGCTTTCTTCATTACATCTTCTCAATCCACTCCGTCAAGTTATGCACAACTTGCGTTGGTTGTACTTCGTATTCTGTTAACTTCTCCACAGTTGTGACTCCAGTGTGGACAAGAAGGGTATGCATGCCAGCATTTATTCCTGCTAAAATGTCTGTATCGTAGTTATCCCCAACCATTAATGCTTCATTTTTTTCTATGCCAAGTACTTTTAAAGCTTGTTCCATAATGATTGATTCTGGTTTTCCGATAAAGATTGGATCCACACCTGTTGATACTGCTACAACTGATGTTAATGAGCCGTTACCTGGTAATAATCCGCGCTCAGTCGGAATGGCAATGTCTCCATTTGTGGAAATAAACGTTGCGCCGTTACGCACAGCAAGACACGCTTTTGCTAACTTTTCATATGTGATGTCACGATCTAAACCAACAACAACGAAATCAGGATTTTCATCCACAAGTTCAAATCCTTTTTCCACAAGTGCATCGTGTAAGCCTTCTTCACCAATCATATATACAGTTGCGTCTTGTTTACGTTCATAAATGAAGTTCGCAGTCGCCATACTCGTTGTGAACACTTGCTCTGCTTTCGCTGGAATATCGAAACGAACAAGTTTTTCTGCCACTTGTTCTGGTTTACGCGTTGAGTTATTCGTAACGAATAAATAAGGAATGCCGCGCTCTCCTAATGCTTTTACGAAGTCGCTTGCCTCTTCAATTTGTTCTTCTCCGCGATACATCGTACCGTCTAAGTCAATTAAGTAACCTTTATACATCGATTATGTCTCTCCTTCTATGCTAACGTTCTCACCTTATCATACCACTCTTATATTACCCGCTTTTTCCAAAGAAAAAAACGCTTTACCTAAAAGCGCCCCATAACGTTCATTTTTTCTCTTTTACTTGGTAAGAACAACTACAATCGCCCTCACACATATTTGCTAACGTCTTTACATCTGCTCCTGCAAATAAACGCTTATACATCTCTTTTTCATCTTTACATACTTGCGGGAATCTCTCTGCAATTTCCTTTAACGGACAGTTTTGTTTTTCAATTACGAAAGAATTCTCTCCATCTCTCTTTATTTGAACCATATAACCGTTTTTCTCTTGCATAGCTGCTATCTCTTGCACTTTATATGCTAAATTCTTTTGATTACTCACTCTCTTTTGTAACTGTTCTTCCATTCGCTTCGTTCTCTCTTTTAAAACGTAACGAAGTATTTTTTCATCACCCATTCGAGCTAAATCTTCTAGCATATCAATTGCAAATTGCTTATACTCTTTCGGGAATGTATCTTCTCCCTTTTCACTTAATCCATACAAATAAGTTGGTCTTCCGACATGTTGCCTTACCATCTTAGAATAAATGAGTCCGTCTTTCTCAAGATTACTTAAATGTCTTCGGATCGCCATTTCTGTAATCTCTAAAACGTCAGCTAGTTCAGCTACCGTGTGCTCTCCCTTTACTTTCAACAATTGTACAATTTCGTCTTTCGTCGTACGTGCTTCCCCCATACTTCACCCTTCTCCCTTTTCTTTCTCACATACAATATAAGATCCCCAAAAGGCATTCTCTGGGGATCTTATAAGCATAATTATTCTGGTACAAATGCAGATACAGGTCCTAATTCCTTTTCTAAATAACTGCGAACATTTGCTGGGTATTTCTCTACCACTGCAATATGTTTTTGAATCGTCTTATATAATTCATCATGATTCATTTGAATATAGTCTTGCGTAAGCATTTTTCGAAGAAGGATAATTTCTTTCATCCCTTGTCCATCTTCTTCACTTATCACTCGCTCGTCCATTA
This sequence comes from Bacillus sp. ISO11, assembly GCF_003458115.1. NCBI lineage: Bacteria > Bacillati > Bacillota > Bacilli > Caryophanales > Bacillaceae > Bacillus > Bacillus sp. ISO11. The sequence goes on along the minus strand of NZ_QXCO01000007.1, from coordinate 169,305 downwards.
AAATATCAATAATATCTTCATAGCTTCCTGGATCGCGCATAATAAACCCATCAATCATCGCATTCCCGGCATCTAATACAGTATCAATAATAAGATGGGCTATGCGCTCTAATGCGTAAAATTCAAACTCGGTTTCATATATCTTTTTCTCTTGAAATGTACTTGTTGCTCGTTCTAAACATACTAGCATTTGTTCTATTTTCTTTCTGTCTACAAAATACATGAATGTCACCTACCTGGAAATTAAAGCATTTACATTTTAATTGTAACGCTTTCTTCTGAAAAAATCGACAATTTTTCGAATTCACCTTTTCTCCGTTATTTGTTATAGTTATATTTGTATGATTTTTGAAATTGGAGGAATGGAATCTTGGAACGTGAACTCGCACTAGAAATTGTCCGTGTAACAGAAGCAGCAGCCTTAGCATCCGCACAGTGGATGGGCCGCGGAAAGAAAAATGAAGCAGATGATGCAGCAACTACAGCAATGCGTGATATGTTCGATTCAGTAAACATGGCAGGTACAGTTGTAATTGGTGAAGGAGAACTTGATGAAGCACCGATGTTGTATATTGGTGAAGAACTAGGAACAGGTAACGGTCCAGAAGTAGACATCGCCGTTGATCCATTAGAAGGTACAAACATCGTTGCAAAAGGTCTTGCAAATGCAATGGCAGTTATTGCAATCGCAGACAAAGGGAACCTTCTTCATGCTCCTGATATGTACATGGAAAAAATCGCGGTTGGTCCAAAAGCAGCTGGTAAAATTAGCTTAGATGATCCAATTGAAAAAACAATTGAAATTGTAGCAGAAGCTAACAATAAAAAGATTCGCGATCTAACAGTTATCGTTCAAGAACGTGAACGTCATCAAGATATTATTGACCGTGTTCGTGCAAAAGGTGCACGCGTAAAATTATTTGGTGACGGTGATGTTGGTGCGTCAATCGCAACAGCACTACCTGGAACGGGTATCGACTTATTCGTAGGTATTGGCGGAGCTCCAGAAGGTGTTATTTCTGCAGCAGCATTAAAATGCCTTGAAGGTGAAATGCAAGCTCGTTTAGTTCCAATGAACGAAGAAGAAGAAGCTCGTTGTCGTGAAATGGGATTAGAAGATCCTCGTCAACTTCTTATGTTAGATGACTTAGTATCTGGGGATGATGCAATCTTCTCAGCAACTGGTGTATCTGCTGGTGAGTTATTAGACGGTGTTAAATTCCTTGGTGGAGATTTAGCTGAAACATACTCTATCGTAATGCGTTACAAAACAAGAACAGTACGATTCATTAAAACACATCACCATTTAGATCATAAGCCACACTTAAACTTAGATATTTAATAAAGGAGCCATGTGTATGGAAGAACGTTTCTTTCTGTACGACGATACTGTCGCTACAAAAACGCGTTTCGTTAGCTTTATGGGAGAAAATGAGCGTCACGATTTAGCGCTTTTATACTCTGATCGTCATTACGGTAAAACAATTGTCCTTGATATGCAGCGCAATAAATTTGCAATCATCGGCGCTGACGATTTAAACGAACCAGGCTACTTAGAGCACGCATTTTCTATGACTGAAGAAATTGCAGAAGAACTACGCTCATTTTTATTTGAACTTATATAATTTATCTTAGGCACCAGCTGTTTTAGCTGGTGTTTTTTCATTGTAAGTGTTTTTAATTTTCAAACTAATATGTTATAATTAAGAATAAATCTATTTGGATAGAAAGGACGTTATCTACGTATGCCAACATTTACTTTGTAATGGACCAGCAATTGGATAGCATTACTCTCAAAAAAGCACCACGCTTTTTCAAGGGAGTAGTCTGCCCATTCCCATTACAAAGGAACGTAACGCATCTGTAGTATGATGTTTACGGAGGTTCCTAAGGGAACCTCCTTTTATTTTTGTCTTTTTCTCATGTCTTCATACTACAAGACATCCAAATAGCTGTATTACGTTCCTTTGCCACTACTATAAGAGGTGAAGGAAAATGCAGAAAGTACAACTTTCTTGGAGTTTATATGAAAATGAACAAAACACAATCGAAAAGTATTGTAAAAATTGCAGACGCACTACCCTATTTACCGACACAAATATTCGTAGGCATAACGCCAACGGAAAAAACATATACCGCTTTGCCATTTATAAATGTCCGAAAGATCATACGTGGAATCAAAAACTGCGTATTTATAAATCATTTACTGATCACGTTGAAACAGTCGATATGACGCAGCAAGATCAAGCCGAAACAACTACTACTATTTCCATTATGCAACATAAAGAAAACGGCATAGCTAAAATCACGATCGTATTAGACATCGTTTTCGGTTCCCACCGCATCGATAAAGCCTTATCCACATATATTTCCGACTGGAGCCGTACACTCATTGTGGATAAAATTAAAAATGGGGATATTCAATTGAATGGACAACAAATGAAGCCAAATACAATACTATCTGAAGGAGATTATATCTCGATTTGTTTATAATGCAAAAAATCCTCTTACAATCGTAAGAGGATTTTTTTATTTCTTCACTTTTCGCAATACGAAGTGTGCACAACCGAAGTTACAGTACTCGTATAAATACTCCGTTAACGTACTAATTTTCGTATCATATGTCGCACGCTGGTTACTATCATCAAAGAATCCGCGCAGTCTAAGTTGCTCATATCCCCAGTCTCCAACGATATAATCATATTTATTTAAAATTTCTGCATAGCGCTCTTTAAATGCTTCTTCACTAAAACCGTCACGAAAGTTTTTAATTACTTCGTACTGAACATTATTAATGCTCACCGTAGCATGAATCTCTTGCTTTTGCTCCATCATTAACTTCCTCTCTAAGCATTCTTCTTTTTATCGTATCACAAAGCATAACAACCAACAATTTCAAATACAAAAAATTGAAAATTAGTACATGCTATGGAGAAGGAGGTGATACATCGTGAAAAAACAAATTTTACTTTCCCTTCTCACTATTTCCTTATTTGCAGGCTGCCAATCAGCGAACAAAGCTGAAATGGAACGTGAAGAAGGAAGCCGTGTTCTTGTTTCCAATAAAAATGACATGTATCATACGGAAAATACAAATACACGGCTCACAAGGGTCGGCTATTCATCTAAACAAAAGCATGAAGTATCTAACAAACAAGTAGGAGCCATTAACCGTGAGAAAGTTGCTGAAATGATTACAAGTATGACAGTCAAACTTCCTGACGTTACAAACGCTGCTACGCTCGTTACCGATGATGAAGTATTTGTTGTATACCGTGCAAACACAACGGATCCAAAACTCGTAGCAGATCAAGTATATAGAGCTGCTTTGTCCATCGTCCCTCGCTATTATAAAGCATATGTATCAACAGACCAAAAGTTGATTTCCCAAATTCAAGGTCTTCAATCTGGCGCATTAAATGATACAGAATATACGCAAAGCCTCGATATGCTAAAACGTGAAATGAGTAAAAATCCTCATTTGAACAATACGGGAGATCAGACTTTGAATGATATGATTAAAAAGTAAAACAGGTGGAGAAAATCTCCACCTGTTTTACTTTTTATTTTTTATTACGATTCGCATAAACCTCCATCGCATCACACATAAATTGCGCTAACCCCTCACCAAACTTATCGATATTTTTCGTGAAGCGCTCATCAGCGACGTACATTTGACCGAGTCCTTTAAAAGCATCTAATGAATATGCACCGAAGTTTTGCAAGTAATCGTACCACACTCCAATTGCTTCTTGTGCCTCTTTAGAATCTGGTGCTCCGTGTCTAAGCGCTGCTAAATTTCTATAAATAGCATTAAACTCCTCTTGGTTCTCTTTTGACATACCTTTTGCATATTCGTTCGCTTTATCTACAGCTGCATCTCCCCATTTTTCACGTGCTTCTTCTTCATATGGGTTATGGCTGAAATCGAATCCTTCAAATTTCTCTTTGTTCGTCATTTCAATCTCTCCTTTTGTATGCTGAATTGTTTTATCAATCGTCGCAATCACTTTATCTAATCTAGCACGCTTTTCAAGAAGCATTTTCTTATGAAGCTCTAGTGCCTCTTCGCGATCAAATGATGGACTCATGATAATCTCTTTAATTTTTTTCAAAGGGAAGCCAAGCTCTTTAAAAAACAAAATTTGCTGCAATGTCTCTAAATTTTCATTGGAATACAGACGATATCCAGACTCTGTCGTCTCGTCTGGGGTTAACAACCCAATTTCATCGTAATGATGCAGTGTGCGCACACTAATTCCAACTAAATCAGCTACTTCTTTTACTCTCATTGTCATTTGTATCTCCCCCTTAGTACATACGATAAAGTATGACGCAACGTTAGAGTCAATAAGTAAATTCATTTTATCTTAAAAAGTTTCATCTCTCCTATATTTGATGCATAATAGTTATGTACATATATTAGAAAGCGGTGAAAGTATGGTTTCAAATACTGTAATTGCCAGCATCATCTTTCAACTCATTGTCTCGATTCTGGTCCCAATTATTGTACTCGTTTATTTCCGTAAAAAATATAATATGAATTGGAAAGTAGTCGGCATTGGTGTTCTTATCTTTATCGGATTTACTCAAATTCTTGAAACACCATTCCACCTATTTATGCGCGGTAATCCAACAATCGCTCCATTTTTAGAAAATCCGTTTGGCTTCGCAATTTATGGCGGATTGACTGCTGGTATTTTTGAAGAATTAGGACGCTTCGTTGCCTTCTTCTTCTTACTAAAAAAATATCTAGAATATAAAGATGGCTTCGCTTATGGAATTGGTCACGGCGGAATTGAATCTATTTTAATTGGCGGTTTTTCTGCATTACAAGCATTAATCTTTGCTAATTCTATTAACGATGGTAGCTTCGCTCGACTGATTGAACAAAAACCCGAGCTGAGCATTTTACAGGACATGTTAATTCAGCAACCTGCCTACTTATACTTCCTTGGTAGCTTAGAAAGAATTATGGCACTCGTGCTTCAAATTGCCTTTACAATGCTTGTTTTATACGCAGTAAAACAGAAGAAATATATCTTCCTAGTATACGCTATACTATTCCACGCATTTGTAGACTTTTTCGCGGCACTTTACCAAACAAAAACAATCAATATCTTCGTTGCAGAAGGAATTACACTTCTTTGTACAATTGGCGCTGTCGTTCTTATTCGCAAAATGAAAGCGAAATTAATGAGTGTACCGGAGTAAAAAATAAACCACCGATTGGTGGTTTATTTTTTATGGATTGTCGCAATTATGATAGCTTTTTCCTTCTTGCAGCTCCCTCTTTGTTTCTGCATCTATAACGATATATTTATGAAACTCTTCTACTTCATTTTGAGAAAAGGAAGCAAAAAAATAAACTTGGCGATCAGGATGAACAAAAAAATCTTGAAGCATCACACTACTCCGACAACCCACGGCTGTTTTTTGTAGGAAAGAAAATTCTTCATCGGGCACTTCTTTAAATAAGATTTTTTTTCGAACACTATATGCTGCATTATTGTATTCTTTATAAATTTTCTTATCTAACTGTTTATAAAAAATATCCTCACTCACAAATGACTTATTTCGATTGCTTGGATAATTTACTTTTTGATTCGACTCTGCATAAGTTGTGGACAAGTGTATAAAAAAAACAAAGACTAACTACAATACATATCATTTTATTCATGATTGCACCTCAAATGTTCATTATCCACATTACTTTTCCACATATTTAAATCCATATGCCGTTTTCCAAGAAAAAGGAATTATTTCCACATTTGTCGAAGTATATAGCGTCAACTTGAAAGATGGGGATGAATTATGAAGAGAATTATTGTAATACGACATTGTTCAGCAACTGGGCAAAAACGTGATGCTGAATTAACGACCGATGGAAAAGACCAAGCAAATACCCTTGCTACATTTCTCTTAGAAAATCATCTACAAATCGATCATATTATTTCAAGCCCATTTGTCCGAGCTATCGATTCCATTCGGCCCTATGCGCTCCAAGCTAACTTATCTATCCAAGAAGATGAACGATTAACTGAACGCATATTGAGCAACGTTCCAATGGATGATTGGATGCAAAAACTAGAATCTACTTTTACAAATATAGATATTGCCTTTTCAGGCGGAGAGTCAACAAAACAAGCAACAGACCGTGCCATATCGCTTATTCAAGACGTTTTACAATTAAACCATACAACAACACTACTTGTTACACATGGCAATTTACTTACGCTCATTTTAAAGCATTTTAATCATACGATTGGCTTTAATGAATGGAGAACTTTAACGAATCCTGATATTTACGAAATTACAATCGACGAACAATGTATCATAAAACGCTTATGGGAAGCATCGTCTAAGTAATATCCCTTTCCAAAACATTCAGTTGACGCCACGAGAAGAAACTGTACTAATAATAGAAAGGGGTATCACTCCATATGTACGAAGATGTACTTGCTCTACTACATAAAACAAATGTTTCTTATGAAAAATTTGAACACGAACCAGTACTCGATTATGAGACAGATCGGATTGTACGTGAGAGACTCGGCTTACAAGGCACTCCAAGTAAAAGCTTATTTTTAAAATCAAAGTCTGGAGATTATTACGTATTTTTTACGTTAGAGGGCACAAGGCTCAACCGGGGAGAGATGAAAGAACTAACAGGAGAACGCTTATCTCTCTGTTCTCCTGATGAACTGCGAGACAAAACTGGTTGTACGCCGGGATGTGTGGCTCCTTTCGGATATTCACACGATGTAACAATTATTGTGGATAACGCTATTTATACGTACGATAAAATTTTAATTACACCTGGTGTACCTGAATTTACAATTGAATTATCCACAGAAGAATTAAAAAAGATTTTATTAACATGTCCAAATACCGTTTTAGAGTATAAACAAAAAGAGAGCTAATCGTTAGCTCTCTTTTTTCATTATTTAGCTTCTGCTGTTTTTTCTTTTGCAGAACGTACTTGCTCATCCGCATGGTAAGAAGAACGCACAAGTGGGCCAGCTTCACAGTGGCTAAATCCTTTGCTAAGTGCAATTTCTTTAAGCTCTGCAAATTCTGCTGGTGGGTAATATTTAAGAACTGGTAAGTGCTTCTTAGATGGTTGTAGGTATTGCCCAAGAGTTAAAATATCCACATTGTTTGCACGTAAGTCATCCATTGCTTCAATTAAATCTTCTCTCGTTTCACCTAAGCCCACCATAATGCTCGATTTAGTTGGAATATCAGGCTGCATTTCTTTCGCTCGACGTAAAAACTCTAATGAACGTTCATATTTTGCTCTAGCGCGAACTCGGTCAGATAATCGACGTACTGTTTCAATGTTATGGTTTAAAATATCTGGTTTTGCATCCATTAACATTTTTAAGTTTTCTTCTACTCCACCCATATCAGATGGTAATACTTCGATAGACGTGAATGGGTTTTTACGACGTACTGCTCGTACTGTTTCAGCAAAAACAGCTGCTCCCCCGTCCTTTAAATCATCACGTGCAACCGCTGTTATAACAACGTGCTTTAAGCCCATTTGTACTACTGAATCTGCCACGCGTTCTGGTTCTTGTAAATCAAGCTCAGTTGGTAAGCCTGTTTTAACCGCACAAAAACGACAAGCACGTGTACAAACCGCACCTAAAATCATAAATGTTGCTGTTTTTCTTACAGCCCAGCATTCATGAATATTCGGACATTTTGCTTCCTCACAAACTGTATGAAGATTTTTAGAACGCATCATTTTCTTTAAGCCTGTATAGTTTTCATTCGTGTTTAACTTAATTTTCAACCATTCGGGCTTGCGCTTATATTCTGTTTGTTTTGTCATGGTTATCAACTCCGCACAATATGAAATAGTTTACCGTGTTCGCTTCTTTCAATGTAACATATCTATTCTAACGTATGAAAGCGATTTGCTCAAATGAAGATTCTAAGATTTTTTCCAATCGTTCCCTATAATGAAATACTCCGTATATCCCACACTAAAAAGAGTGATGTTGTGAAAGGAGTCTATTTCATGCTTCGAAAAATTTCTCTTTTGCTTTCTATTTGTTTTCTTCTCCACCAAAACATCGCTTACGGTGAAGATAATCAGCAAAGCATATACGAAAAGCGCATGGCACTATATAAAGAAACCGAGCAGTCTTCAGGCATTCCATGGTATTACTTAGCTGCAATGGATCAATATGAAAGAAATATACGGAGCGTAAGAAAAGATATTCCGAAAAAACCAGATGCCATCATTTCCCTTTATTTCAAACCAGAAATATGGGCTGGACCTATTAATAGTAACGATACTCTTCCCCATACAATTTCTCTATTTGGCGGAATAGGTTTAGATGGTGACAAAGATGGATTTGCAAATGCAAATAGCGACCGTGATCTTCTGCATACCGCAGCGACTATTTTAAGGAAACAAGGAACATCAGAAGACCGTATTAAAATTATGCTCTGGGAATACTATAGACGTGCCAAAACAGTTGATTTAATTAGCGAATACGCCCAAATTTATAAACATTATGGACGTATTAATTTAGAAGGAAATGCTTTTCCTCTTCCGATCCGTAGTGACCATAGCTACCGTAGTACTTTCGGCGCTGGAAGAAGTTTTGGCGGCAGAAGGATTCATGAAGGAACCGATATTTTTGCCGGATATGGCGTGCCAGTAAGATCGACTTGCTATGGCATTATTGAAACGAAAGGTTGGAACCGCCTTGGTGGATGGCGCATTGGTATTCGCGACCTTCATAACAATTACCATTATTACGCTCATTTAGGCGGGTTTTCAAAAGAAATACAGCTTGGACAAATTGTTGAGCCAGGGAAAGTAATCGGATTTGTTGGTAGCACTGGTTATGGACCTCCTGGTACAGCCGGAAAATTTCCGCCCCACTTACATTTTGGCATGTATAAAGACAATGGCTATACAGAATGGGCCTTCGATCCATACATGCATTTAAGCCTTTGGGAGCGCAAAGAACGAGCAAATACAAAACGATAACCGTAGCTGCATTGCTACGGTTATTTTTTATCCAGTAAAAGTCTGACTGAGCCGGGTTTCACTTTATTTACAACTAACTATCTGTTTTCTTTTTATCAGGTACAGCAACACTTCCGCTTCCATAATACGTAGGCACTTCCCCTTGAACGATACGCGTCGCAATCGGAACATTTTGTTTCACCTTTATCTCTTTCGTATGAAATGGAATAATCACTTGCAATGTTACTTCCATTTCCATAACAATTTGAATCGCTGTAGTATTAATCCCATGCGGCTCAATTTTTTGTTTAATATCTGTATTCACATGTCCAACTGGCGTGAAATGAATCGGAATATCTGGTCCTATATTACCAAGAAGTGCATTATCAGTTACACGCCCAAAAGGAACTGCCATAGTCGCGCCGTTTTTTTCAGCAATACCTAGCTCCTTCAACTTCCCTTGTTCTACTTGCTGCAAATATTTTTCTATGTATGTGGTCGTTGATGTTACGATTTCATTTACTTGCTTTGTATTTAAATTAATTGTGGATACTTTTCCGTTTTTATCATTCTGTACTTTCATTAATGAATCTACATCGAATCCTTCATTAATTCGATCCTTTACTGCCTTCGTCATAATTGCCGTCGCCATTTTATGTGTCTCTACTTCCCCATATTTAATTAAGGTCGGCTGAATATTATTATTCACAATCCACAACCCTTGCGTAAGTAATATAACAAAAAGAATAAACGACATAAGCAGTATATACCGAAAGGCAATAGGTCCCCTTCGAAACCGCGAGTTTTTCGAGCGAAATATACTCATAAAAAAACCTCCTTCTTATATCATTTCTATGCAAGAAGGAGGGACGATATATGCTTATCTCATTTTTAATAATGCTTCTTTTCCAATCGTACCTGCTGGAATGCCTAATGCTTCAGCTCCAGTCGTTACCGATTCTAGTGGCGCTTCAAGAAGTTGTTCAATCGTTCTTACACCAACCGCACGGCCAGCAATAATTCCTCGATCACCTAATTTCTCATTTAAAAGACCTACATCTAATGCACCACACATAATATATCCTTTATCGCTCATTACAGCTAGCAAATTCGTCTTTGGAAGTTTCACGCTAACTGCAATAAACGTATAATTATCAATTATAATTGGCTCCACATTAACCATAGTTCACACTCCTCTCTTTCTTATCTGTATGACAAGAGAAAAATGAGTGTTACAAGTTAACTAGCCTATAGTTTAACGGAAGATGTATAAGTTATTAACATATCTGTTAACACATCTCTAAGTAGTTCTGGCATATAATATTGTTTGTCAGAAAGTGTGGATAGCTCTGGGTATAAGTAGCCAAATGTAAACATATCAATCGTTCCTACTGTATATATACGATCTAATTCCAGCGATTCCCCGTTAATTAATACATCTTCGAGTAAAATTTTATTCCCGGGAATCGTATCTGGAATGACTTCTACACCAGCGTAAATCATTTTCCCCATCACTTTTCCCCGAAATCCGAATCCTTTCACCTCAAGATTCTCCATATTCGGCTTACGTGCTTTCAAAATAACTTCTCTTAATATCTTTCCTGGAACTTTCAAAGCACACGGATTAATTGGATGTGGACAAATTCTGTGAATATCTCCGCGCGTTACAACACCCTCTTCTAACCCTTCAAGAAGTACACCAGCGTTCACCATGCCAATCTCTGCATTGCACCATGTTTTCAGCGCACTTGCTAACATGTGAGAAAACGGCGTCTCATGAAACCAATCAACCGGTAATGACTCTTTTAAATGAACGACAGACTCTGCCATTATATGCTCACTTTCTTCCTGCAGTATTTCAATTGTGGATAACGGCTCGCTATAAGCACCTAAACGTTCCGTCTTAATCGCCCTACCGTCTTTTTTCAGCAATTTCTTCATCTCTATATCCACAGTAAGCTGTACGTGACCAATGTAACGCCCCCACTTTTCACAACAACAAAGTAAAGTATTATTCAGTAGAATACCACGCTCAAATAAATGATGCGTATGTGCTCCTAAAATAACATCTATATCATAATGCTCTGCCATATACTCATCCATACTTTTTCCAAGGTGAGAAAGGACAACCGTAATATGAGCCTCATCTTTCACTTCTTCTAAAATAGACTCTAAATGAATAATGGGATCTTCAATATGCCAATCGAGCATCTGATAAAACTCTGGATAAGCTACCGTTAATCCGATAAAAGCAATGGTAATCCCATCCGTCGTTGTATGCAATTTATAAGGCCTTGCCCATGACGGACGTACCCCTTCTTTTTCAAATAAATTTGCGACAAGTATTTCAAATCCAGCATCATCATAGAGCCGATTCAAATGCTCCTTCGCTAACGTAATTCCTTCATTATTTCCGATCGTTACATAATCATATAACGCCTCATTTAAAAGCTTCGTATTCCCAAGTCCATTCGTCGCTTCCGAAATACTATGAAAACGATCCACATGATCGCCGATATCAACCGTCAAAACAGTCTCTCCCGCTTCCTGTCTTCGCTTTTTCTCCCCTAGAACAAACCGAGAAATTTGCGGCCAATTTTCAAAATGACTATGTATATCGTTTGTATGATAAAGGTGGATGATTGTTTCTTTATTTGTATTCAGAGAAAAAACCTCCTCTCAGTTCCTTACTGCCATTTACGCTATGCGCACACAATAATCCTGTAAATACTTTTCGTCTTTTCTTGCTATTTTACATTGTACTCGCATTGTGAGAAAAAGCAAAAGATTGTCCTTTTTATATGAGAAACTTTATTTTTGCCAGTGTGGGGATTAGTTGGTAGAGCGGGGATTTGTCAGAAAGTTAGCCGTGGGGATTTTCCCATAAGTTCTTTGCTGCATTTGTCAGTATTTTAATCTAAATTACTTCCAGTCGCCCTCTTTATGTATAAATGCTCCTTTCCTTTTTGAAGGGTGCGGGGTATTCGTTCCTCTTGCTATGTCGTAATTTGTTGATAAGTCGATATCCCTTGTCGAATCGTCGATATATTGAAATAATCGCTGATATATTCCGAGTTATGGTCGATATATTTGAAAAATCGCTGATATATTTAACTGAACACCCACCCGGGTATCCTCTCCCAAGCCAAGACAAATCCGCAAAACAAAAAAGCGCCCTGCACAGCAGGGCGCTTTCTTCATACATATATTATCCAGCTTTGCCTCCTAGACCCTCATGTCTAAGAACCTTCCGCACGAGAAGATAAAAAGCATCTTCTGTGCGAAAGAACCTTAGCCAACGGGTCTGAACAGTCGGCTCCGCATTTCTATTTAACCAATAGAACCTTCCATCTCAAACTTGATTAGGCGGTTCATTTCAACTGCGTATTCCATTGGAAGTTCGCGAGTGAATGGTTCAATGAAGCCCATTACGATCATTTCTGTAGCTTCTTGCTCAGAAATACCGCGGCTCATTAGGTAGAATAATTGTTCTTCTGATACTTTAGATACTTTCGCTTCGTGCTCAAGTGAAACGTAATCGTTTTTGATTTCGTTGTAAGGAATTGTATCAGATGTAGATTGGTTATCCATGATTAACGTGTCACACTCGATGTTAGAGCGAGAGTTTTTCGCTTTTGGTCCGAAGTGTACGATACCACGGTAAGTTACTTTACCACCATGCTTCGCAATCGATTTAGAAACGATTGTTGAAGACGTGTTTGGTGCTAAGTGAATCATTTTCGCACCAGCATCTTGGTGTTGGCCTTTACCAGCAATCGCGATAGATAATGTTAAACCACGAGCGCCTTCGCCTTTTAAGATAACTGCTGGGTATTTCATCGTTAATTTAGATCCGATATTACCGTCAATCCATTCCATCGTTGCGTTTTCTTCACAAACCGCACGTTTTGTAACTAGGTTGTATACGTTGTTCGCCCAGTTTTGGATTGTTGTATAACGGCAATAAGCATCTTTTTTAATGATGATTTCTACTACCGCACTGTGAAGTGAGTTAGTAGTGTAAACAGGTGCTGTACAACCTTCTACGTAGTGTACGTGTGCGCCTTCGTCTACGATGATAAGCGTACGCTCGAATTGTCCCATATTTTCAGAGTTAATACGGAAATACGCTTGAAGTGGTGTATCAACTTTAACACCTTTTGGAACGTAGATGAATGATCCACCAGACCAAACTGCAGAGTTTAATGCAGAGAATTTGTTGTCTGTTGGTGGGATTACTTTTCCGAAATGTTCACGGAAAATATCTTCGTTCTCTTTTAATGCGCTATCTGTATCTTTGAAGACGATTCCTAGAGCTTCTAGGTCTTCTTTCATGTTGTGGTATACAACTTCAGATTCGTACTGTGCAGATACACCAGCTAAATATTTTTGCTCAGCTTCTGGAATACCTAATTTATCAAATGTTGCTTTAATTTCATCAGGTACTTCATCCCAAGACTTCTCAGATTTCTCAGATGGTTTTACGTAGTACGTAATTTCATCGAAATCTAAGTCGTTTAAGTCGCCGCCCCATTGTGGCATTGGCATTTCGTAGAACTTATCCAGTGATTTTAAACGGAAGTCTAACATCCACTGTGGTTCTTCTTTCATACGTGAAATTTCTTCAACGATTTCTTTTGTTAAACCGCGTCCAGCACGGAAAATCGAAACGTCTTTGTCTTTGAAACCATATTTATAATCGCCGATATCTGGCAGTTGCTTCGCCATGTTGGTGTGTCCCTCCTTAGATAACCTCGTTTTTAGGAACCTGTAACATTACTTATCTTCGTTTAAGCCCTTTTCTAACGCTTTCCACGCTAATGTTGCACATTTAATACGTGCAGGGAACTTGCATACGCCTTGTAATGCTTCAATATCTCCTAAATCGATGCTGTCATCGTACTCTTTTCCTAGCATCATGTCAGAGAAAATTTTCGAAAGCTGAAGTGCCTCTTCAATTTTCTTACCTTTTACTGCTTGTGTCATCATTGAAGCTGAAGACATTGAGATTGAACATCCTTCGCCTTCAAACTTCGCCTCTTGCACAATACCTTCTTCTACTTTCATCGTAAGTTGAATACGATCGCCGCAAGTTGGATTGTTCAAGTTAACGGTAACACTATCTTCTAACACGCCATGGTTACGAGGATTTTTGTAATGATCCATAATAACTTGACGATATAACGTATCTAAATTATTAAATGACATTTGTGAAATACTCCTTTGTCTTGATTAGCGAGTCAACAAATGTATCAATTTCTTCTTTTGTATTATATAAATAGAAGCTCGCACGTGCTGTTGAAGAAGCTTTTAGCCACTTCATAAGCGGTTGTGCACAGTGATGTCCTGCGCGAACTGCAATGCCTTCTACATCTAATACAGTCGCTACATCGTGAGGATGTACGTCTTCAATATTAAATGTAACAAGACCAGCGCGATGCTTTGGACCATAAATTGTAACGCCATCTACTTCTGATAGTCTTTCTAAAGCGTATTGCGCTAATTCATGCTCATGCTTTTCAATATTATCAAGACCGATTTCTTCTAGGAAATCAATTGCCGCACCAAGTCCGATTGCATTACCGATAATCGGTGTACCTGCTTCAAACTTCCACGGAAGCTCTTTCCAAGTAGATTCTTGTAAATCTACGAAATCAATCATTTCACCACCAAATTCAATTGGCTCCATATTGTTTAGCAATTCTTTTTTACCATATAATACGCCGATACCTGTAGGGCCACACATCTTATGAGCGGATAATGCGTAGAAATCACAGTTTAAATCTTGTACATCTACTTTCATGTGAGGTGTACTTTGTGCACCGTCAACGACCATAATTGCGCCATTTTCGTGTGCAATTGCTCCGATTTCTTTTACAGGGTTAATCGTTCCAAGTACGTTAGAAACATACATGATAGAAACGATTTTTGTATTCGGTGTAATTGTTTGACGAGCATCTTCTATTGAAATTGTCCCATCTGGTTGAAGCGGAAGATATTTTAAAGTTGCACCAGTTTTCTTCGCAACTTGTTGCCACGGAATGATATTACTATGGTGCTCCATGTAAGAAATAACGATTTCATCGCCCTCTTTTACATTTTCAAGACCATAGCTAGCCGCTACTGTATTTAATGCAGTTGTCGTTCCGCGCGTGAAAATAATCTCTTCCATTGATTTCGCATTGATAAACTTGCGAACTTTCTCACGTGCACCTTCATACGCGTCGGTAGCTTTCGTACCGAGCGTATGAACACCGCGATGCACGTTAGAATTATATTCTTTATAGTAACGTTCTAACGTTTCAATGACTTGAATTGGTTTTTGAGAAGTTGCTGCACTATCGAAATAAACAAGTTGTTTGCCGTTCACTTTTTGATCAAGAATTGGAAACTGTTTGCGTATTTCATGAATATTCATTAGCGAACTTTCCTTTCAATTACCTCAACAAGCTGTGCCTTTACTCCTTCAATTGGAAGCTCATTAACTACAGGTGCTAAGAATCCATGGATGACTAAACGTTCTGCTTCGCGTTTTGGAATACCACGGCTCATCAAGTAGTATAGTTGGACTGGATCTACGCGACCTACTGAAGCTGCGTGACCTGCCATTACATCATCTTCGTCGATTAAAAGAATTGGGTTTGCATCACCGCGAGCTTTTTCATCTAACATAAGAACGCGAGAAGATTGTTGTGCATTTGATTTAGATGCACCGTGTTCAATCTTACCAATTCCGTTAAAGATAGATGTTGCACTATCTTTTTGTACACCGTGTTTTAAAATCCAACCTTCAGAATGTTTACCGAAGTGAACAACTTTAGTTGTAAAGTTTTGTGTTTGGTTACCACGGCCAATTGTTACTGTTTTCGTATCAGCATATGAACCGTCGCCCATTAAGTTCGTAACGTTTTCTGAAATTGTGTTTCCGTCATTCATAAGGCCTAGAGCCCAATCAATACGGCCGTCGCGTCCTACAACGCCGCGGCGGTTAACGTAAGTTGTTACGTCTTTTGCTAATAGATCAACCGCACCGAATTTCACTTGTGCGCCTTGTTCCACGATTACTTCTGCTACGATATTTGCAATACCTTTAGCATTTTCATTTGCAACATAGTTTTCTACATAAGTTGCAGTACTGTTCGCATCAGCTACGAATAGTACGTGGTTATATACGTTAGCTTCTTCGCCGTCTACTAAGAATACAGCTTGAAGTGGAGTTTCAAGAACAACGTTTTTCGGAACATATACGAATGCACCACCGTTGATTAATGCAGCATGAAGTGCAGTTAGACGATGCTCGTCTACTTTCACGCCGTCTTTCATTAAGTACTTTTGTACTAGTTCAGCATGCTCAGTTGCAGCTGTTACGATGTCTGTGAAAATAACACCTTTTTCTTTTGCTTCGTCTGCTAAAGAAACGAACGCAGTTGTACCAGTGCGTTGTACTAATACGCTGTTATTTTCATCGATTAAGTTTTTCACTGCTTCTGGAAGTTCAGTTAAAGAACTTACAGGCTCTTGCTTAGCAGCGTCGCCTTTTCCGATAAAGTCCCATTTGTCAATTTTCGTTTTATCAGGCGTTGGCATTGGAAGTTCAGTTGCTTGTGCAAGAGCTTGTAAGCGGAACTCAGTCAACCAAGCAGCTTCGTTTACTTCGCTTGCGCGTTGACGGATTGTTTCTTGATCGAAAGGTAATGTACCGATTGTCATGTTTATGCTCCTCTCTTACGCTTCTTGCTCTGTTGTTTCGTCTTCAATACCTAATTCTTTTTTAATCCAGTCGTAACCTTCAGCTTCTAGACGTTGTGCAAGCTCAGGGCCACCAGATTTAACGATACGACCGTTCATCATAACGTGAACGAAGTCTGGAGTGATGTAGTTTAATAAACGTTGGTAATGCGTAATCATTAGGCAACCGAACTCTTCGCCGCGCATTTCGTTAATACCTTTAGATACAACTTTTAATGCATCGATATCAAGACCTGAGTCGATTTCATCTAAGATTGCGATTTTTGGCTCAATCATCATTAATTGAAGAATTTCATTACGTTTTTTCTCTCCACCAGAGAAACCTTCGTTTAAGTAACGTTGTGCCATTTCTGGATCCATTTCTAGGAATTCCATGTTTTTATCTAATGTACGGATAAATTTCATAAGAGAAATTTCATCGCCTTCTTCACGACGTGCGTTAATTGCAGAACGTAAGAAGTCAGCGTTTGTTACTCCGCTAATTTCACTTGGATATTGCATTGCTAGGAATAGACCTGCTTGTGCGCGCTCGTCTACTTCCATTTCTAATACATCTTCACCGTCGATGATGATGCTACCTTCTGTTACTTCATACTTTGGGTGACCCATAATTGCAGAAGATAAAGTTGATTTACCTGTTCCGTTAGGTCCCATAATTGCATGGATTTCTCCACCTTTTACTTCAAGGTTTACACCCTTTAAAATTTCTTTGCCATCAATTGATACGTGTAAGTCTTTAACCGTTAATGTAGAACCAGCCATCTCAATACCTCCATTAATCCTATATATACATTTTAAAAATTCCTAAAACGTTCATATTCTCATTTTATTCTCATTCTAATTTTATATCAAATAAAATGATATCGCAAACGACGAAAAAAAGTAACCGTTTTTTCACAAATGTATATAAGTATTTCCTTCACATCTTTCTATGATACACCTTTCTTCTTATTTATATAAAGAAAAAAGGACTGGTAATTTTCCAGCCCTTTCTTTATATTTATTCACTTACCGGAAGTACAGCACCTTTATATTCTTTATTAATAAAACCTTGAATTTCTTTTGAATGTAGCACTTCTACTAGCTCTTTAATTTCTTTTTTCTTCTCATCACCTTTACGAACTGCAATGATGTTTGCATACGGAGAGTCTGCTCCTTCAATCGCAATTGCATCCTTTGTTGGATTTAATTTTGCATCAATTGCATAGTTTGAATTAATAAATAAAGCATCACCTTCATTATTTTCATACAGCTTTGGTGACAATCCAGGCTCTACATCTGTTTTAAACTTTAAGTTTTTCGGATTTTCGACTACATCTTTTACTGTTGCCTTAACAACATCTACTCCGTCTTTTAATTTAATAACGCCGCCTTTTTGTAACAGTGCTAGCATACGGCCACGCTCCGCTACGTTATTACTCATAATCACTGTCCCGCCATCTGGTAAGTCTTTTAAGCTTTTATACTTCTTAGAATAAATACCCATCGGCTCTAAATGGATTTTTCCTGCGTTTACAATTTTATATCCCTTTTCTTGAATTTCTTTATCTAAGTACGGAATATGCTGGAAGTAGTTCGCATCAATTTCTTTATCCGCTAACGCTTTATTTGGCAGTACATAATCCTGAAACTTTTTAATCTCTAACTTAATGCCTTTTTTCTCTAATATCGGCTGTGCCTTTTCTAAAATAACAGCGTGCGGCACGTTAGAAGCTCCCACAACAAGCTTATTCTCTTCCTTCCCTCCGCAAGCAGCTAATGTAAATACAGATAATGCTGTAACAACTGACAATAGAATCTTTTTCATATGACGTCCCCTTCTCCCTATAGTTATGTAGTAAAAAAGGACCGGCATACACCAGCCCTTTTTCAGCAATTATTCTTTTACAGGAACAACTGCACCTTTATATTCTTTAGTAATAAAGTCTTCAATTTCTTTAGAATGTAATACTTCTACAAGCTCTTTAATCGCTTTTTTATCTTTATCACCTTTACGAACCACTAGTACGTTTGCGTATGGAGAATCATCGCCTTCAATTGCAATTGCATCTTTTTCTGGGTTTAATTTCGCATCAATTGCATAGTTCGAGTTAATTAAAACAGCGTCGCCTTCTTTATTGTTATACACTTGTGGCAACAAACCAGGCTCAATATCCGTTTTGAATTTTAAGTGTTTCGGATTATCTGCAATATCTTTTGGAGTTGCACTAACTGGATCTACTCCGTCTTTAATTTTTAAAATGCCTTCTTTTTGTAAAATTGCTAAACCACGTCCATGGTCAGTAACGGAATTACTCATAATAATTGTCGCCCCGTCTGGAAGTTCTTTTAAACTCTTATATTTTTGAGAATATACACCAATTGGTTCAATATGAATTTTCCCTGCTATTTCAAAATCATATTTTTTATCTTTAATTTCTTTTTCTAAATACGGAATGTGCTGGAAATAGTTTGCATCTAATTCCTTATCCGCTAACGATTTATTTGGCAACACGTAATCTTGGAATTTTTTCACTTCTAATTCAATTCCTTTTTTCTCAAGTAACGGTTTTGCTTTTTCTAAAATTTCAGCATGCGGTACGTTAGAAGCACCAACAACAAGTTTCTTTTCATCTTTATCTTTCCCGCCACAAGCAGCTAACCCAAAAATTGAAGTTGAAATAAGTGCCGTAAGTAATAATTTTTTCATTTAAAATATCCTCCCGTTTTTATTATCGTTTATCTATTCGAGTCGTTAAACTATCACCAATCCACTGGATTAAAAATACAACTAGTAATACACAAATTGTCGCAACGATTGTTACATCGTTATTCCCTCTCTGGAATCCTTCTAAGTAAGCAAGTGTTCCAAGGCCACCAGCACCAACAACTCCCGCCATTGCTGTATAGCCTACTAAAGCAATTGTCGTAACCGTAATACCAGATACTAATGCTGGTAATGATTCTGGAATTAACACTTTCAAAATAATTGTGCTTGTTTTTGCTCCCATTGCTTTTGAAGCTTCAATTACACCTTTATCAATTTCGCGAAGTGCAATTTCAACCATTCTCGCGTAGAATGGTGCGGCTCCAATAATTAAAGCCGGCAGAGCTGCACTTGCTCCAAGAATTGTTCCAAGAAGAATCTTTGTAAATGGGATTAATAAAATAATTAAAATGATGAACGGTATAGAGCGGAATATATTTACGAATGCTCCAATCACCGTATTAATTGATTTGTTTTCCCATAAATTATCTTTTGCTGTCATGAAGAGTAACAATCCTAAAATGAGTCCTAAAACAAATGTCGCAAGAGCTGCGATTGCCGTCATATATAACGTTTCACCAGTTGCTTCTAACATTTGATTCCAATCAACATTTGCGAGTAACTTATCCATGTGCAATCACCTCCAGCTCTACTTGATCTTGATGAATTCCTTCTATTGCTTGCTGGATCGCTGTTTCCTCACCATTTAAATGAACAACTAAACTACCGTAAGAACCGTTATTCGTTTGTGCAATATTTCCTTGCAAAATGCTAACTTCTATATCACTGCGTTGCATTAATCGTTGAAGCACTGGTCTTTCTACAGCCTCACCGATAAACTGCAAACGAATTACTTTTCCATCTGGATATTTTTCAATTAAACTTTCAATTGTTTCATTTGTATCTTCAGAATCTGTTAACTGCTGTACAAATCGTTTCGTAATATCTTGCTTCGGATTACGGAATACATCAAGTACTGGACCTGTTTCTACAATCTTTCCTCTCTCCATTACCGCTACTCGGTTACATATCTTTCGAATCACGTGCATCTCATGTGTAATGAGTACAATTGTTAAACCAAGGCGCTTATTAATGTCTAATAGTAAATCCAAAATTTGATCTGTCGTTTCCGGATCAAGAGCTGACGTTGCTTCATCACATAAAAGCACTTGTGGATTGTTAGCTAATGCTCTTGCAATACCAACACGTTGCTTTTGTCCTCCGCTCAGCTGAGATGGGTATGCGTCTCCTCTTCCTTCTAATCCAACAAGATGAATTAATTCATCAACACGTTTTCTTCTCTTCGCTTTATCAACACCTGCAATTTCAAGTGGAAACTCTATATTTTCACGTACAGTTCGCGACCAAAG
Organism: Bacillus sp. ISO11; assembly: GCF_003458115.1. Classification (NCBI taxonomy): domain Bacteria; kingdom Bacillati; phylum Bacillota; class Bacilli; order Caryophanales; family Bacillaceae; genus Bacillus; species Bacillus sp. ISO11. The sequence continues at coordinate 148,448 of NZ_QXCO01000007.1, read as the reverse complement.
TAAGTTGAAGTGCTGAAAAATCATTCCGATTTCTTGCCTTGCCTTACGAAGTTCACTTCCTGTAATTGCTGAAATCACACGATTTGCAATTGTAATTTGGCCAGAAGTCGGTTTCTCTAACTGATTAAACAATCTGATTAACGAACTTTTTCCAGCGCCGCTATATCCAATAACACCAAATATTTCGCCTTTTTCTATTTTTAAATTGGCGTTATCTACAGCAGTGACATCACCGCTTTTCGCCTTATATATTTTCTTTACGTTCTCTAATAGAATCATGATGTTCACCCCTTTTTTGTTTGGATCGACTCCGCAATTTTTTATTTTTAATGCGTGTAGTCCACTGTTATCATTACTTTTATTATTTGAATGTCCTCCACATTCAAACAATAAAAAAACCTTTCTGCTTTAGAGAAGCAGAAAGGTTTATATGCGTATATAACAACATTATCCCTCTCTCTCATCTCTCAAAGCATTCGCTTTGCAGGAATTGGCACCATTTCAACATAAGTTGACGGTTGCCGGGCTTCACAGGGCACAGTCCCTCCACCTCTCTTGATAAGAGAAATCAGATTCAATTTTCGTCTGATTTGAAATTTATGAAATTGTCTATATTTTATGACTTGAATTGTATCAATATACACTCACCATGTCAACAGAAATTTTCGCAAAAAATGAAACTTCAGAATTTTAAGCACCTACTGACATCGGTTTACATATATGAAACATCGATTCCACTAATAACATCGTTCGGTACGTTCCTGAATATTGTACACGTCCATCGTTCATTAACATTTGCAATCGTACATTTCCATTCACCAATTGTTCTATATCCTTTTCATCTAAGCAAATGATTTGTTCCGTTCCTCTTTCCTCATGTACCAGCTCTATATAATCTCTTGAAATTTGTAACGAACAACTTTCATCTCCAAAGCGAAAATTAACAGTTTTTTCTTCTTGTCTTAAAAGCGGTTCTAAATGATATTGACCATTAGCGTAATTTACAAATGATTGAAGCAAAGAATATAATCTCACCCTAAATCACATCCTTCATATCACTTTCTATTACATACCATTCCCTCTCACTAAAGAGCAATCCTGTTATTTTCGCTCGACAAATACTGTATCCACCCTGCATCTCGACATATTTCCCAAGAAATATGTCGAGGCGGCAAAAATTTTGCCGCCTACTTTAATTCCGTATATAAATATTCAACCGAATGAAATGCGTATATCTTCTTCATCAGTGTCCCATTTTCAAAAACAAGTAAACAAGGTACACTTTCAATCCCATACTCTTTCGCTAAATACGGAGCATAATTTAAATCTAACATCCCAATTTTGAGGCCTTCAATTGTCATCTCAACGACTGTTAACATCTTTTTTGCTAATTGGCATGTTCCACACATTGGAGTATATACATATAATACTGTTTTTTCTTCGTTCTCTATTAGGGCTGTAGCTTGGGCTCCTGTCCAATCAATCACTTCTATCATTCCTTACCGTAAATATTCTGTATAAACGTCAATGTCGGCTCCCCATAATACATTTGCTAAGTGTGTAGATGGCGCAGTTGCCACTTCTCGGTACGAGCGATCAATATAGATATGCTCGGCTTGCGGAAATTCTTTTCGAAATTGTTTCCTTAACTTTTCTCCAGCATCATCAGCATCCACTAGCACATACACTTCCTTATCAAAAAACTGATCAACGAGCTCATCCATTTTCGACAAACCAATTGTACCATTTGTACAAACAATTTCCACCGGTTCACGAATAATAGATTCAATCTTTCTTCTATCTGATGTACCTTCTACAATAATGACTTTTTCTACATAAATCATATGTCATCACCCGATCACCATATACTATATAACCTTGAACTTAGTATATAGTATATTCGTTATTTTCATGTTGTTTCCTGTTTATTTTTGCAAAAGAAAAGCGGAAGCGGCTCGTTTAGAACAGGAGGGCATTGGAACTCCTGAACTAGAGGCGCCTTTTGCCTCAAGTGAAGGAGTGAAATGACCGACTGTTCTAGCCGCTGGAGCTAGACAACGAAAAGCGGAACCGACTGTTTAGCCCTGTTGGCTAAGGTTCTTTCGTACAGAAGACGCTTTTTGTCTTCTCGTACGGAAGGTTCTTAGACATGAAGGGCTAGGAGGTGGAGCTGGACAATGAAAAGCGCAAGCGGCTCGTTTAGATTGTGAAGACTTATGAAACCTTACCACAAAACAGTTTTTCTCATAATAGCTTATTTATTTACATATAACTTGAATTTCATTATTTCACACAAAATAAAAAAGGACAGCACAAAGGCTGTCCTTTAGTCGACTATAATTAGTCTTGGTTTGTCATTTCTGCATATTTTTCTGCAGTTAATAACTTCTCAACTTGGCTTGCATCAGAAAGTTCAACTTTAACCATCCATGCACCCTCGTATGGAGATTCGTTAACAAGTTCTGGTTGGTCACTTAATTCTTCGTTTACTGCTACAACTTTACCGCTTACAGGTGCGTATAACTCAGAAACTGTTTTAACAGATTCTACGCTTCCGAATGGCTCGTCAGCTTCGATTGTTGCACCTACTTCAGGAAGTTCAACGAATACGATATCGCCTAGCTCACCTTGTGCAAAGTGAGTGATACCGATAACAACTTCATTACCTTCAGTTTTTACCCATTCGTGTTCTTCAGAGTAACGTAAATTATTTGGAATGCTCATGACTGTACCTCCAGTGAATGTATTAATTATGTAAAAATACCTTATTGGTACTTTTTCCACACACTTTCAAACTGCTCTTCGTTAAAACCAAGTGTTACATTCGTTCCATCTGTTACAATTGGACGTTTAATCAACATGCCATCAGATGCTAAAAGCTCATACATTTCGTCTTCGCTTGCATCTTTCAACTTATCTTTTAGACCAAGTTCACGGTAACGCATTCCACTTGTATTAAAGAATTTTTTTAATGGTAATTCACTTTTTTCATGTAAATTACGTAAATCTTCTTTTGATGGTGGATTTTCAACAATATGAATCATCTCATATGCTACATCGTTTGCCTCAAACCATTTCTTTGCCTTTTGACATGTGCCACACTTTGGATATGAATAAAATGTTACTGTCATAAATTCACCTACTTTTTTACTAACCTTTACCTTTATCATATAGAAAACGTTTTATTATTTCAAACCATTATTCGCTAAACTTTTACTTATTTCGTGATAATTTTTAATAATCCTGCGAATTTTTCTTATTTTTCCGCCATTTGTTAAGAAAAAAATAAATATATAAATTTTTTAGATTCTGCACCAAACATATATCTTAAACAAGCGTTTGATTAATTCTCCATTTTTCTTTCTTAACCTTTGAACTACAGGAGTTTCTTCCTACCGAACATACAGCTTAAACAAACGTTTGATTAATTCTCCATTTCTCTTTGTTAACCATTGAGTTACATCAGTTTCTTCCTACCGAACATACAGCTTAAACAAACGTTTGATTAAAAAAATAAGAAGCCTCGTTTACAGGCTCCCTCATCATCTATTCAAATAATCTGCGATGGTTTGAAATACGACGATATACATATTATGAATACTTTCTTCTGTATTTCCACCATTAGATAAACCAATTGCCCATTGTTGCCCTTCACCACTTCCGATATTTGCAAAGCCTTGCGTATACATAGCATTTACATCTTTTCGTGCACTGTTATACTCTATTCCTTTTGTAATAAAAATTGAATATGATTTATCTTGTAAACCGATAAAAAACACTGGTTTCTTTAGCGATGAAAATACATTTTTATACTGCTCTGTTGAGGCTTCTTGAAAGTGATCTTTCATTATTAGAAAACCATCCACTTCCTTAGATTTCTTTTCTAGTTCCTCTAACTTCATTTCTTCAAACTTTACATTCCTAAACGTATCTTTCGGCTTTTCTCCAACAACTCCAATTACGAGTGCTCTTCCGTTATATTCTAATTTCTCTCCTGCTTTATCCTTTGCACACCCAGCACCTACTAGGCATATCAATATAAAAAATAAGAAATACGATAAACGCTTCATTTAGCACCCTCTCCTTCTTTTTAGTCAAGTGACAAAAACGTAAGGTTAATTCAAGAAAATGTAAGTAAAATCGATAGCCCAATTCACGTTTCTATATTATAATCAATTGAATTTACTTACATTACTAAACATAGGAGATCAACATGAAGAAATTTAAACTTTCATCTTTTCTTCCGTTAAGTTATATACTTCTACTCGTGCTCGTAAGTCCCCTTTACGACGTATTAAATAAATCGACTGTTCACGCAGTAGACGTTACAACTGTAGTAGATGATTGGATTCCATTTGTAAAAGCATTTATTATTCCTTATTTACTTTGGTTTCCATACTTATACGGCGCACTTATTTATTACTGCTTTGCTGACCGAAAGCAATATTATGTCACTTTAAGTAGTGTTATTTTTGGAAAGCTTGCTTGTTTTTCTATTTATTATTTTTGGCAAACAACTGTACCGCGTCCGACTGTCGTTGGAACAGATGTATTTTCTGAACTAGTTCGCTATATTTATAGTATCGACCAGCCAGTAAACTGTTTCCCTAGCATTCACGTTCTTACTACATTTGTAATTATGTTAGCTGCCTTTAAGCGTAGAGAACAGCATGCTTTTGAATATTACATCCTTACTTTCTTCGGTACACTTATTATTTTATCAACGCTATTTACGAAGCAGCATGCCTTTGTAGATGCCATTTCTGGAATGACGCTTGCAAGTATACTTTACTTCGGCGTTCAGCTCTTATTGGCCAAAGAACCAATAAGAGTTCCAGTAAAACAAAATCATAGAATGTAGCATGACAAAAAAGCAGACTGTGGCTTCTCAGTCTGCTTTTATATATTATTAAGGAGATTTTCAACTTAAGATTGCGGTACAGTCATATCACCAGAGTGAATACGACCTGCTTTTTTAAGAGCAATGTAAAGTATATAAGAAACAGCTACTGGAATGACGATATAAGTAATTACCATCGCCGGGAGAACTTCCCATCCTTGGCTGGAAATTAAATTAATTGGTGCGATAAGAGAACTTAATCCAAGACCTGCAATTTCCTTTCCTGCTTCCAGTTGGAAAATTAATGCGGATACTGGACCGACTATAGCACTGGCAACGACAGTTGGGACGAGAATCATTGGATTTTTAGTGATATTTGGTAACTGTACTTTCGGAGTACAAAGTGCTTGAGCTAATATGCCACCTAAATTATTTTCTTTCGCTGAGATGACAGAGAATCCGATAAACTGAGCGACGCATCCGGCAAGAGCAGCACCACCTGCAACACCGTCTAAGCTAAGTGCAATTGCTAACGCAGCTGATGAAGCTGGAGAGATAAGTAATAGCCCCCAAACTACTGCAATGACGATAGAAGCAATAAACGGACTACCAGCTGAGCTATCTTTAATAAACGCTCCAACTGCATTTAAAACAGGAGTAATATTATGAGATAACCAAATACCAACTAAACCAGAACCTAATATTGCTGCAAATGGAACGAGCATCATATCTAACGCAGTTTTTCCGCTTAAACGTTTACCAATATATACAGCTAAAGTTGCTGTTAATAATGCACCGATTGGCTCACCTGTTTTAATAATTAGACCGGCTTCAGTAATTGAAATGGATCCGGCACCAATTGCTCCGGCTACCATCGCCGAGAAGATTACAAGACCGTTTGCACCGAGCATAAAAGCAATGCCGGCACCAATCGCCGGTGCCATAAGGGATTTTGCAACAACTCCGATTGTAATAAGTAATGGTATATCAACAATTCTTCCTATATTTTCGATCAGTAAACCAATTCCGAGGGATACGAAAATACCTTGTGCGATTCCAGCAGATGCTTTAAATACACGAGACATTATATATTCCTTCATTCGTTTCACCTTCTTCTATAAGTTAGTAACCAATTGTTTTCATATAATCACGTAAAATATCGTTTGATTTTGCGAATCGAGATTCTTCATCCTCTGTTAAATTGAGTTCTACAACTTCTCTTATACCGTCTCTAGTAATAATAGCGGGTACTCCTGTACAAATATCATATTCACCGTACTCACCATCTAAAATGGCTGATACAGCAATGACACGGTGATCATCATTAAAGATGGAACTCGCAATATATGCTAGAGAATTTCCAATTCCGTAATAAGTAGTTCCTTTACGTTTATAAATTTCCCAACCAGCTTTTGCAGTCTTCTCAACAATTTCATCTAAATCTATTTTACCAAATCGTTCTTTTTGTTCTTCTAAAATTTGCAGAATTGGCTTTCCACCAACAGTTACGTGAGACCAAGCAACCATTTGAGAATCACCATGTTCTCCTAATGAATACCCATGAATACTACGAGGGTCTACATGTAACATTTCAGATAAAATTGTTCTTAAGCGAGAAGAATCTAATGATGTACCTGTACCGATTACGCGATTTCTAGGTAATCCAGATAATTTCCACACTTCATATGTAATAATATCAACTGGGTTCGATGCAAGTAAGAAAATACCATCAAATCCACTTTCCATTACGCCGCCAACAACACTTTCCATAATCTTCGCACTCGCTCCTAAAGTATCTAAGCGACTTTGTCCAGGTTTTGGTGCTGGCCCTGCTGTAATAATAACGATGTCCATATCTTTGCAGTCTTCATAGCTTCCTGCATATACTTTTGTTCTTGTATTTGTAAAGTTAATGCAATGTGATAAATCCATCGCTTCCCCAACTGCACGTTCATGATTTATATCAATTAATAATAGCTCTTCGCAAATTCCTTGATTTACAATGGAATACGCACAACTTGATCCAACTAATCCAGTACCGATAATTGCAATTTTTCTTGTATGTCTTTTCATAGCAATCTCTCCTAATTGATCATATAATCTATTTCTTTTGCTCTTTACACTCCTAATTATAGAGGTTATCACGATAGAAACCATGGATACTTTGTGAAATATTGAACAAAGTATTTGTCCTTTTTGTGAATTGTTATATTCCATTTTCGTCATATTTGTTACAATTGGAAAAATATTTATTATGTATTTATTGACATATAAAAAAAGAAGACGAGCGAATAAATTCGCTCGTCTTCTTTTTCCTGTTATTCCGCACTTAATTGACTTTTTAATTGCTGCACAATCATTGGATTCGCAGGTGCTGCCGGTTTGTAATAACTTTTTTGCTTTGCGTACTCATACATATTACGTTGGCGCATCTCATCTTGATTACGAATTTGAATTAACGTTTGATGTAACTGCTCATTATCAGACTGAGCAATATAATTTGCATAGCTTGTTAAACTTGCATTTAATCCTGCTAAATAATCATTTACCATATCTTTTTCATTCATGTTCCGCTTCCTCCTATCCTAGGAAAGTCATTAATTGCTGTTTCGTATTTCGTGCATCTTGCGCATCCTTTTGTAACATTTGTTTCAATTGTGGATCTGTACACGTTTCTGCATACTGCTCCAACTTGTTAATAATTGTTGCGTGTCCACCAATTAAATGACGTAAGTTTTCTACTTCAAGCTCTGTTAAATTTTGCATGGAATACTCCTACCTTTCTTTATTCGTTCACTGTTAGTATTTAGCTATTTTTTGATTGTATACATGAATTAACTTTTTCACGTGCATACAAAATAAAAGATGAATAGCTAAGCCATTCATCTTTTATACTGGTTATGTATTTATTTTTATAGAGATACAATCATACTTATACTCACAAGTAAGTTCCATACAATGTGTAAAATAATACTAGGTATAATAGATTGCGTCTTTTTGTATAACATTGCAAATACCATTCCCATAATCGTTGCTGTAATTAGAAGACCTCCATGAAGAATTCCAAAAATGAAGGAAGAAATAATGATACTAACTAAAAAATTATATCTCTTTTCTAAAAATCGATATAAAATACCTCGAAATAGAATTTCTTCTTTAACCGGTGTAATGATAGCAACACTTAACACATATATAATACTTTGTATGCTATTTTGAAGCCTTAAACTCCCTAATTGTTCCTTTTGTTCCGCTGCACTTTCAAAACTAAACACATGTAACATTAAATATTGTGATACTGCAATGATAATAAAACCAATTAATAGATATAAATATGTCTTCCCACTCTTCAAAACGGATACATCCCAAATAGATTTAATAAAATGAAAAACCGGTTTATAGGCTAATAAAACGATAGCAACAACAATTGCATCGAATAAGAGTAAATAATATCCTTCTAATTTAGTACTTAATGCTTCTTCTCCATAAATCTCAAAGGCTAAACCAAGAAATAATCCTCCTAGGAGTGAAATCCCTATAATCATTGCTATCATTACAAATAGATTTTTATATGTTATATTCTCGATTTTTCTTTCCACACTATACGCTTCTAACACTGTTTTACTCACAGTATCCCTCCAGTTATTCTCATTTACCTTATTAAAATCCTTGAATTTGAATATATGGATAATATAACAAAATTTACAAAAAGAATAATATGCAATTTTACATATTATGAAAACTTTATATTTTATAGTTTTAGGAATAGGATGGCTATGCAATAATTATTATATGAAATTTCAAAAAACACTTCCTATCCACCATAATCCTCGCATCATATAAAACTTATTAGTTAAAGGAGCAATAAACATGAAAACACATGACTTCCTTACAGAAATCCAGAAGGGCTCTGAGCCTAGTCCATATCAAGACCCCATCGTATTCAGTTTCGTTTGCTTTTTCTTAGCGATATATACATTTTTCAAACCTGCAAAATAATATCATTTCATAAGAAAAAGCCTACCATTCTTTTCGAATCATATGCACTAAAAAACCTTAGAATCACTTCTAAGGTTTTTGTTTACCTTGCTTCTTATTCACGTAACCCTTTAATAAACGTTTCCAATAATACATGTAAACTTATATCTAGATCTAACGGCAAACCAAATCCGCCTTGCTGTTCAATCGAAGCAAATCCATGACAAATACTTCTGAATCCGCGTGTCGCATGAAGTGCATTCTCTCCTTCTAAGCCATACTGTTGTAATACTTGAAGACAAAGCTTTACAATTCCGTCACCTGCTTTTCTTACTTCTTCATCTCGTAAAAAAGTTGCTTCATATAGTCCAGGATGTTTTCGGACAAATGCTACATACGCTTCTCCTAATGCATGAATTGCTTCGTCCGTATATTTACCCTCAGTAGCTTCTTCTAGTCTGTTATGCAGCTGTTTGATTCCGTAAATACCAAGATTTTTCCGTACATCTTGTAACCCTTTTACATGATTATATAGTGAGGGCGAACGTATCCCTAACCTTTGCGCTAATGAAGCTAACGTTACTTCTTGTATTCCATTTGTATCTGCAATTTCTGCAGCTGTTTCTACAATTTTCTGTAATGTAAGTCCGATTCTCGGTGACATAAATTAACCCTCTTTCTTACTTTCTATATTCCGTTTCGCTTCCTTAATAGCAAGCTCTATGACAGTCCCTGGATTCTTTATCATTTCCCCATGCCCTGCCGCAAGTAAGGAAGGCTCATATTCGCTTAACTTCTCTGCACTTTGTAATGATATTTCTTTGCTCCACGTTGCCATCGCAGGAAACGGAAACCAAAATTTCATTTGTCCCGAAACAGCCATACCTCCTCTTGTTTGGAATGCATCCCCAACAATAAGAGCTTTATTCCGTACATCAAGAAACGACATGGATCCTGGTGTATGTCCCGGTGTCATAATTGCAAGAAGCGATCCAACTCGGTCGCCATCTTCTAATAAAACATCAGGTACCGTTTTTACTTTTTTAGGTACACCGCCTTTTATCGGTATATTCGGTTCATCCTTTTGTAACGTCGTATCTCCTTCTAACAGCTTTGCGTCCCGCTTAGAAATATAGACTGGAACATGAGGAAGTACTTCCTTTAATGCATCTAATGCACCGATGTGATCATCATGCGCATGTGTTAATACAATTTTAGTAATTGGTTTTCCTATTTTCTCAGCCGCCTGTAAAATGCCTTTTGCGCTATATGGCAAAGCCGCATCAATTAAAGTTAAACCATCTTCTTCCTCTACAAAGTAACAATTTACAGGAAACGCTCTTGGCAAAAATGACAATTGATATAACGTTTTTTCATGTATCATCCTCATAGTCCCATCTCCCTTTTCACGAAAACTAATACCATTAGTTTTATTATACTAATAGCATTAGTTTTGTGTCACTAAAAAATTTCTTTTTTTCAAAAAAAAGAACAGTAGCCGTGTAAACGACTACTGTTCTTTAAAGATATTAAACTGTGTAACGCTCATCTTCTAAAATTTTCGCAGCGATTTCACGTTTCTTCGGAATTACGTTAAGTGGTGTGTGGCGAGTTAATTTACGTAATGATGATAACATCATGCGCAGCATGTCGCCGTTTTCAACTGCGATAAGTGTTTCTTTCGCATCTGCTTCGATTTCGTTAAATGCTTCTTGGCAGAATACTTCAGTGTATAACACTTTTTGTTTATTCTTTTCAAGACCAGTTGTTTTGATCGCTTTTTCTGTACGAAGAACAGCTGATTCCATTGCGTATAGATTGCTTACGATGTCAGCGATATTTACAAGAATTTCTTGCTCTTTATCTAATGCTTTACCATATTTTTGAGCCGCTAATCCAGCTACCATTAAGCCGATTTTCTTCGCATTAGTTACTAAATACTTTTGAAGTGCTAATGGCTCATCGCCTACTTCTTCTGGCATCATCATCATTAACTCTTCTTGTAATTTTTGTGCTTTTTGAAGAAGTGGTAATTCACCTTTCATCGCTTTACGTAAGAACGTACCTGGTACGATTAGGCGGTTAATTTCGTTCGTTCCTTCGAAAATACGGTTAATACGAGAATCACGGTACATTCTTTCAATCTCGTATTCTGCCATAAATCCGTAACCACCGTGAATTTGAACACCTTCATCTACTGTATAGTCTAATACTTCAGAACCAAATACTTTGTTTAAAGAGCACTCGATTGCATATTCAGCGATAGAAGCTGCTACTGCTTTACCATCTTTTACTTCTTCTTCAGATAATGTGCTCATGCGGCTTTCGAATAAACCTACTGTACGATATACAGAGCTTTCAGCTGCATATGTTTTTGCTGCCATATTCGCAAGTTTCTCTTGAATTAATGGGAAGCGAGCGATTGGTTGTTTGAACTGTTGACGTTGGTTTGCATATTGTGCTGAAATTTCTACTGCACGTTTCGCAGATCCAACTGTACCAACACCTAATTTATAACGACCGATATTTAAAATGTTGAATGCGATAATATGACCTTTACCGATTTCACCAAGTAAGTTTTCTTTCGGTACTAACGCATCTTCTAAAATTAACGTACGAGTTGAAGAACATTTAATACCCATTTTCTTTTCTTCTGGGCTTGTAGATACGCCAGCGTAGTCTTTCTCTACGATAAATGCTGAGAAGTGCTCTCCATCGATTTTTGCATATACAACGAATACGTCAGCGAATGCAGAGTTTGTAATCCACTGTTTTTCACCGTTTAATACATAATGTGTACCTTCTGCATTTAAACGTGCAGTTGTTTTTGCGCCTAATGCGTCAGATCCTGAACCTGGCTCTGTTAATGCGTATGCAGCTAATTTTTCACCAGTTGCAAGTAATGGTAAATACTTTTTCTTTTGCTCTTCGTTACCGAATAATACGATTGGTAAAGATCCGATACCTACGTGAGCACCGTGAGTAATTGCAAAACCACCAGCGCGAGAGAATTTCTCTGCGATTAACGCTGAGCTTACTTTATCAAGACCAATTCCGCCGTACTCTTCTGGTACGTCAGCGCCTAATAAACCAAGTTCTCCAGCTTCTTTTAAAAGACGAACTGAACGATCAAACTCATGTTGCTCTAAATATTCAAGCTCTGGAAGAACTTCATTTACGATAAAGTCCTCTGTCGTTTTAGCAATCATTTTATGCTCAGATGAAAAATCTTCTGGCGTAAACACTTGATCAATCGTAATCTCATCTACTAAAAAGCTACCGCCTTTAACCGCATTTCCTACTGTTTTTTCCATGAAAATTTCCTCCTTCATATTTTCATGAGCCGCTTCTCTCTTTTTGAAAGAAGCTGGCTCTCCCTTTTTTTATAAACCTTTGTTGCTTCCATTTTTTTATAATCCAGTTCCAGCGGCTAGAACAGTCGGTCGTTTCACCCCTTCCTGTGAGGCAAAAAGCGCCTCTTCGTCAAGGCTTCCAACGCCCTCCTGTTCTGAGCAAACCACTTTCACTTTTTTTATAGTCCAGTTCCAGCGGCTAGAATGTTCGGTGGCTTCGCTTCTTCCTACGAGGCAAAGAGCGCCTCTACGTCTGAAGCTCCATCCCCCTTACATTCTGAACAAGCCGCTTCCACTTTTTTTATAGTAATTCAAATACTCCCGCTGCTCCCATTCCGCCGCCGATACACATTGTTACGATACCGAATTGTTCGTTGCGACGTTTCATTTCGTGAATAAGAGATAGTGTTAGTTTTGCTCCTGTACAGCCAAGTGGATGTCCAAGTGCGATTGCACCACCGTTTACGTTTACTTTTTCTTCATCTAAACCAAGTTCACGAATAACTTGGATCGATTGAGAAGCAAATGCTTCATTTAGTTCGAATAAGCCAATATCAGATAACTCTAAGCCAGCTAGTTTTAACGCTTTTGGAATTGCAGCGATTGGGCCGATTCCCATTACTTCTGGTGGTACGCCAGCTACTGCAAATGAACGGAATTTCGCAAGTGGCTTCATGCCATCGCTCACTGCTTTTTCGCGATCCATTAATAATACAGATGCTGCACCATCACTCATTTGTGAAGAGTTACCAGCTGTTACAGAACCGCGAACGTTAAATGCTGGACGTAATTTACCTAAAATGTCTAGCGTCGTCTCTGCTCTTACACCTTCGTCTTGTGCGAAAGTGATTGTTTCTTCTTGAAGTTTATTGTTTGATCCAACCGAGCGTAACGTCACATCTACAGGTACTGTTTCATCAGCAAAGTTTCCTGCCGCTAATGCTTTCGCAGCACGTTGATGGCTTCTTACTGCAAATGCATCTTGCTCTTCACGAGAAATTCCATATTTCACAGCAACTTGCTCTGCTGTATGTCCCATACCCATATAATATTCTGGAGCCGCTTCTACAAGGCGACTATTCGGACGAACAACGTGTCCCATCATTGGAACTAAACTCATTGATTCTGCTCCGCCTGATAATACAGCTTCAGAGTGACCAAGCATAATACGCTCAGCTCCGTAAGCGATACTTTGTAAACCTGAAGAACAGTAACGGTTAATCGTAATAGCTGGAACATCGTAAGAAAGTCCTGCTAATCCGCCGATATTACGAGCCATATTTAAACCTTGCTCTGCTTCTGGCATCGCACAACCGAAAATTAAATCATCGATTGGTCCTTCATAATTTGCACGCTTTAACGTTTCCTTTACTACTAACGCCCCTAGATCGTCAGGACGAACTGTTTTTAATGAACCCCTCTTTGCTTTTCCAATTGGTGTTCTTGCTCCCGCAACAATGACAGCTTCTCTCATGAACGATATCTCCCCTCGTTATTAGTTACGTAATGGCTTTCCTTTTACAAGCATGTGCTGCATTCTTGCTTGTGATTTCATCTCACTTACTAAGCTAATAAATGCTTCACGTTCTACATCTAATAAATATTGCTCATCAACTTCTGTTCCGTACGGCACTTTTCCGCCCGCAATGACATATGCAAGTTTCTTAGCAATGTGAAGATCGTACTCTGAAATGTAACCAGATAAATGCATTGCTTCAGCACCAAGTGCAAGAGTTGCATATCCTGTTTCCCCAACAACTGGTATCTTTTTACGGATCGGCGCTTTATAACCAGCTTCATATAAAGCAAGTGCTTTCTGTTTCGCATCGTATAGTAAGTGATCACCATTCACACTAATACCATCTTTATCACCTAAGAAGTTATGAGAAACTGCTTCTTGTCCTGAAGTTGAAACTTTCGCCATTGCGACTGTTTCGAACACTTTATTTGCAACTTTTTGCAGATCAAACTCTACACCGTTTGCCATTTTGTTTAAGTGTTTAATGTATAGCTCTTTATTACCGCCTCCGCCAGGGATTAAGCCAACACCAACTTCTACTAAGCCCATATACGTTTCACTAGAAGCTTGAATGCTCGCTGCTGGTAAGCAAACTTCTGTACCTCCGCCAAGCGTCATACCGTATGGTGCTGCTACAACTGGCTTAGAAGAGTACTTAATTTTCGTCATTGCATCTTGGAAGTTTTTCACAACCCACTCAATTTCAAAGTAGTTGTCGTCTTGTGCTTCCATTAAGATCATTGCTAGGTTCGCACCAACGCAGAAGTTCTTCGATTGGTTACCGATAACAAGACCTTTATAATTCTTTTCTACTTCATCAACAGCGTAGTTAATCATTTGCGTAATATCCATACCGATTGCATTACTCTTCGAATGGAACTCTAAGCAAAGGATGCCGTCGCCTAAATCAATTAAGCTCGCTCCGCTATTTTTCTTTAATACACCATTTTTCGCTTTTAATTGCTTAAGAGAAATTGCTTTTTTATTACGTTCGATTAGCTTATATTCGCCATTATCGTAATAGTAGCTATCGCCGTTATCATGTTTATAGAAAGTAGTGAAACCTTTCTCTAACATTTCTTTCACCCAAGTAGGAACGACTACGCCGTTTTCTTCCATCTTTTGAACAGATTTTTCAACGCCGATTGCATCCCAAACTTCAAACGGTCCTTGCTCCCAGCCGAAGCCCCACTTCATCGCTTGGTCAATTGCAACGATATCGTCAGCAATTTCTTTATGCAGTTTTGCAGAGTATAAAAGAGTTGGTGTAATGATGTTCCATAATAACTCTCCTGCACGGTCTTTCGCGTATACAAGCGCTTTCAATTTATTCGCTAATCCTTTTTCTTGTTTACTTAACTCTACGGATGCAGCTTTTAATTTTTTACGCGCTTCGTATTCCATCGTTTCAGGATTTAATTCTAAAATTTCTTTTCCTTGTTTTAAGAAGAAGCCTTGCCCCGTTTTACTTCCAAGCCATTTTTTCTCAAGCATGTCATGCATGAAAGCTGGTACTTTAAATACATCACGCTCTTCTTCTTGCACATTTTCATATACGTTATTTGCAACGTGTACGAATGTATCTAAACCGACAACATCTAATGTGCGGAACGTTGCGCTCTTCGGACGACCAATAAGTGGGCCTGTTACAGAATCAACTTCCCCAATGCTATAGCCGCGTTTTACCATCTCTTGAAGAGTAACAAGTAAACCGTACGTACCGATGCGGTTTCCAATAAAGTTTGGTGTATCTTTTGCGATAACAACGCCTTTTCCAAGAACGTCTTCGCCAAATAGTTTCATGAAGCTTAATACTTGTGGATCTGTTTCTTTCGTCGGTATTACCTCTAGAAGTTTTAAATATCGTGGTGGGTTAAAAAAGTGTGTGCCTAAGAAGTGTTTCTGGAAGTCGTCTGAACGACCTTCTGCCATTTTTTCAACTGAAATGCCTGACGTATTCGAGCTTACAATTGAGCCCGGTTTACGAACAGCGTCTACTTTTTCAAATAATTTCTTTTTAATATCTAAGTTTTCAACTACTACTTCAATAATCCAATCTACATCAGCTAGACGCTCAAGATCATCTTCTAAGTTACCTGCTTCAATCAGTGCTAGATTTCCTTTCACTGTCAGAGGAGCTGGTTTTTGCTTTAATAGTTTTTGCACAGCCGTATTACTAAAACGATTTCTCACACTTTTATGTTCTAATGTAAGTCCCTTCGCTTCTTCTTCTTTCGTAAGCGCAGGTGGTACAATATCAAGCAATAATGTCGGAATACCAATATTAGCTAAGTGTGCCGCAATTCCCGAACCCATTACGCCTGAACCTAGAACAGCAGCCTTTTTAATTTGGAACATCCAATTCTCCCCCTATTCTTGAATGAATGCTCATTCAATTTTTCGACATAAGTCGCAATCAATGAGTGAGCCTCTACTAATAAATATATGATACTGTTTAAATTTTCGCAATATATTTATTGATAAAATTTTCTGAAATAAATATTTTTCTTTCATTTGGCCATGCTATATATGTATTTTCTTCACTAAAATACACTTTCCCTTTTTATAATCTGACGAAACTGGAGGAATATATATGGCAAAACTTAAGAAGAACCCTTCAAAGGCTGGAATTAGTGCAGCTAGTGTAACTGGAAATGCAGGTCCGCATAACCACGGCGTGGAAAAAGGACGTCAAGGTAATAACCAACAATATAAAAAGCATAATATGGGCGAAAAATAACGCTATATTTTTGGGCAGAGAACGTGGCATAATGATTAATGGCTGCTTTTTCTGCCCAATTTATTTGTAACAAATGAGGGAATTATAATGAAACGAACAATAGTTATGATTGTAATGATTGCTACACTATTTACAGGGATGATTTTCTTCTCTTATGCACAAAGGCAACAATCTGTAAGAGCTGATCAACCTAATATTACTGGGCAATACGGAGTTACAATCGATGCAGACACAGGTGAAATTTTGTATGGGAAACGTGAAGACGAACGCTCTTATCCGGCTAGTATAGCCAAAATGATGACAACCCTTCTTTTACTAGAGAATGTAAAAGAAGATGAAGAAATTACAGTTACAGAAAACGCAATTAAAACAGAAAGTCAAAGCAAGAAAATTAAACTTCGTGCTGGAGAAAAATTAAAGCGTGATGAGGCATTAAAACTTATGCTTATCATTAGTGCAGATCCAATAGCTGAATCAATTGCAGAACATATCGCAGGATCAAAAAATGAATTTGTGAAAATGATGAATGCTAGAGCGAAGGAACTTGGTACAAAGCATGCGACTTTCAAGAACGCAAGTGGTGCTGATGCACTTGGAAATAAAGTATCGCCATATGACATTGCTATTATTACGAAAGAAGCATTAAAGTATCCAGTTGTTTTAGAATATATGAATTCAACACGTACAACTCTACATACTTCAGAACGCTCTCCAAACATCGCAAACTACGGACGAGAAGAACTATATGACGATCCATATGCGATTGGAAGTAAAAGCGGTCTATCAGCACTTGGCAAATATACAGTCGTAACAGTGGATGAAAAAGACGGTAAACGTGTCATTAATGTTGTATTATCTTCTACCCGCAAGCAACTGTATCCTGATACGAAGAAAATGGCACATTATGCATTTCAGCAATTAAAATAACCAAGGAGTATTTTCTCCTTGGTTATTTTTTAACCATACCTTTTAATACGAACGCAACGTTTGCTGGACGCTCTGCTAGACGACGCATGAAATATCCATACCAGTCGTTTCCATAAGGTACGTAAACTCGCATTTTGTAGCCTTCTTTTACTAGCTCAAGTTGACGCTCATTACGAATACCATATAACATTTGGAATTCAAATTGATCCCTTGGAATGTTGTGTTCTTCAGCAAGTTTTTTTGTATATTCAATAATCGCTTCGTCATGTGAAGCAATTGCAGTATAATTTCCATTTAATAAGTGCATTTTAATAATTTTTTTATAATTGTCATCTACATCTTTCTTGTCTGGGAATGCCACTTCTTCAGGTTCTTTATAAGCACCTTTTACAAGACGTAAATTGGGATTATAAGCATTTAAATCTTCAATATCTTTTTCTGTACGATATAGGTAAGCTTGAATAACAGTACCAATATTATCGTATTCAGATTTTAATTGTTTAAAGATATCAATTGTTTTACCACAGCGTGTATAGTCTTCCATATCAATGGTAACGAACACACCATTTTCTTTCGCCGCTTCTAAAATACGGCGCATATTGTTCATTACGATTTCATCAGAGATATCTAATCCCATAGAAGTCATCTTTAAAGAAAGCTGCGAATCAAGACCTTCTCTTCCAATTGCACGGATTGCTTCAATCGATTGGTTAGCCATTTCATTTGCTTCCGCTTCATTATCAACGAATTCCCCTAAATAATCGATTGTTACACAAAGTCCTTGCTTGTTCAATTGTTTAATAGCTGCTGTCGCTAATTCAATTGTCTCCCCTGCGACAAAGCGACCTGCACCAAAGCGTAAACCGTACTTTTTAGCCAGTTTTGTTAGCGCTTTATTTTTAGATAAGAAAAGAAACGAATTTCGCATTAATTGTTCCATGTAATTCACCCCTATGACTTGATTTATCTGTTTTTTACCCCTCTTCAAAATTATATCATTGTTTAAAATTATTGGATACAAATAATTATTTAGATAATTTATAAAATACTATAAAAACATTTAAAACCCTATATTTCCGCTTATAAATATAACTGAAATATTTTTCGACATTTAGAAAAATGGAGTTTACTAGGCATAAAATAGGCATGTCGAAAATATTCGACATGCCTATAAAACCCTTAATATTCCATGTAAATTATATAAGGATATTAATACAGAAAACTTACGATTATATTTCCCTCAAGTTTTTTTATTGCTCATTTCGCTTCTCTTCATTCAGCCTTTTAATATCCGTAATTAACTGCACCATCTCTTCTTTCGCATCGGGATACGTCTCATTCCAATGCTTCACTAAAGCTGGCATCGTCTTCGCTATGTAAGAATAAAGTGCCCACTTCTGTACCTGTTCTTTTCTCTCTTCATTGCTCTCTCCAAGTAACAGTTCCGTGTATTTCTCTAACAACCCGTCAAATTGTTCGTTAAACTTTTCACTCATCTTATTTACCTCCTATATGAAAAAAGCAGCGAAAATCGCTGCTTTTCTTTATAATTTTGATCGAACAGAGTTTAATTTTTTCTCCATTGTGCTTACTTTATCACGACGATCATCAATACGAATTGTTGTTGCAACACGCTGTGCACCTTTCGTATATGGAACTTCATGCATTTGTTGAATTACTTCTAGAATGACAGGAAGATCTCCTTCAATAATTGTATTCATCGGTGTTAATTGATACTTCACGCGATCCGCATTTTTCTCTAGCACCTTTTGTACTTCTGCTACATATTCACTAACACTTGGATTACCTGTTCCTACTGGAATAATCGATACATCAACAATTGCCATAGTAGTCTTCCTCCTATAATCGTTTCTTATATATCCATTGTCTATTTTACCGAAATCCTCATCATTTTACTAATATGTTACTCTTCCACTTTAAACTGCTCGACTAATCTTTCTAAATCTCTCATATGTTCTGTCAAACTTTCCATCGTGTGAGCTACCTTTTCTAAATGATTCACCTGTGATTCCGTTGCAGCATGTACCTCTTCAGAAACAGCTGCACTTTCTTGACTCGTACCAGCAATTGTATGCATTACCTCTGTAATTTCCCCTTGCTCGTAACCTATGTTATGTACCTCTTCTACAATTTTTTCAACTGAAGTACTAATCGTATTTACGACTGACATAATTGTGCGGAACTCCATTTCCGCCTCTGTCGTCACTTTATTTTGCACATCTGCAATGTCTTTCAATTTACTTACAACTTCTACAACCCTTTTTACTTCTAATTGTACATCACCAATCATCGTTGTGATTTCTCCGGTTGCCTCTTTTGATTGTTCCGCTAATTTCCGAACCTCTTCAGCAACAACCGCAAATCCCTTACCTTGCTCACCTGCACGGGCAGCTTCAATCGATGCATTTAAAGCAAGTAAATTTGTTTGATCCGAAATGCCTTTTATAAGCTCAACAACATTTTGAATCGATCCAACTCTTTGTTCTAACTTATCCGATGCTTCTTCTGTATGAACAACAATCGAAGATGATTGTCCCCTCGTACGGATTAAATTCCTCATTGTATTTAATCCTTGCTTAGATGCCTCTTCCGCTTTGCCAGCCACTCCTTTTATTTCACCAACGGAGCTATTCATTTGTTCCACTGACTCCGCCATATTCTCGAGCTGAGCTGAAACTTCATCCACACCATTCGCAAGAGTAGAGGCTCCTCCACTCACATCATCCATTGCTCCTGAAACTTCTCTACTAGCCGCTACTGTTTCATTCGTTAAGTAATGTAAACTATTCGTTGATTGTTGCACCGTTGATACGCTGTTTTTAATTTTACTTACCATTTCATTCATTTGTTCAACCATATCATTAAAGTGCTTAGTCAACTCTCCAACTTCATCTTTACTTGTCACTTTCATTCGCAGCGTTAAATCGCCTTCTGCTACTTTTTGCACGTGATTCTTTAATAGTTGCAGTGGTCTTGCTAATCTTCTTGAGAACAAGTAGGAAGCTACGATTCCAACTAATAAACTAATACATGCCATTATAATAACTGTATTTCTCGTACTATTTAATAGCCCATCGATTGTTTCTTTCGGATAAAAGATTCCTATCGTCCATTTCATCGTATCAAATGATTGACTATAAACAACTACATCTTCACTTTTTATTGTAGTGACCGCATATTTTGTTACCTCTTTATTTAAGCTCTTTATAAGTGGCTCTTTAGAAACATCTTTCCCTATCTTTTCTGGATAAACAAGAGCCATATTTTTATCATTTATAATAAACATTTCTCCATCATTATTGTATTGAATATTGTGAAGCAACTTCTGAATCGTCCCAAGCGATACATCCATCGCAACAACGCCTAATACAGACCCATCTTGAGCTGTAATTGCTTTAGAAACACCTACACTTAACTTTCCTGTTGCAATTTCATAAGAAGGTTGTCCCCAGTGGACCTTTTTTACATCAGCCTCTGAATCTTTATACCATGGTCTTGTCGTTGGATCGTATCCTTCTGGCACTTGCCCACCTTCA
The DNA here is from genome assembly GCF_003458115.1 of Bacillus sp. ISO11. Lineage (NCBI taxonomy): Bacteria > Bacillati > Bacillota > Bacilli > Caryophanales > Bacillaceae > Bacillus > Bacillus sp. ISO11. The sequence continues at coordinate 127,537 of NZ_QXCO01000007.1, read as the reverse complement.
GCAAGATTGGCACTTAATGTTTTTTTATCTTTCGTACCAATATATAAATCTAAAATACCAGGATGATTCTTTTTATACTCTGCAAACTCTTTCGTTAAAAACGCTTCCTCTTCTGGAGTAACCCCACCTTGAAGTATATTACGAATCATCTCACTGTTCGCGTAATACCCCATATCTTCATCCGTTCTTTGAACAAATGTCGTAAGTTGCTCTGTCACAAGATCCATCGCATTTTGAGAATACTCGTCTAAGGAACGCACTTCCTTTTCTTTCTGTAATTGATACACAGCTGTACCCAATATTACGAACATCATAGAAATAAGTACTGAAAACACTACCGCAATTTTTAAACGTAAACTTCTTAACATCTTCCCCAAAGCATCCCCTTCGCATTAAATTAAAATCTTATTAATCATTATATTAAGTATAATAGATAAAATTAAAAAATTGAAATTAATTCTCACCTTAATACAATTAGAAAACGGACTACCACTTGTGCAAAAACAAATAGTTCATTATCCTTAAAATATAATCTCATTCGTTCGGAGGGAACTATGTTACAAAAATTCGGTTTCTCACAATATGAAAGCCAAGCTTATGAAGTTGTCGTATCAAGCAATGAACCATTAGATGCTACAACAATTGTGAAGCATTCAGGTGTTCCAAAAGCAAAAATATATGAAGTGCTAGCACGCCTAATCGATAAAGGAATGGTAATGGATTCTGTTTCAGAAAAGAAAAAATTGTATACAGCATTACCACTAAAGCTAGCAATTGAAAAATTAACGACAGAATTCCAATCAAATATTAAAGAACTGGAAACAAATATATCAAAAAAATCATTTACAGATGACCGTGTGTGGAGCTTAAAAATGCAATCTTCTATTCGAGTTCAAAGTAAAGAACTCATTGAAAGTGCAAAAGAATCAATCCGCATTTCAGCTTGGAATGATACTCTTTTAGAATATCTTCCTTTACTAGAACAAAAAGCAAAACAAGGTGTTCAAATTGAATCCCTTATTGTTGGAGAAGTAGAAACAAACTTAGAAAACATGCATTTTCTAATCCCAGCTGAAGAACCTAATGCATTAGAGCGCTACTTGCTACTCATCGTTGACGATCGTGAAATTTTATTTGCTGGCGTAGAACAAGAGTCATGGCAAGCAATGAAAACAATGTCACAACCATTTGTAAAGTTCTTTACAGAATTTTTCTATCATGACGTTGCACTTGCAAAGATTACCCAGAAACACCATGACCTCTTTATGGAAGATGAGGAAATTAAGAGTTTGTTAATGAAATTAAGATACTAATTAAATAATAAAAAGGAGTCTAGTTTTTCACTTAGACTCCTTTTCGTTTTGTTCCTTTATCTCAATCAACAGCTCAATGATTTTCTCATTTTGCTCCACTTGTTTCTCTGAATTTTGATAGATGAAACGAACCCATCTAAGTGCAAAAATAATAAGAAACAAAGGGAGCATTGAAATTAGAAGACCAATAATTGAAAAATTCGTATACATATCCATCACCTCGCTATATACAACGTTCTCCATACATCTACTAAAACCTGCAATTTTTTACAAAAAAAAGAACCTATCAAACGATAGATTCTTCTTTTGCAAACTGAGTAGAACGTCCTCTTGTAATCGAGAAAATCGCACAAAGCAGCGCTAATATAATAAAGCCACCGCCTACCCAAGCGTTATATATAACAGATGATTTTTCAATAACAACTCCGCCTACTGTTGAACCGAGCGCAATCCCTAAGTGAAGGGCAGAGTTATTTAAACTTTGCTGAATACCAGCTGATTCTGGTGCAATTTCAATTAAATAGTTTTGTTGCGCTGGTGAAATCGCCCAGCTCAGCATACTCCAAAGTCCCATCATAATGATGAAGAGCGGGAATGAGAATGTCATTAATGGCAGTATGAAGATTGCACACGCAAATACGATAATGATAGAAATAATACTTTTCTTCGATCCCCATTTATCAGCAAGCCAGCCACCGAATCCGCCACCAATTACTGCTGCGATTCCGAAAATAAAGTAAAACACACTAATCCAGTTTGCTTCAACATGCATGACATCTTTTAAAAACGGTGTTAAATATGCATACAATGTTAAATGCCCTGTTAAAAACAAAAATGATGTTAACTGTGCACTTACAATTTTTTTATCTTTTAAAGTAGCAAGTTGTTCTTTTATTGATAATACCGATGTCGGTGGTACTTTCGTTAAGAATAATGAAATACAAGCAATTGCCATAACTGTTAATACCGAAATTAATACAAATGGTGCACGCCATCCGTATGCATTTCCGAGTACAAGACCAAGCGGTACTCCAAGTACAAGTGATCCACTAATTCCCATAAAAATGATTCCAATTGCACGCGCACGAAAATGCGGTTCTACTACACTAGAAGCAAGTGTTACCGATAGTGCAATAATTAATGAACCACTGGCCGCACAAATAACCCTTGAGAACATCAGCATTCCGTAATTCACACTAAATGCCGAAATAATATTTCCGATTAAGAAAATCGATAATGCTCCAACATACAATGTTTTTCTTTCAAACTTCCCTGTCAAAGCTAATAAAACTGGACCTGACAAAGCAAATACTACCGAAAATATTGTTATAAGCTGACCAGCTGCACTAATAGATACTCCTAAATCATTGGCAACTAAATCGAGCGTTCCTCCTATAATTAGCTCAACCGTTCCGACTACAAAAGCCGCGATAGCTAAAATATAAACACGAAAATTCAAGTCTTTCCCCACGCTTTCTATTTTGGTTACTACCATCATAGTAACCAAAATAGAAAGTGGAAGCAAGTACAATTTTTTTACAGTAAAAAAGGTAGGCGTATAATACGCCTACCTTTTCATCATTCTGTTTCTTTCTTCTTATTCAAGTACCAATACACCGGCAGTCCCGTAAATACAATTCCAATCGATAAGAAACAACTTACTGGATCGTTAATAATCGCACTACCAATTACAAATAACGAACCTAAAATCGCTACGATTGGTACGATTGGGAATAACGGTACACTATATGCACGCTCTTTATTCTTATTACGTTTTCTTAAAATAAAGACACCAATAAACGTCATTACATAGAAAATATAAATAATGAATACGGAAATCTCAGATAGCTTATTTGGATCACTAATAATCATTAAAATAATTCCTAAAATGATTTCAACAGTAATCGCATTTGCTGGTGTTTTAAATCTCGGACTTTCCTTTGCAATAAACTTAGAAAATGGAAGTTGTCCACGCTCTGCCATAGACATTGGGATACGTGGGAACGTTAAAATCTTTCCATTTAAACAGCCGAAAATAGAAACGATAATACCGATACTAATAATTTTTCCGCCATATTCTCCAAGTAACATGCCTGCAGCTGTCGCTGTTGCATTTTCTCCAAGGTCTACAATTTTCGCTGCTGGTAATACATTTAATAACGCCAAGTTAATTAATACGTAAGCAGCCGTTACGATTAAAATCCCTACTGTCATTGCTTTCGGTAATAACTTTGTTGGATTCTTCATTTCTCCACCAATCGAAGCAAGTAAAATCCAGCCGTCATAAGCAAATAACGTTGCTAAAATTGCCATACCGATACTTTGATTTTCCGATATCGGTACAACTACGTTAAAAATATCGCTATTCCCTTTCCAGAAACCTAGCACAACAATTAACACAATCGGAATCATCTTCCCAATTGTCGTGATTGTTTGAACGATACCTCCGTATTTTGTTCCCATACTATTTACAACGCCAAGGAACACAACCGTTCCAATTGCGATTGGTAAATTCCACACTTTATCTAAATAGAAAAAATTAATCATTAAAGAACTAAAGTATAAACCTAATGTTCCGATAATAGCAGGTCCATAAACAATTGTTTGCATCCAACCTGATAAATATCCCCAAAAACTTCCGTAAATCTCCTCTAAATACGTATACAACCCACCATTTTTCGGGATTTGCGCTCCAATTTCAGCTACTGTTAAACCACTTGCTAGCGTCAACAGACCACCAATTACCCAAGCAAGAATGGCCATATTAGAACTCCCCGAGTAATCTAATACGCTCCCTGGTTTCATAAACACACCAGATCCAATAATCGTTCCTACTACGATAGAAAGTGCTACTGTTAAACCAATTTTGTTCTTCTCATCATGATGCATGCTGCGTATCCTCCTTCCAATCCTAGTGTGATGCAAAAATGAAATAAAAAAACACTCCTCCCTAAAAAAGGGACGAGTGTTGTATTCGTGGTTCCACCCTTGTTTCAATTCGTAAAGTAATACACTTCACCAATTTCTCAAGTCTAAATAACGGTTTTTGCCGGCAAGCAATTACTAGATGCTCGTTCACTGCTGCAGTTCAGAGGTGGTAATCTATTTTTCCGTATTAGGAAGCTCACAGCCAAAGGCTTCCCTCTCTGAGAATCGTAAAAAATTGATCGTGTCCTCATCATCACTTCTTGATGTCGAATTTTGTAGTTATTGTTCATTATATTGAATTGTTAGAAAAAATCAATATATTTTTTATATAACATAGGAAATATTTATCTTCTTATATTATAACAGAAGCTGTAATATTTCTCTAATTCCCTCGTATCTTTGGAGCAGTGTAGCTGTAAAAATTATATCAGCGATTTTTCAAATATATCGATTTACCAACAAAAAACGCCAACAATAAAAGGAGGTCTTTCAAAAGAAAGCCCCCTCACGCCTGTACCTTTCGGTTGCCCACACGAAAGATACGACTTCATTCAATTATTTCTCATCTTTTTTCATAAAAAACTTATGGTGCGGTAAATCAACATTCAATGCCTCTAATTGTTTCTTTTCATTGTCTAAAATCGCTTTTGCTTTTGTTTTTGTTGCTTCATCTAATCCTGCAAAGATGTCTTCATGCTTCTCTTTCTCTGGAAGTTTCACACCTAATTTTGTTAATTCTTCTTTTGCTTGCTCATGCGTTAATTTTCCAGATTTCTTTTGCTCTAAAATTGACTTTGCTTTTGCTTTTGCCTGTTCATCTAAGTTAGCAAACATGTCTCCATGTTTACCTTTCTCCGGCATTTTCACGCCTAGCTTTGTTAATTCCTCTTTTGCTTGCTCATGCGTTAATTTTCCAGATTTCTTTTGCTCTAAAATCGACTTCGCTTTCTCTTTCGCCTGTTCATCTAATTTAGCAAACATGTCTCCACGCTTACCTTTCTCCGGCATTTTTACGCCTAACTTTGTTAATTCCTCTTTTGCTTGTTCACGTGTTAGTTTTCCGGATTTCTCTTGCTCTAAAATTGACTTCGCTTTTTCTTTCGCCTGTTCATCTAATCCTGCAAACATGTCTTTACGCTTCTCTTTCTCCGGAAGCTTTACACCTAGTTCCTGTAACTGTTTCTTTGTATCGTCCATAATCGTTTTTACTTTTTGTTTTGTAGCGTCATCTAAATCTTTTTTCGCTGTTTTTGTCGCTTGCTCAGCTTTTGGAGTATTTGTTGCCGCGAATGCCGGAACACCGACTCCTCCAATGATTCCGAATGATAAAGCACCTGCAATCGCTAAATAACCAACTGTTTTCTTCTTCATAGGAAATTTCCTCCTTCATATTTCTAAAGCATGTACACTTTCGTATACACCGCCAATAGTAATATTGGTTTCTTAAAATTTCCTTAACGATTGAAATAAAAAACACCGCTCGTAATGAGCGGTGTTTCTCTATGCTTTTTGTAATTGTAACTCTTCACGTTCCATTATTTTTCTTAATACAATTGTTTGTGTCATTGTAAATAAGTTACCTGTTATCCAGTACAACACAAGTCCTGATGGCGCCGCAAACCCCATAAATAGAATCATTGCTGGCATCATAATTTGCTGCATCTTTAGCATCTGCACTTGTTCTCCAGGTGTAATATTCGATTGGAAAACTTTCATCTGAATAAATGTCGTTAACGCTGCAATAATCGGTAATATATGATATGGATCTGCATGTCCTAGGTTCACCCATAAAAACGAAGATGTGCGAATCTCTTCCGTTCTGCTAATCGCATAATACAAAGCAGAGAAAATCGGCATTTGTATAAAAATTGGCCAGCAACCAGCAAGTGGATTCCAACCGCCTGATTTCATTAGTTCTGACATTTCTTTTTGATACTGCTTTTGTTTTTCAAGGTCTTTGCTTACATCACCGTATTTTTTCTTTAGCTTCTGCAATTCAGGTTGCATTTTCTTCATTTTCGCTTGGCTGCGATATTGCGAAACAGCTAATGGAATCATGGCTGAACGAATAACGAGCGTCATAATAATGATAGCAACCCCGAAGCTAGCTCCCGGTATATGATGAGCAACAAATTGAATCATATACGAGATTGGATATACGAAATAATGGTTCCATATCCCCGTACTATGTGAATCAATTGTGCCTGCATTACTGCAGCCAGATAAAACAAAAACAAGTACTACTGATAAACTAATGAGCGCAGCTCGGTATGATTTTAACATGTTCATTCCTCCAATGTTTCGTAATTATTTAGCGAAACATTGGTGTATACGGACCAACCTCATCATTCTCTTCACTTGATTCTTGTCTGCGTACGGAACGAATCATTCCATATTTATAAAAAATTGAAAATAGCGGTACATTTCCCGCACTATCTTCACATGTATCAACTAACGTAAAAGCTCTTTGTCTACCGCTTGATGCTTGTTGACGCACAAAGCGAGAAACATTAGCAAGGAAGAAAACTTCTAATAAACAAAGTGCTGTCGTTACAAACGATATATATAGAATTGCATCCTGCAATAAAAATTCCATCGCTTCACATCCTTAATAAGGTCATTTTAGCACATCGGGCAAACATTCTCTATTTCCTTTTATTTTCAAAAAAAGTATTTTGCATATTTTCTCAAGAAAACAATAATTAAGAAACGTTGTATTCGCTTTCTTTAGTATATTCACACACATCAATGAATAGGCTTGATTTATTAGAAATTTATAAAATTTTTGCATTATAATAAAACTATTGCCAGTTTTTGAAAAAACCTTTATTCTCTTCTTGTAATCAAAAATGAATATGGAGATGAAACATACTATGGGTCAACTAGGAGACGCCGATTACGTTCCCGACACCGCCTTTTTATCCTTCCCAGCAGCTAAAACATTTCACTTAGAATTTATGATACAGTTGGTTGTTATTTTTATAGCTTCTATTTTGTATGCAATTTCTATGAATATGTTTTTTATCCCGCATAATATGATTAGCGGTGGATTCGCTGGTGTAGGGATGATTATCGGTTATTTAATGCACTACAATATCGGTGCACTTATCTTTTTACTAAACATTCCTCTTCTTATTTTAAGTCACTTTTACTTAGGAAAGAAGACAACCTTTTTAACAGCGTACTTTGTAGCTGTGTCATCGTTAGCGATGAACATTATCCCGGTACACCAAGTTTCAGACGATATTTTACTTTCTTCTGTATTCGGTGGTGTTATCTGCGGAGCAGCTTCAGGAATTATATTCCGATTTGCTTCTTCAACAGGTGGTTTTGATGTTGTTGGATTGATTGTAGCGAAATATCGAGATGTTTCAATTGGAGCAATCATATTTGTATTCAACTTAATCTTACTTGTAGCAGCAGGTTTTATTTTCGGATGGGATATTACACTTTATACGTTAATTAGTCGATTTGTAGTCAGCAAAGTTATCGACGCTGTGCATACGAAACATATTAAATTAACGATAATGACTATTACAGAAAAAGGCGAGGAAATAAAAAGCGCACTACTACATCACGGCATACGCGGGGTGACAATGGTAGACGCTGTCGGCGGCTATACAAACCATAAGAAAAAAATGATTTACACTGTCGTGACTCGCTATGAGTTAGGCGAAATGAAACGTATTATCCGTCAAGTGGATAACAAAGCATTTATGAACATTACTGAAACAGTTGAAATTGTCGGCCGTTTCAAACGCATATAAAACAGGTTAATAAATTAAAGGGCATAACATATTAGTCATATATGTTATGCCCTTTGTTATTCAACTAACGTACCTTTTAGCATAATAAAATCACTAAGTTTATTACTACAAATCGGAGGATAGCATTCCATATACAATACTATCTGTCCATTCATCTTTATTCCAAAAATCTTGTATGAAATGGGCTTCCTTTCTCATGCCTATTCGTTCACACAATTTTTGTGAAGCTGTATTACGTGCATCAAGATTAGCCTGTATACGATGTACATTACATTCATTAAATAATTTCAATACCAAACTACTTACTGCTTCTGTTGCCAAACCTCTCCCAGCTACTTCATTTGAAAAACTATAACCAATCTCAACAGTGTCTTTCATATTTGTGTACCATACTGATAAATCACCAACTACTTTAGTTTTGTATATAACTGCCAAACTTAATATTGTTTCTTTAGTAAGTACATTATTTGCTAGCTTCTTATTAAATCTTTCCTGCATATCTTCATGAGTCCACTTATTATGTAATAGGAACTTACATGTATCATCACTATTATAAATAGCAAATACATCCTGTAAATCAGTACTCTTAAAAGGTCTAATTATTAATCTTTCTGTTGTGAACTCCAAGTTAGCTCTCCTCCCTTACATTCATGCTATAAAACATTTTTTATAGTATTTAGGCCTCATTCTTAGATTTCACCTTGATTACATATTTCATCATAATAAATTAAAATCCTTCTTCCACTAAACTGCACCGTTAATGGTATTTCCTTACGCTTTTTATTTTTTACACTTATTACAAAATCAGATAATTCTATTATTATGTCCCTAAATGTGTTATAATGAAAGCAGACTCACAAAAAAAAGAGTATATAGACTTGGAAGTTTCTCTTATTTTACAAGCAAAAAGAAACGAGCAGTCGGGTATATTTCAGACACCATACACGTAACGGTTTAAACAACCGATCATCTTAGTTACTCTTCAATGATCTTTTTATAAAAAGATACGTACAATTAAAACTCACTTCAATATACTATACCTACCTTTTTGACTTCCAAATCATCTTATTACATAGGGAGATGAACATATGAATCAATATATACGATATACAATAGCTGTCCTGTTTGCTATTATCGGCGGAACAATCTGCTTCTGGACAAACACTCAGCTTGGAGAGAATATCATTTTTAATGGAATCGAAACGCTTGTAAGCGCTTCAATTTTAGGCGGATACATTTACTTCCTCTTCAATCCAGAAGAAAATGCTCAAAAAACAATGTTATTAACAATGATCGGAATCGTTGGTGGATGTATTTCCTACTCAATGACAAACTATACATTACCACTTCAATTAAGCTCAGCTTTCTTCCACGGTCTATGGACTTGGTTCATTGCATTCTGCCTAGCAGACGTATTCAACCTATTACAAGACACTGAAGAAGATAGCGGTCGTCAAATTGAAAGTAACTCTTAAGCTGGAAGATACTCTTCCAGCTTTTTTATGTTGGTTTGCATACCCCGCATCACGATAAAAAGAAGTTGCCCTCACGGCAACTTCTTTCTCACATACCCCATCCAGTACCAACCGGATTATATCAGCGATTCTCCATATATATCGGCGATTTCTCCACTTATATCAGCGATTTTTTCATTATATCGACCGTTCGACACAGGATATCGACTTACCGGCAATTTTCGGCAACCTATTTATGCTCTATACCCTGCCACTACAATAAAAAGAAGCTACCCAACGGCAACTTCTTTTCCACATACCCCACTTCGTATTCACTAAAATATATCAACGATTTTTCAAATATATCGATCATTTCTCCACTTATATCAACGATTTTTTCATTATATCAACGGTTCAACACAAGATATCGATTTAACGACAACCTTCGACACTCGAAACGCACAATATACCCTATCCCCCAAGCAACTTACTGCCGAACTCTACGATTAAAAAGATAATTAATAGGATCGCGAGTATCTTTAATGCTACATATGCCACTTTAAAAACAACATAAATGAGCAAGACTATCAAAATAATTGATAAAATTTCCATATTTACTTCCTCCAAGCTTTGCTCTTCTTATCTCATTTTACTCGCCCCAGGCTGTTTATGGAACGGCATAAGGCGACATAGAAAAAAGAGGATACCTCATCCATCGTAAGATACCCTCACCTTCAACTGCTCAAACCATTCTCTTTCTAATTGTAAATATCCAATCTCACTCTTCTCGGCGCTCTTTAATTCTTTATCAGCTTTCTTCATATAAGTATGGGAAGCTTCTAAATCATTCTCTAAATATTTGATAATTCCTTGTGTACGATAATATCCGTTTAAGTCCATTTTTGTAATAGCCTTTGCATGTTCCTTTGCTTCTTGCAAAGAAAGACTATCCATCTCATAAAGGGCTTTATATAAAAGATACCAACTATGAAAACTACTAACGAAAAACTTATTTTCTTTCGTTACAGGTAGTTGAACAATTCTTTCTATATACGGTATCGCTCTTTCCATTCCCTCTTGATCTGCACGAGCAAAAAAGACAAGCATAAGTCTACTCATTATCTCTCTTATCCCTTTATTCTCTTTTATTTTCTCCTCACTCAATTCTACTAATCTTTCATCCCAATCTTTCGGTCTTTTATAACTAAATAACTCACTCGATATTTGAATCTCATATAAATGATTTCTAGCTCTTTCATCATCTTTAATTAAAATAAGAAATTGCATCCCATCACTCATAAGCGTTCCTTTTATCGGCACAATTGTAACCGCAAAGATTGCAAAATGGAAAAAGGAAAAATATAAAAGATATTGATAATAACTCACCATGTATATGTAACCGGAAGTAATACCAAACAGTAAACTCGTAATTGGTCCACCTAAAGTGAGCCACGCCCATTTTTTCGAAAGATTCGGTGTCTCTATAGAAGGTGGTACTAGTGTTGCAACGCCTCCAAAGTAAGCCCATAATTTATTTGCTCGAATGCGTAATTTTCCCTTTTCTTTTTGAATAGTAATGGGTCCTACTGTCATAAATTTAAATGTTAAACCACCTATTACACCAAATACTACATGTCCTAGCTCATGAATGGCTAACACTAATAATGAAATTCCAACTATTGCCCATAGGTTCAAAATTACTTCTAATTTCCCAGTTCGGATTACTCCGTATAAAATGGACAGAATTAACGCCACTGTCATTGAGCCAGCTGGCCTTCTTAAAATATCCACCTTTTTCTCCCCTTAATAAATCATTTTCCTTTGCATTTCGTACATGAACTTCCCAAGATGCAATATCCAAATAAATGAGATTAAGCCAATTAATACAAAATCTATATTACTAGCAGCTGTATATATAACGGCAGCCCACCATACATATGCCAATATTGTATTCGTAAATTCATATGCTTTATATCCAGCCTCATGCACAATGTGCTTTAATCCTTCATCTGCGTTTTTCGTCCACATTTTCATAGATTCCATATACGTTACACCTTGTTCAGGATATAGCTTATTATAACGATTTTTTGTTATGAGTCCGATAATTACTACAGTAGTTAAACAAACAATAGAAGCTACTAAATTCCACACCGCAAATGAAACATTTGTATCCTGCAACAGTGCACGTCTACATGTAATAACTGCATATACAAACCATGCCTGCGTCACTATATCACCTACACGTAAATATATACTTATAATGCCTAATTTTCTGCCTTGTACGCTCTCTTCTTCATCGCGTGCCTCTGCTAACATACGTGTATTCTTCCAAGTATAGTACATCATTAAAATTCCAAAAATAGTACATATACCTATAAATGTATTGGATGATAATTTTCTCGGTTCATCCGAGAGTAAATTTAAAGCTATATAAGACGTTAAAAATCCTCCTATCATACTTAATGCTATTTTCCCCACAGAATCAAATTGTTTTTTTCGCTTACTCTTCATCGTCCTCTTCCCCCTCTACTAACGTAAATATTTCCTCCACCGGTACATTGAAAATTTGTGCGATTTTTAACGACAATACGATAGATGGTGCATAATCCCCACGCTCAATTAAACTAATCGTTTGCCGTGATGATCCAATCGCTTTCCCTAAATCCCCTTGTGATAAACGATGCTTTGCTCGCAATTCCCTCACTCGATTTTGAAGCTTCATGTCTTCCCTCTTTTTCATTTATTTAATTCAAATTGTAAATAATATCCTTATTTTTGTCAATTATATTTGTCATTACGACTATAATAATTGACAAGATACTTATTTCTTATCTTGTATCAAATTCCTATAAAGAATGTAAAATGTGCATTAAACATAGTCTTAAAAATAAAATAAAGAAGGCAGTGCTTTTGCACTGCCTTCCTAAATTCTGACATAGAATGGATTTCATATTAACTTGCGTTTTGTAGTAATACTCGTTTTAACTGCTTACGGAAACGAATACCTAACGTAACCGCTACAATCACAATAACTCCAAAAATAATTTTACCGATATGACCTTCTAGCACTCCAAAGATATCATGTAAGTTTCCACCTAACCAGTAACCACCGATTAAGAAGAATGATACCCAAAATAGAGCGCCTGAATAAATTGTAATGGCAAAACGACGGAATGGTAAATTAATAATTCCTGCAAAGTATCCTGTGAAATGACGTACACCAGGAATAAAGAAACCAATAAAAATTAGGAAGTACCCATACTTATCAAACCACATTCTCGTTAAGTCAATTTTTCTTTGTGTTAAAAATACGTATTTCCCATACTTTTGAATGAAAGGCATACCTAATTTATTTCCTAAAAAGTATTGAATCGTCATTCCTACACTTGTCCCAATAAAGGATAGAATAATTAAAATCGGTAAACTTAAATCACCCTTATGTGCTAAAAATCCCGCATATGCTAATGTTGGCTCTCCCGGAAACGGAAGTGCAATATATTCTAACAGCAAGCCGACAAGTACAACATAATACCCGTATTGCTGAAATAATTCATGAATCCATTCCATGTCATCTCTCCTTTCAATCCCGTACAACTTCTTACTATTATTGTATAAAAAAATTGTCGAAATAACTATCACAATAGCTTACATTTTTATTACATTTTTGTAAGGGTCACACTAATGATTTTCGTTCTTTATTAAATAATAAAAATTATTTTCCAAGTCGAAATAGCGAAAAGACGCATTAATAACATGCAGATTTTATCCATTTTTTAGCACTAAAAAAGCTCTCTTATTTTGTTCTCAATAAAAAACCATCACAAACTCATGCTAACTTCATATTAGCTTCATATACGTATTGTAAGATTATATCGGAATTTGTTGAAAAATTTAACCAATATATGACTAAGCATTAATTTGAATAAATATAAGTCGTTTTTCGAAATTGAAAAAAGGGTGAATACGAAATGGAAGCATATAAAATGCACGATTTTATTAATACAAATGTTGAATCTCATCAAAATGAAACCGTTTTTAATTTACAAATATGTGAAACAAGTGAATTTGACGTAAGTTTAACAAAATCTACAACACTATCTTTTATCGTTTCAAAAAAGAATATTAAAATTGTCACGAAAAAATGGATTAATTCAAATCAAGAAAGCATGATTGGCAAAAGCTACATCATTCCAACAAAAGCTTTTCACTATTTCTTACCAATCATTTCTGAAAATGAAGATGAGCTAAATATTCAAGTTCAAAGTTTTGGCCTACGTGGTGAGCTTTTATTAAATGAAAGATTACTTATTGATAACAACAAACACAACAGCAAAATCACTACATTCTTTGAAACATTAGATGAAAATGTAAATAAAGCATTACGAGGATTACAACTTCATTGTATGTAAGACTATTACGATAGTAAAAGGAGAATAACAATGAAAAAATTATTATTAAGCGCACTATTATCATTAGGATTTTTAACTCTTCCATTCGCTAGTGCAGAGGCAGCTACAACGAAAGATCAATTAATCGTAGACACTCAGTTAAATAAAATGGATTATTATCAGGATGGAAAATTTATAAAAAGTTTTACTGTCGCTACTGGAAAAGCTGCAACACCTACACCTAAAGGCACTTTTCAAATCGTAAATAAAATTAAAAACCGCCCTTATTATACAGGAAAAATTAAAGGCGGCGATCCACGTAATCCACTTGGTGACCGTTGGCTCGGATTAAATATGGCAGGAACTTACGGAACAACTTATGCGATTCACGGAACTAACAATAATCAAGCAATCGGCAAATGGACAACACTTGGTTGTATTCGTATGTATAACAATGATATACACTGGTTATTTGAGCGCGTTCAGCAGCAAGCTACTGTCACTGTAAAATAGCCTAAAAACAAGATTTATGTGTAGCCAAGAATTTTATGTCTTGGCTTATTTTATTTATTCATTTACAGTAGCAAAACAACTGTATTTACATATATAATAGGAATAGATTTGATTAGCTAATATCTAAACATTGATAAACGTAGATATTAAAATTATACAGTTATAATATTTTATAAATTTTATAATACATACTATAATAGAACTACTGTAATTCTGAATTATTCAGTAACACTAAACTATTCCCCTTGCTACCTTCATGATTATTTTATAGCGGGGGCTTATTATATGTATAAACAATCTGAGTCACTCGAAAAATGATGAATTCGAATATTGCAGTAAAAAGCGTTATTTAGGAGGTGTTACTATGACGCATATACTGGTGATTGAAGACAACCCAGATATACAAGAACTGATTCGTGAATTTCTAATGGCACAAAACTTTACCGTTGATGTAGTTGGTGCCGGAACAGAAGGTATTCTTCTTTTCCAAAAAAATTCATACGATCTTGTCCTCCTCGATGTAATGTTACCAGATATAGATGGCTATAGTATTTGTAAAATTATGCGAGGACAATCTGATGTACCAATCATTATGTTAACAGGCTTACATAATGAAGAAAGTGAAATTAAAGGATTTGAGTTAGGTATTGATGACTATATTACGAAACCGTTCCATTACACTGTATTTATTAAGCGTGTAGAGGCTGTATTAAGAAGGGCAGCAACGAAGGAAGCAGAAGCTGCAACTATACTACAATTCCATGAATTGATGTTAAACTCTACAGCATATGCAGCTTATGTTCATGGTAATCAAATTGAATTGACAACAAAAGAATTTGAAATTATTTATACTTTACTGCAAAATCGAGGAAAAGTATTATCAAGAAGTGATTTGTTGAATAAGGTATGGGGCTATGAACATTATGGTGATGTAAGAGTTATAGATACACATATTAAAAACTTAAGAAAAAAATTAGGAATTCCTTATATTAAAACGGTGAAAGGCATTGGCTACAAAATCGAATCGTAGCAAAGACAACATCACCAAAAATATTTTCATCAAAACCTTATTATTTTGTATTCTTTTATCACTTTGTCTTTATCAAATTATTTACTTTCTAGCTTCAAACTACGATAAAGAACGTTTTGCGAAAGAAAATGGAACGCCGACTACAGAACAGGCCGATTCAGATAAGCAAAACGACGGAAGTAAAACGAAGCAAAATAAAGCTGTGTCAAAGGGGAGTATTTCTAATTTCCAATCTTCTATTATAGATTATAAATCTCTTTCTACAGCTATCAATCACCTTTTGCAGCCTAGCCAAACTGCAAAGGCAAAAGAACATACACAAAATCTTTCGGGGAAAAATAGCACTTCTAATCCGCCTACAGAAGCAGAAAAGAAAGCCGCTAATAATGATGCCTTACATACACAAAATGCAGCAAGTAAAACAAATGATACAAATGATAATCCAAAGTTAGCAGATGCGTTGCAGCAATTAGCTCCACATATTGGCGCGACAATGCTTGCATTATCACTACTCGGATCATTAATTTATACAAAACTAATTGCCAAACCTTTTCAATATATGAGTGATGCTTTAAAAGATATTATGAATCTTGATTTCTCCGATAAAAAGCTACTTAACAAAAATGCAGATCAAACAGATTTTAATTTGCAAGTAGCTGCTTCACAAGTACCAAATATTGTGAAGAATTTACATGCAAGCAATCAAGATTTAAGAAACGAGCTCAAGAAGGAACAACAATTAGAACAATCTCGTAAAGAATTTATGTCTATGGTGTCCCATGAATTAAAAACACCAATCGCAGCCGTCATGGGACAACTAGATGGCATGATTCACGGAATTGGAGCTTATAAAGATAGAGATAAGTATTTGAAACGTTCCTACGAGATGATGCAAGACATTAACATATTAACGGAAAAAATGTCGGAATTATCCAAAATACAAAACCCTCAATTTAAACCGAATTTAGAAGTCATTTCTTTATCTAATATTATTGAGGATGTTATGAAGAAAGTAGATTACTTTGTATCTGTAAAACAATTAAATGTACAATCTAATATTAAACACGACGTACAAATTTTAGCTGATCCTAAATTTATTCAAACTGCTATTTTTAACATTATTTCAAATGCAATTCATTATACAATTGACCATCAGCACGTATATATAAAGCTTTATGAAAAACCAAATGGTTACGCATTAGAAGTATTAAATACAGGTTCACAAATTGATGAAGATAAACTTGCTCATTTATTTGAGCCTTTCTATCGCGCAAACCCTGATAAACACGGGTTAGTACAAGGTAGTGGTCTTGGATTATATATCGTGAAACAAATATTAGATAAACATCAGTTTCCTTACGGGATACAAAACACAGCTCAAGGTGTAAAATGCTCCATTGTATTCCCAAAAGCAATGTAACATTCACTATAATTACATACCCCAAACTCATACTTCATGTGTGAGTGGCGGAATTTTGTAGAGTGTCTTACTCTGTTTCGTTCGCCCGTTATCCTTATTTGGATAGCGGGCGTTTTTTTATTACTTAAAAGGAGGATTTTTTTATGGAAAAGTTTAAATATTCATTGCTCGTTTTATTCGGTGCTTGCAGCTACGGCATACTTTCAACTATTTTCAAACTCGGATTCATAAATGGATTTTCAGCACATCAACTACTAGGGGGACAATATGTCTTCGGATGGATTGGACTATTTCTACTCGTTCTTTTCTTTTCACGTCATAAAGTAACAAAAAAACAATTTTTTTCATTACTAACCGTCGGAACAACAATGAGTATGACTGGGATTTTTTATGCTATTTCTGTAGAAGAACTACCCGCATCTATCGCTGTCGTCCTACTCTTTCAGTTCACTTGGATTGGTGTCATTATCGAAGCCATTGCAAATCGAACATTTCCAAGCCACGATAAGATCATATCTATCCTTATTTTATTTGCTGGTACATTGTTTGCAGGTGGTGTATTTGAAGGCCTCGGACAAAGTTTTTCTACGAAAGGGATTATCTTTGGGCTATTAGCTGCGGTCTCTTTTTCATTCTATGTTTTTGCAAGCGGGCGCGTCGCTACGGATGTTCCGCCTTATACGAAAAGCTTTCTTATGACAACAAGTGCTACTCTTATCGTATGCCTATTCTTTCCGCCAACCTTTTTAACAGACGGTGCTTTGCAAGCTGGCCTATGGAAATATGCTTTCTTCCTCGGCTTGTTCGGTGTTGTCGTACCTGTCATTTGTTTTTCAATCGGTGTACCAAAGGTTGGAACAGGGCTTGGTACGATATTAGGTGCAGCTGAATTACCAACTGCTATTATTGCTTCTATTACACTTGTACATGAAGTCGTAACGTTCATGCAGTGGATTGGAATTATTTTTATATTGGTTGGAATCTTCACTCCTCAGCTGCTTACGGCTAGGAAAGAAAGGAAACAAAATCGCGTGCATAGCGCTTGAAAAAATACAGAATTTATATAAAAGATATAACTGCAATTAAAATAAGTAAATTTATCTGGAGGTATAAATGACTATTTTAAGCATCGTATTTTTTGCTATTATGTGTATCTTCTTCCTAATAAGATATATGAAAGAAAAGAAATTTTACGATTTACTTCTCGTTCCCGTTTGTATATATGCAGGAGCAGTGAAAACTCCTTTCGTAGAGTACTTAAACTTTAATACTACATTTAAAATAACGTATGATATTGCAGCTATTATTCTTGTAATCCTTGCTGTACTTTTCTTTTTGAAAGATAAGAAAGAGAATCATACTGCATAACAAAAGACCTTTCATTTACTTGAAAGGTCTTTTTCTCTATCTCATTTTACCGCTCCATACAGCTTCTCTATCTCATGCTCAATTTGTTTTACATCGATTCGCTCAAATAATGGCTGCACGCTATCAATTCTACTTGGCAACGTATTTTGCGGTTCCCAATTTCGGTTCACAATCGACAATGTGTTTCGAACTCTTTCACTTGAAAATGGTAAAAATGGTTCAAGGAGATGGGCAAAATTAGCGATAAGATATACACAGTTATAAATCGTTTCTTCACATGAAACTGGATCATCTTCTCTTTGTTTCCAAGGCTGCTTTTCATCAAAATATTTATTTGCAAAACGTACTGTATCAAATATTGTTTCTAGCGCCACCTTAAATTTAGTTTGCTCAATCGCCTCTCCTACACGCTTATATAATCCTTCTACTTTATCTTTCAGCTCTACCTCAATACTTCCCTTCGGCACGATACCACCATAATATTTTTCGATAAACTTTAATGTCCGGTTCACAAAGTTCCCGTATGCACCTAATAATTCACTATTATGACTGTAAATAAATTCCCGCCATGAAAAATCAGTATCGCGATTTTCTGGTGCGTTGACGGTTAAAAAGTAACGAATAGAATCTGGATCATAGCGTTCTAATATGTCAGGCACCCATACTGCCCAGTTTTTACTTGTAGATAATTTTCTTTTTTCAACTGTTAAATATTCATTCGAAACGATATGACGCGGGATTGCTTCCTCCCCTATTCCAAGTAATACCGCTGGCCAAATGACGGAATGAAACGGAATATTATCCTTTCCGTGCACATAATATGTTTTCGCTTCGCTATCCCAAAACTCTTGATCATCTTTCCCTGTTTCTTCAGCCCAATGTTTACTCGCTGAATAATAGCCTGTCACTGCTTCAATCCATACGTAAATTTTCTTATCTTCATACCCTTCTACTGGAATTGGTACCCCAATTGGCAAATCACGTGATACGGCCCTATCTAGTAATCCTTCCTTTACATATCTCTCTGTTAGTTGAATCGCATTGTCGCGCCATGTCCCTGTTTGTTTGGCAATTTCTACAGTCCTTTTAATTTGCTGCTGAAATGTATGCAATGCAAAATAGAAATGCTCTGTTTCCTCTACAGATGGCGTACTACCACATAACTTACATTTCTTTTCTAACAAATCGAGAGGATCTAAAATAGCAGAACAAGCATCGCATTGATCTCCTCTTGCTGCTTCATGGCAATGTGGACATATTCCTTCTACATAACGATCCGGTAAAAACTGCGTACACGTTTCACAATACGCTTGTTCCACTGTTTTTTTATAAATATGTCCTTCTTCTAATAAACGTAAAAAAACATTTTGAACCGTTTCATGATGGTGCTCACTATCTGTACGTGTATAGCAATCATAAGTAAAACCAAGGCTACGAAAACATCGTTCAAACTCTTCATGATACTTATCAGCAATTTCTTTCGCTGTCACACCTTCTTGTTTTGCTCTAATTGCAATCGGTGTTCCATTACAATCACTCCCTGAAACATACAGCACATTCTCACCTTTTGCCCTGTAATAACGCGCTAAAATATCTCCAGGTAACAAACTCGCAATATGGCCAAGGTGTAACGAACCATTTGCATACGGCCAAGCGCCTCCAATAAAAATACTCATCTTACATTCCTCCTTTTAAATATAAAAAGCCCCGCCCTTATCTTAAAAAAGATAAGGGCGGGGCTGTATAAACAGTCGCGGTACCACCTTATTTCGCCAATTACTCACATAATTAGCCTTAACAAGTACGGAGCTATATGCTCTTATACTGTGGTTTTGATAACGAGTACCAACTCTCGTCGCCGCCTACTATTATCATTTGATAAGTTCAGGACGAAGCTCAAAGGCCATTGTTCAAATGAATATTCTTGCTTCTTCTCAGCTACCGAAGCTCTCTGGAAAGAATGTGTTCATCCTACTTTTCCTTTTCAACGCTTTTACGTATAACAAGTATTGTACGACTTAATCACAGAAAAATCAAACTTTTATCCAGAACGAAAAGGAAATCCCATCCTCCCGCCGAATACCTATACGTTCACAAAAGGAGTGATAACATTGAACCAACAACAACTAAGCACTATAAATGAAAAAAGCTGGAATACAGCTGCTTATGAAGCTTGGACGAATCGCCACGGGGCACCAGCTGATTATGCGAAAAAAATCATGAAAGATCCCACTCGCGAAGTAGCACATTATTTACCTTACATACAATCTCCAAAAGGAAAATGTATTATTAATTTACTCGGCTCAAAAGGAAATAAAGCTGTCGCACTCGCTCTTTTAGGAGCTGACGTAACAGTTGTTGATATTTCAGCAAGTAATGCAAAATATGCAAATGAACTTGTGGAAGCCGCAGGCGTCTCTATTCATTACATCGTTTCTGATGTACTAGATGTAAATCTCTCCAAATCATTTGATATCGTATTACTGGAACTTGGTGTACTTCATTACTTTCTAGATTTAAAACCACTTTTTACAACAATCTCTCAACTACTAAAGCCCGGTGGAATACTTATCCTTCGCGATTACCATCCAATATACACAAAGCTATTAGGAGTAGACCATCCATCATTTCGAGCAAGTGGAAATTATTTTGATGAAGAATTGATTGAAGATGATGTTGCTTATAGTATCCTTCTTACAGAAGCACAGAAAGAATCGTTACCTAAAACAACCATCCGTCGCTGGACGTTAGGAGAAATTATTACAACGCTCGCGGAAGAACATTTTAAAATTGAAAAACTAGTTGAAGAACACGGACCTCACCAAAGATGGATCTTCCCTTCTACTGCACCGGAAGGAATCGAAGAACGTATCCCTGGTCTATATACAATAATTGCGACAGCATGCAAAAAAGGATCCCTTCACGGATAGGATCCTTTTTGCATGCTCACGCATATAAGTTGAGGTTGGAGATTACCATAATTCTGTAGAATAGGACACAAGATATTTCAACATTTCGTCTCTGACTTACGTCGTCAAAAAGGGGTATGACCAACATAACGAAGAGTAATGTTTTTAGTTGATACTGATAATCGTTATCAACTAATTAGAAGTATACATGATGTCATTTCAAATTTCAATAGCATTTCTAATATTTATTTATGAATTTTATGATATGCAAATGTATACATTTTAAGAACTTTTTCTAATACCAATCTGACTCCTTCCATTATCTGCTATAATTTTCATTGAACAGATTAATAACTTCATAATAATGTTTTTATTAATTTCGTTTAAATATCAATAAATCATAATAAACAGTTTAAATGAGGGTAGGGGTAACGATGAAATATGTTAGTATTCGAAAAAAACTACTGTTCACACTCTTAAGCATTTCTTCTTTATTTAGCATTGCTCTTATAGTTATTCTTTCATTCGCCATGAATCAAGCAAGTGAAATCGAAACGTTAAAAAATGATGTATCAAAAAGAGCGACGATTTTAAAAGAACGTGGCGATTGGTTCCAAGCACAAGTTGCTGGTTTACAAGAATATTTACTATCACATGATCAAAAAGGATTAGATAAGTTCAACCGAGAAGGGAAAAAATTAGCTGATACTAGAGAGAAAGTAACAAGTGACAAGAAGCTCCCAGAAGGAATGAAAGAAGCTATTTTAATGGGGGGAAAATGGCGTAGCGTCATAGATAATGAGGTACTACCTCTTGCTCGTGAAGGAAAATGGGACGAAGCATCCAAAATTGCTTTAGCACAAACAGATTATGTAAATGATCTTTTAGATCGTTTTAATAAATATACAAATGAAGAGAATGAGAAACGTGACGCATTAATTGCTGACGTCGAGTCTTCTTCATCACTTATTCAATATATTATTTTCTTCTCACTCATTACATGTACATTAACGTCTATTTTATTAGCATGGTGGTTCTCTGGTAAACTCGTTAAACCAATTCGACAAATTGATGAGAAGTTAAAAGAATTAGCTTCTCAAGATGGAGATTTAACGGCTAGATTACACGTAACAAGTAAAGATGAAATAGGTGACATTGCAAATTCCTTTAATCAAATGCTCACTAACTTACAGCATATAATAAAACAAGTTCAACAAACATCAACAAGTGTAAAAGAAGCTTCCGAAAATGTATTTATCGAAACGACTGCTTCTATGGAAAATACCGCAAGGACCCAAGAAACTATGAATGCTCTTGAACACAATATTCGTTCACAAGTTTCTAGCATTGAAGAAAGTTCAACTGCAATGGATGACATGGCAACAAGTGTTCAGCGTATCGCTGAGTCCGCCTCTTCTGTTACTAGTTTAGCTGTCACAACTTCAGAAAAAGCAGATGATGGGAATAAAGTCATTGAGAAATCTATTACACAAATGCACACAATTAACGAAGCTGTTAACGCTACATCACAAGTAGTTGAGCGACTCATTACACATACAAATCATATCGATACTGCACTTCAATCTATTTCGAATATCGCCGAGCAAACAAATTTACTCGCTTTAAATGCTTCTATTGAAGCAGCTCGTGCTGGTGAACATGGAAAAGGATTCGCTGTTGTTGCTGATGAGGTTCGAAAACTTGCTGAACAATCTCAACTAGCCGCAACTGACATTAACCATTTACTGCATCAAATTCAAGCCGATACTAAAATAGCAAATGACATGATGACACAAGGTCAAGCAGAAGCTTCTGAAGGAATTACTGTTATTCGTACTGCCGGATCTTCATTCTCAGAAATTGTTAACCACATTAACAAAGTCTCTACGCAAATGCAAGAAATGTCTGCAACTGCTGAAGAGATGGCTGCAAGCTCTGAAGAAATGAACGCAGCTTTAAATAATATCGCCTCTATTTCAAATGAAGTTGCTGCAGAAACATTACAAACAGCACATTCAGCTGGTGATCAAGTAAACAAAATGAGTATCGTGGCTAACAAATCATCTGAAATGAAAACAATCGTACAAGAACTTGAAGTTCTCGTCTCTCATTTCAAAACAAACGCTTAAAGTGAACCTTTCGCTTGTAATGACACAAGCCCAAAGGTATAGGAAAGAAAATTTTACAGTCTCTCTTTTTTCAATTTAAAATATCTCTTTCTATCTCTCATTCCGTCTGCTATAATTCCTAAAGGAAATAAGAAAGCTTTATTCCAACTGGAGTAAAGCTTTCTTTCAATTTTTTACATTTATTAATTCTAATACTAAGATTTCACAAAGGAGGCTTTTAATTATATGAATTTTGTAAGTATCAGAAAAAAACTTATGTTCATGATGGGAACGATTTGCGCTTTATTTGGCATCGCCTTAGCTTTTATTTTATTTTTTGCTATTGACCAATCTCGTAAAGCTGAAACATTACAAAAAGAAATTTCTCCACTGGCAACAGAATTGAAAGAACGTGGAGACGCTTATCAAGTACAGCTATCTGCTTTAAGGGGTTATTTACTACAACATGATCAAGTCGAATTAGACAAGTTTAATGAGATGAGTAAACGTCTTGAGGATTCAAAAGATAAACTTCTTTCTAATCCAAATCTTCCTTCGTCCGTAAAAAGTACAATGGAATTAGGGTCTACTTGGAGAAAGTTCGTTGAAGAAAAAGTATTCACTCTTGCAAAAGAACAAAAATGGGAAGAAGCTTTACAAGTAGCTTCTTCAGAAAACGGAACGGTCTATAAAGTAATTGGTGACTTCACAAATTACAGTAATGAACAAGCTAAATTACGTGAACAATCTATTGAACAAATTGATCAATCTTCACTAGGAATTGAATATGCAGTCTTTCTATCACTTGTTATTTGTATTGTCGTTGCAATTATTCTTGCATGGTGGTTCTCTGGTAAACTTGTGAAACCAATTCAACAAATTGATACAAAACTAAAAGAATTAGCCTCTCAAGAAGGTGACTTAACGGCACGTCTACAAGTAAATAGCAACGATGAAATCGGTGCTATCGCAACATCATTTAATAAAATGTTAGAAAACCTACAACATATCATTAATCGCGTTCAAAAAACATCAGTGGAAGTACAAACCGCTTCTGAAAATATGCTAGAAAAAACGAATACATCACGTGAGGCGACATTAAGAGTCCAAAGCTCGATGTCCAACTTAAATGCAAGTATTCAATCACAAACTTCTAGTATGGAAGAAAGTTCAACTGCAATGGATGATATGGCAGTAAGTGTTCAGCGCATCGCTGAATCTGCTTCATCTGTAGCGGAACTTGCTGTTGCCACATCTGAACATGCTAGCGATGGAAGTACGGTTATCCAAAAATCTGTTTCACAAATGACAACAATACACGAAGCTGTAAATGCTACGTCAGAAGTGGTTGAACGTCTAATCACTCATACGAAATATATTGATACTGCTGTACAATCTATTTCTAATATTGCTGAGCAAACAAACTTACTTGCTTTAAATGCTTCTATTGAGGCTGCTCGTGCTGGCGAGCAAGGAAAAGGATTTGCTGTCGTAGCTGACGAAGTTCGAAAACTTGCTGAACAATCTAAAACAGCTGCAACAGACATTAATCAATTACTACATCAAATTCAAAATGATACAGAAACTGCTAGCTCTATGATGTCTCAAGGCCGTTCTGAAGCATTTGAAGGTATCAATGTTATTCGTGAAGCTGGTACTTCTTTCACAACAATTGTGGAACAAGTAAATAAAGTATCTACTCAAATGCAAGATATATCAGCAACTGCTGAAGAAATGGCTGCAAGTGCTGAAGAAATGAATGCTTCACTTAATAACATCGCTTCTATCTCTACTGAAGTATCCAGCGAAACTGCCGCAACGGCACAATCTGCTGAACAGAAAGTTATTGTTATGAATGAAATGACAGTAACTGCTAGAAAAATGAAACAAACAGTTGAAGAGTTAGATCAGCTCGTATCTCATTTTAAAACAGAATAGATGTTCAAAAAATATCCCTCTTGCGAAGAGGGATATTTTTTTGAGCTCATTTCCTGCACATTATGCTCATTTCCGTTATAATGAGAATCGATATCATTAAAGTGTAGGAGGGGCTGCTTATGTCACAAGAAGCATTTGAAAATAAATTACTTGCCAATTTAGAAGCTGTTATTGACCCTGAACTAGGTGTTGATATCGTTAATCTTGGATTAGTTTATGATGTTACAGCAGATGAAAATAATAATGCTGTCATTACGATGACTATGACTTCTATCGGTTGTCCAATGGCTGGGCAAATCGTATCAGACGTTAAAAAAGTATTATCAACAAACGTACCTGAAGTTAATGAAATAGAAGTAAATGTCGTTTGGAATCCACCGTGGTCGAAAGAACGTATGTCACGTATGGCGAAAATCGCATTAGGTATTCGCGACTAAATAAAGTGGAAATTTCATCATTTGCGGATAGCGGGATAAAGAAAAGACCTGACTAGGATGTCAGGTCTTTTCTCTTATTATTTTACACCTACTGCATCATAAGCTTTCGTTACAGCTTGTACAGCTTTAGAGTTTTTACCGTATAAATCTTCAGCTGACTGAAGTGCCGCTTGACGCATCATTTTGAAGTCAGAGTTTGCAGTTAAATATTTCGTAAGAGCACGGTAGTAAATTTTTTCTGTCGCTTCACGGCCCACTCCAGTTACTTTCACGCCGTAATGATCCCCGCCTTCAGATACTAAGTATGCAGCTTTATTGTTAATACTGCTGTTAATATGAACGCCGCCATTATCAGCTGTTCCAGTGTAACGTTTACTATAGTGATCTGGGTAACCTTCACTTGGTTTTAATGGGTTTGGAATAGACGCTGGGTCTTTAAGAGAGCGAAGCGCATCACCAGGTTTATCAGGTGTATAAATATCAGCACCTAAATCCCAGCTCTTCTTCTCAACCATAACACCCATAATATCAGATAACGATTCATTTAACGCCCCTGACTCATTTTTGTAAACAAGGTTTGCTGTATGTTCAGTTACAGCATGCGTTAATTCGTGACCGATAACATCAAGTCCAGCAGATAATGGAATGAAAGTTTTTCCATCTCCATCACCATACATCATTTGCACACCATTCCAAGCTGCGTTATTCCAAGCTGCACCTACGTGAACAGTTGAAATAAGCTTCGCACCTTTATCATCGAAAGAGTTACGATTAAATGTCTTTTTGTAGTAATCATATACTTTCCCTGCATTTACATGCGCATCAACTGCAGCTTTATCTTCGAAGAACTTAGATTTACTTTCAACTTCTTCTCCTGTATATCCAAGCCATTGTGAGAATAAATTAAACCAGTTCTCGTCCATATTTTCTGCATCAAATGTATGAATGCCTTGTCCTCGTTTACCATCAAACAAGTTGAATTGTCCTGTTTTCGTATCTTGAGCAATTTCAAATGATTGTCTAGCACCTAATACTCCGTAACCAAATCCAGTAATGTTATCTACAGCGTTATATTTCTCAATAACATTTCCATTCGTTGCATCAACAAAATAATGCCAATATCCTGGAGCTGGTTTTGAAATCGATGCCTTAACTAAGTATGCAAGGTAGTAATTACCGTCCTTTTCATATACAAACAAATCTTTTTTCACACCGTCATAACTCTTTACTTTACCAATTTCTTTCTCAATATCTGCCTTTGCAATCGTTTCTGCTTGTTCCGCAGTAATGCTTGCAGCTGCAGGAATATTTTTATCATCTAAATTCGGAATAACTTGTCCGAAGAATGCTTTTACATTATTCTCTTTATCAAGTGTAACAGTTTGATCAGAACCGTACACAGGAATGTTATTATGTTTCTCAACTAGCTTCACATGTGTCGTATCAGATTCAGCGTCTTTTTCTTCTCCAACGATATTAAAATGCTTTTCAATATTTCCTGCTAATTTAAACATATCTTTCTTACTCTCTAAGTATTGAAAGACTGTCTCTTTTTTATCTAGTCCTTCCGGTGCTTTCCATTCTTCACCTATGTATGCAGGTGTTTTAAATTCTTGATGATATTGAATTTTTTGTTCTTCCGCTTTCGTTGTCGTTGCCCCAAACGCTCCAAATCCCCCGGCGATAACAGTTAACGCTAATGCTGATGAAATGACTTGCTTTTTCACTATAACATTCCCCATTCCCATAAAGATTTTTGACACTTTTATACAATTCTTATTTTCCCAGCCGATACCTCTACCGAAAATTTGAGAAACATTTTTCAGACAATTCTAATCAAAAAAAGAGGACATCTATCGGATGTCCTCTTTTCTATAAACCTTTTATTGTTTTTTCAATTCAATTGCTAAATAATGAGATTGCTCTTTTGCTTCAATATGAATATCTTCTTCTACCGCTTCTGCTGCATCACGCATAACAAACGTTTCACCATTTATTACACTGCTTCCTTCAATTTGTACAAGGTACAATTGACGGCCTTCTTTCACTGGAAAATGAATTTCTTTTCCAGCCTCTAATGATAAAGAATATAAATTCGCATCTTGGTGAATTTGAATTGGTGCATTTCCTTCTACTGAAGATACCATATGGAACCATTCATCTTCACGCTTGCTCCAATCAAATTTAAACTCACCATAGTTTGGTTTATGATCTGCGCGGTCTGGTAAAATCCAAATTTGTAATAAACGCAGCGTTTCATCGCCTAAATTATGCTCGCTATGAAATACACCCGTGCCAGCACTCATATATTGAACATGTCCACGCTCAATCGTTCCGCGATTTCCCATGCTGTCTTCATGTGTTAAAGCACCATCTACAACGTAAGAAATAATCTCCATATCACGGTGCGGATGCATATCAAAACCCGTTTGCGCCGCTACTAGATCATCATTAATAACACGTAACGCTCCGAAGTTCATTTTATTTGGATTGTAGTAATTGGCAAAAGAAAAATGAAAATGTGTATTTAACCAACCATGATTTGCTCTGCCCATATTTTTATGATCAACTTTTCTAAACATATCCTTCACCTCATACTATCTCGAATTCGAGATTTATTTTAAAATTTTTTCTTACTGTAACTTTTTTAATAGTGTTAATAACTGCTTTTGTTCCTCTATATTTAAATTATGAAACTTCTCTGCTTGGAACGTTTCTTGAGGTGGGACGATTTCCTCATATAAAGCTCTTCCCTTTTCTGTTAAAGAAATATATTTCGTAGTACCCTCTTGTTCACGCAAAATCCACTCAAGCTGCTCCATTTTATTTAAAAGCTGCGTTACATTTCCTTTCGTAACAAATAGCTTATTTCCAAGTTCTTGCTGCGTTAAACGATCATGTCCTCCAACTTGAGCTAACACATCAAACTGGGCGGCAGATACATTCCATTTTTTCAAATGCTGATTCGTCTCACGAATACTCTTATTATAAAAGCGTGATAAACGAAACCATAATAGTAGCCCTAGTCTATCTTCTGTTTTCATTTCATCACCTCGCTCGTTTCATATCATTAGTTTAGAACTAAACTTAATAAAAGTCAAATACTTATTTTTAATAAGCATAAAAAGCACAGCGCTATTTCTCCACTATGCTTTACATTAACTTTCTACTCTTATATTCATCCAATTTCCTCTCCGCGAACTTCCTCGCATCTTTTTCAATCCACCGCTCTTCGTACCGTTCACTTCCCACATACAATATATCTCTCTTATGCTGCATCGCATGGCGGAATTCATGCAGTAGCGTTTTGAGAACTTGATCATACTCTTCCCACATACAAACGAAAATTAATTGCTTTTCTTTATGATAAAAACCACCTACTGGGAATAGGAACTCTTCTTCCTCTTCCCCTAATGATAGAAGCACATCATTTGCATCACACGTATCACAAAAAATAACGGGCGTTTTACATACTTCAATAAGAGAAAACAAATCCTCTCTCAACTTTTTGACATCCCAAGGAAGCTCCGAATCCAACACATACCAATTCTCTACCTGTTGATATACATTTTGAAACTGGAGTTCCATTTCTCTTTATTCCCCTTTCCAAGCACCCTTTTTCTATATGTATGCCACAATATGGTAAATATTAAACGTATTCTTTCATCCTTAAAAAAATGCCAATAAAAAAGGAATCTACGTCGACATAGATTCCTTTTCTGTAATCACTTTTTTTTCATCATTTTTTTTAATACAAAATAACCAATTGCACAAACAATAGCAGCAAGTGCAAAGTATTTCACATATGGCCCCGCAACTTTATTAATACTTTCCCACTCTGTTCCTAATTTAAAACCTAAATATACAAACACAATTGACCACGGAATAACAGCTAATGTAGTTAGCGTAATAAACTTAGCATGTGACATTTTCGCAATACCCGCTGGTATCGAAATAGCATGACGCACAACCGGAATAAAACGTGCGGTAAAGATAACGCCAGTTCCATAACGATTAAACCAATCTTCAGCATAATCAATATGTTTCTTCTGAATTAAAATATATTTTCCATATCGCTCAAGAACAGGTCTTCCTCCATATCGACCAATCCAATAAATGAATAGTTGTGCAATTACACCACCAATAGTACCGAACGCGACAGCGCCCCAAAATGTAATGCTTCCTGTTGATACTAAATAGCCTGCATAAGACAATACGATTTCACTTGGAATAACCTCTAGCATTAATCCAAGCATAATTCCCCAATAACCAAGTCCTTCTAAAAAAACTAAAACCGAATGAATCAACTCTCCTAACATCATGTACCTCTCTTTACTGTTTTCATCACCAAAATAAAAGTACAAGCAGGAAATATCTTGTACTTTTATTTTTTTAATTTAGTTAGTCTTCGTATCCCACTTAAAGATTTTATTTAAGAATTTATATACATTCTTCGACTCTTTTGTCAGAAGTGGGCCTAAAATGGATAGTATAAGCACGTATAGTGCTGAGAATGGTTTCAGTACTGACATTAAACCACCAGCGATACCGATATTAGCCATAATGATGGAGAACTCTCCTCTTGAAACGATTGTTAATCCGATATTTGTTGATGCTTTATGAGATAATCCAGCTTGTCTTCCTGCAATCATTCCTGCTACAAAGTTACCGATTATCGTAAGAAGGACAGCACCTAACGTTAACCATATCGCTCCGCCTAATGAGAACGGATCAATACTTAACCCGAAGCTGAAGAAGAAAATAGCTCCGAAAAAGTCTCTAAATGGAACAACAAGATGTTCAATTCGGTCACTATGCTCTGTCTCAGAGAAAACTAATCCTAGAAGAAGTGCTCCAATTGCTTCTGCAACGTGAATTGTTTCTGAAAAACCAGCAATGAAGAATAACGAAGCAAATACTACAATAATAAAGATTTCATCTGAGCTAATATTGAGCAATTTATTTAATAACGGCGTAGCCTTTCTAGCTACTATAAAGAATAGAAGCATATATCCTAAAGCAATTCCAATTGAAGTAAGGGCACCTAAGAAGGAAGCGTGATCTCCAAGTACTAAACCAGAAACAACTGATAAATATACAGCAAGGAATATATCTTCAAACATAATAATTCCTAAAATTAATTCGGTTTCATTATTACCAGTTCTTCTTAAGTCCACTAACACTTTAGCAACGATAGCGCTAGAAGAAATCGTAATAATACCCGCAATAATTAAGATTTCTAGTAATGGGAATCCCATTATAAATCCGTATAACAAACCAAGTGAAAAGTTAATTAAAATATAAATCGTTCCGCCAATCGCAATAGAGCGTCCAGATTTAATTAGTTTTTTCATTGAAAATTCTAATCCTAGATAGAATAGAAGGAATAGAACCCCAATTCGTCCAAGGAAGGAAATTACACTTGCACTTTCAATAAATTTGAGATCG
Organism: Bacillus sp. ISO11; assembly: GCF_003458115.1. Classification (NCBI taxonomy): domain Bacteria; kingdom Bacillati; phylum Bacillota; class Bacilli; order Caryophanales; family Bacillaceae; genus Bacillus; species Bacillus sp. ISO11. Next base: position 96,516 of record NZ_QXCO01000007.1, on the reverse strand, counting down.
ATAACACCTATTGTCGGTGCATGCGGTCCTACTAACATTCCAAGAACGATTAGAAAAGGAATTACTGAGAATTTAAATTTTCCAGCAATTACTGCTGCAATTGCCACTAAAACTAAAGCTGTACCAACTTCAAAAATTAACGTATCCATCTAATCAGTCCCCCCTATTTGAAAGTAATTCATTAATGATTTTTTTAATTTCTTCTCTCTCACCTGAAACTACAAGCATATCTCCTTCTTCAATTACTGTTTCTGGTCCTGGATTAAATAGCTTCTTCATGTTCTTCTTCATAACCGCGATTATTGTTACGCTATATGTTTTTCTTATTTCAAGATCGCCAATTGTTTTTCCGATTGCTGGAGCTGTATTCTCCACTTTGAACCACTCAATCGCTAAACCTTCAAAAACCATCTCAACATTTTCTAACGCCCTAGGCTTATATACCATTCCACCTAATATTGCAGCGATTTGTCTTGCCTCTGAGTCACGTAGTGAAATACTTGAGATGCTTTCTTCATGGTCTGAATTAAAATGATACATTTCTCTACGACCATCATCATGAATGACAATTACCATCTTTTCATTACCTTTCGTAACGATTTGAAACTTATAACCAATACCCGGAAGTTCACTTTCTCTAATATTCATTTTTAGCTCCTCCATAACTTGTTTATTTTAATTTTCTGTTTTTCTGTCTTTTATTCATCCAATCAACTTTAGAAATTCTAACCACTCAGGATATTTGTGATTTGGAAATCTTTTATTGTAATAATAAGTGGACCCTAAAAAGATACTTAAAGATGTAATGATAAAAAATATATTACTTCTCATTTTCAAACTCTCAAGGCTTACTTTCCATAAAGAATCTTCTTTCAAATTATCCCCACCTTCTCGCTTTAAATTTAGTTTTTTAAAATGTAAATAATTCTAAAAATATTACGATGTAACATAATCATAACACAAAAATGTTTTAAGTAACATAATTTTTTAGAAAAATTGATTCTCGTATATTTTTTGCATATAATTTTCTTATTACGAAAAAAAGGAAGTGTATTATATGGTTGATATCTTTAGCAGATTCCTTGAGGTAACGAATAATATTTTATGGTCATATATTCTTATTGCAATGCTAATCGGCTTCGGTCTTTACTTCTCTTTTAAATTAAAATTTGTCCAAATTACTCATTTCAGTGAGATGGTCAGCTTAATTAGTAAAGGGTTTAATCGAAAAGAAAAAAAGAAAGATAGCATCTCACCATTCCAAGCATTTTGCTTAAGTGCAGCAGCACGTATCGGTATCGGAAACTTAGCTGGTGTAGCATTAGCAATTTCAATGGGTGGACCTGGCGCAATATTTTGGATGTGGTTTATCGCAATTATCGGAGCAGCTACTAGTTTTGTAGAATGTACACTTGCGCAAATTTATAAAGTAAAAGATGGAAGTAGGTTCCGTGGTGGACCAGCATATTACATGGAAAAAGGGTTAAACAAACGCTGGATGGGCGTCTGGTTTTCACTTCTTATTACAGTTGCGTACGGATTAATTTTCAATTCAGTGCAAGCGAATACAGTAACAATAGCGTTTGAAAATGCTTTTGGACTAGAGCGAACAATCGTAGGAGCTCTATTAGCCTTATTAGTTGCAGTTATTATTTTTGGTGGCATTAAGAGCATTTCACGTATTACAGAAATGATTGTTCCGCCAATGGCAATCGTTTATATCGGCGTGGCTATTTTTGTCGTTATTAACAACTTCAGTATGTTACCAAGCATTTTCATGGAAATCTTTAACGGTGCATTCGGTTTAGACCAAGCCATCGCTGGTGGTATTGGAGCAGCAATCAAGTTCGGAATTCAGCGCGGTTTATTCGCTACAGAAGCAGGAATGGGTAGTTCTCCTAATGCAGCCGCAACATCTGATGTATCTCACCCTGTAAAACAAGGGCTTGTTCAAGCGTTAGGCGTTTTCGTAGATACATTCTTAGTATGTACATCAACAGCATTTATCGTATTATGTTCTGGACTTTACAAAGGATCAAATTTAGAAGGTATCGAATTAACACAAAACGCATTAAGTTCACAAATTGGACCGTGGGCAAGCACTTTCTTAGCGATTATTATTTTCCTATTCGCTTTCAGTTCACTTCTAGGAAACTACTATTATGGTGAAACAAATATCGCATTCATTAAAGAAAGTAAAACATGGTTAATGATTTATCGTGTTGCAGTTGTCGGAATGGTATTCTTCGGATCAATCGCTGCTCTTAAAACAGTTTGGAGTTTAGCTGATTTATTCATGGGACTAATGGTATTCACAAACTTAATTGCCATCTCATTCCTTAGCAAATTTGCTTACGCTGCATTAGTAGACTATTTGAAGCAAAAGAAACAAGGAAAAGATCCTGTCTTCGTTGCAAACTCTATCCCTGGCTTAAAGAATACAGAGTGCTGGGATGGGCAAGATGTAGAAGAAAAACAAAAGGCTGTTTAACAAATAAAAGCGGAAGCGGCTCGTTCAGAATCGCAGGACACTTCAAGCTCTCGACCTTGAAGCGCTTTTTGCTTCGAGCGAGAGAGCGAAATGACCGGAGATTCTAGCCGCTGGAGCTGGATATCAATTAAAAGCGGAGGTGACTTGCTCAGAACAGGAGGGCATTGGAGCTCCTGACGAAGAGGCGTTCTTTGCCTCACAGGAAGGCGCGAAATGACCGACTGGTCTAGTCACCGGAGCTGGATATCATTAAAAGCACAAGCGGCTCGTTTAGAACAAGAGCCATATCTCAAACAAAGGCCCTATTACTTCACCGTAATAGGGCCTTTTATTTACAACAGTTCATAATTTGTTCAAATTAATTCCAGCAAAAGGGTTGATTTATAGAGATTACTATATTATAATGATTATAAATTAGTAATTGATATCACATAACAACTCAAAAGGAGATTGATCATAATGAACAAACAAGTAATCGAAGTATTAAACAAACAAGTAGCAGACTGGAGCGTTTTATTCACAAAACTTCACAACTTCCATTGGTACGTAAAAGGACCTCAATTCTTCACATTACACGAGAAATTCGAAGAACTTTACACAGAATCAGCTACTCACATCGATGAAATTGCAGAACGTATTTTAGCAATTGGCGGCAAACCAGTAGCAACAATGAAAGAATACTTAGAACTATCTTCTATTCAAGAAGCAGCATACGGAGAAACTGCAGAAGGGATGGTCGAAGCAATCATGAAAGACTACGAAATGATGCTAGTCGAACTGAAAAAAGGCATGGAAATCGCTCAAGACTCTGACGATGAAATGACATCTGACCTACTACTAGGCATCTACACAGAACTAGAAAAACACGCTTGGATGCTACGTGCGTTCTTGAATCAATAATAATTAAAAGCGGAAGCGGCTTGCTCAGAATCGCAGGGCACTTCAAGCTCTCGACCTTGAAGCGCTTTTTGCTTCGAGCGAGAGAGCGAAATGACCGGAGATTCTAGCCGCTGGAGCTGGATATTACTTAAAAGCGGAAGCGGCTCGTTCAGAACAGGAAGGTGTTGGAACTCCTGATTACGAGGCGCTTTTTGCCTCGAATGAAGGAGTGAAACAACCGACTGTTCTAGCCGCTGGAGCTGGATATCACCTAAAAGCGGAAGCGGCTTGCTCAGAATGTGAGGGGGATGGAGCTTTTGACTTAGAGACGCTCTTTGCCTCGCAGGAAAAAGCGAAGCCACCGAACATTCTAGCTACCGGAGCTGGATATCATTAAAAGCAGAAGCGGCTCGTTTAGAGTCGCTTTTTTCTATAGATTGATCGCGCATGCTGGTACATGAAATTTATATCAGCGATTTTTCCAATATATCGGCGATTCCCCCCAACATATCAGCGATTTTCCAATTATATCGGCGATTCCCTCCAATATATCAGCGATTTTTCAATTATATCGACTTATCGACAAATCACGACAATATTAACAAACACCTCTCCCCTACTTTTATCAATATATTACAATCTCATCTATGTTAAAATATAGGAAACACCCTTTAGCATCATAGATCCAAAAGGCTTTTCCAAATTCATCATTTACTACTTAAATGACGGGAGTGGTTCAGTTGAAAGACTACTTAATTAGAGCATTTTTTGCGTTAATAACAGTTGGGATTCTCTTACTTATAACTAATATTTTCAATATACGTGTCGAGGTTAAGGACTATGCTTTCCTCGTTGTCGTAGCAATTGGTGGCGGCTGGGGTGGCTGGTACCTGTATAAAAAACAAAGCAATCAAAATAATAAAGGCATTCCAAAGTAATACGGAATGCCTCTTTTTATTGCCTTCTGTAATAAATAATGAAATTCAGACCACTAATACAACCAATCGCAATAAACATACAAAACGATTGTGGATCTCCACCTAGATTATACTCATCAACAATAAACCCAGACATAAACAACGTTATCGCGGAAACACCGATACACAATACCGAGATAAACCAAAGCGAAAATTCATTAATCAACTCTTTCTTCTGTCTCAAAACAATTAGCATAACAAGAATAGATGCTGCTAAAATACTTTTAAAGACCGGTCTTAAATACACAAACTCCTCCATCTCTTTCTCCTTTTCCAAAAACATTACATCTAAAAATTAACATATTTAACCAAATTAAAAACACATGCCATCTTAAATTAAAACGACATGTGTTTCCGTATTTGCTATGATAGTTGCTTCCACTTCGTTCCCAAAACAGGACGCTCATAATTTTGGATTGCATGAATCAGTTTATCTGCTGTCTCTGCTGAAACGATCAATTCTTTATTTGATGGATTCATAAATCCTTCTTCCGCTGCACGTTCAACCATTTGCAAAATTGGTCCGTAAAAACCTTTTATGTTTAATAAACCAACCGGCTTATTATGTATACCAATTTGTGACCAACATACAACTTCAAATAGTTCTTCAAACGTTCCGTATCCGCCTGGAAGCGCAATAAAAGCATCTGCAAGCTCTGCCATTTTAGCTTTACGTTCGTGCATCGTCTCTACTTCAATTAATTCTGTTAATCCTGTATGCACAATTTCTCCTCGGAATAGACCGCGCGGCATAACACCTGTTACACGTCCACCTAAACGAAGAACTTCGTTTGCTACTTCTCCCATTAATCCGACACATGAACCACCGTATACGAGCTCATAGTCGTTCTCAACAAACATTTTACCTAACTGAATTGCCTGCTCTTTAAATTCTGGTCTCTCCCCTAAATTAGAACCTGCAAACACACAAATCTTTCTCATCCCTACACCCCGAAACTATATATTGTTATGATACAATGAACATTGTACAACATATTGAGGAGATGAGGAAGAAATGGATATCGTTGCATTTCAAAGATGGGTTGAGGAATTTTACGAAAAACGAAGCTGGTCACAGTATAATGCCTTTATTCGCTTAAATTTCTTAACCGAGGAAGTTGGGGAAGTTTCACGAGTCGTTCGTGCTATTGAAATTGGCCGCGATCGCCCTGATGAAGATGCGAAAACAGAAGAAGAGCTAAAACAAGAACTAAAAGAAGAACTTGGCGATGTACTATCTAACCTTATTATTCTTTCGCAAAAATATGATTTAGACTTACAAGACATTATGGATGCACACGTCACAAAGCTTTCGAAAAGGTTCGAAGCATCTAAATGAGAATATTATCAATTATGTTATAATATTCTTGTCACAATACTAAGGGGGATTTTATGTTATCAAAAAAATTGCACGACGCATTAAATGAACAAATGAACTTTGAATTTTACTCTGCCCATGCTTATATGGCAATGGCTGCTTACTGTACAGCTGAGAGCTATGATGGATTCGCTAACTTTTTCCTTGTACAAGCTGAAGAAGAACGTTTCCACGCAATGAAGCTTTACAACTATATTAATGACCGCGGAGAGCGCGCTATTATTACTGGATTTGATAATCCGAATAACGAATACGAATCTGTATTAAACGCTTTTGAAGTCGCACTTGAGCACGAGCGTGAAGTAACGAAACGTATTTACAACTTATCTGATATCGCTTGGGACGAGCGTGAACATGCAACAATTACATTCTTAAAATGGTTCGTTGACGAACAAGTTGAAGAAGAAGCTTCATTCGATAGCATCATTCAAAAATTAAAACGTATTACAAGCGATTCAAACGCACTGTTTATGCTAGATGCTGAATTAGAGAAACGTACATTTACGCCTCCAGCTGAATAATATTTCAATCACCTTAATACATGAATTAAGGTGATTTTTTTGTTTGCTCTCTATCTTAAAATCACCTTAAATTTCCTCATATTTGACATAGTGCCAGCTATAAAATGGTATTATTTTCAATATAAAAACGAATATACGAGGAGAGGAAAAATGAATCAACGTGTAGAAGCTGTTGATGCAATTCGTGGTTTCGCTTTGTTTGGCATTTTACTAGTCAATATGACATTAATTCAATTCGGGTTCTTCACCAGTGAAAAACCAACTTATCTATTCGGCGATCTTGATAAAGGCGCTAATTGGTTTATTCAATTCTTCGGCACACATAACTTTATATCCCTATTTTCTTTTCTATTTGGACTTAGCATTATTTTGTTACAAAAAAGTATTATCGCAAAAGGAAAAAAATTCTTCCCCACATACATAAGACGTATTATCATTCTTTTACTACTCGGCTACATTCACGGCACTTTTGTTTGGGAGGGAGATATTTTATTTGCATACGGAATAATTGGGATTTTCTTAATGATGTTCATCAATCGAAAACCGAAAACTTTGCTCATTTGGGCGATTATTCTACTCGCACTTATTACACTTATGTCTTATCAAACTGATCCATCTACAAATATAAATGATTTAGCACCTTATACTGAAAAAGAACATAAAGTCCATCAAACTGGAAGCTATATGGATCACGTCAACTTTAGATTGACTGAAAATCCTTTTGATTACATGGGAATTGACGGTGCATTCGGATTATTTTTCATATCAGTTTTCGCAATAATTTTTATGTCTCCACTGTTCCTACTCGGAATGTATGTAGGGAAAAAAGGCTGGCTATTTGAGGTCAATAAACATATACCTGCTGTCAAAAAAATATGGTTTGCCACCGGTCTCTTCTCTTTTACAATTAAAATCTTAGCTATGTTCGTAAAGCACCCGCTTTTAATTATGTTACAAGATGGCCTTACACCAGTAACTATGACCTTCTTTTACGGAAGCACAATCATTTTATTATTCCATTACAAAAAAGCAACCCGTCTACTAACATACATGGCGAACATGGGGAAAATGTCCGTTAGTAATTACTTAGCGCAATCTATTATCGCAACAACTATTTTTTACGCATATGGATTTGGCTTATACGGGAAAATCGGCTATTTCTTCGGTATTCTTTTAACCATCGGAATTTATACGATTCAATTATTCGTTAGCACCTATTGGCTCCAGAAATACCGAATGGGGCCAGTGGAATATGTGTGGAGACTGGGAACTTATTTAGAGAAACCACGTTTTAAAAGAGACTTGGATAAAGCAAGTTAAACAAAAAAAGCAATGAGCCTACGCTCATTGCTTTTCTTAATTTATTAAAGCATAACCCCAACGATAATCGCTGATAATATACTTACTAATGTTGCACCGTATACAAGTTTTAAACCGAATGATGATACAACGTTTGCTTGTTTGCCATCGATACTCTTCGTTGCACCTGCGATAATTCCGATAGACGAGAAGTTCGCAAATGATACAAGGAAGATAGATAAAATACCTACTGTACGAGCTGATAAATCACCAGCTACTTTTCCAAGGTCAAGCATTGCAACGAATTCGTTCGTTACTAATTTTGTTGCCATAATTTGTCCTGCTTGTAGCATCTCTGATGTTGGAATACCCATTACGAATGCTAATGGTGAGAAGATGTATCCTAAAATGCTTTGGAATGTGATTCCGAAAATTGAATCGAATACACCGTTAATTGCTGTAATTAATGCTACGAAACCGATTAACATCGCCGCTACTGTTACAGCGATAGAGAAACCAAGCATAATATATTCGCCTAACATTTCAAAGAATGTTTGTTTCTTGTCTTCTTGTAATTCTAAAATATCGTCTTCTTCTTTTACTTCATATGGATTAATGATATGAACGATAATGAATCCACTGAATAAGTTTAATACAAGTGCTGTTACTACATATTTTGGATCAATCATTTTCATATAAGAACCGACGATTGACATCGATACTGTAGACATTGAAGATGCACAAAGTGTGTATAAACGATTTTTCGGTAATTTGCTTAGTTGATCTTTTACTGTAATGAATACTTCCCCTTGACCAACGATTGCAGCTGCTACCGCATTATATGATTCTAGTTTTCCTAAACCGTTAACTTTACTTAATAGGAAACCGACTGCACGAATGATAATCGGTAAAACTTTAATATGTTGCAGAATCCCGATTAATACTGCTAAGAAAATAATCGGTAATAATACTGTTAAGAAGAATGGTGCTTGTCCATCGTTTGCTAGACCACCAAATACGAAATTAACCCCAGCTTCCGCAAATTTTAAAATAGCGCCAAATCCATCTGCGATTCCTTTTACTAATACGAATCCGACCTTTGTATTTAGTAAGAAATACGCAAGTACCAATTGAATGACAAGCATAAGTGCAATTGGTTTATATTTAATTTTCTTACGATCTGAACTGATAAGGAAACCTAGTACAAACACTACAAGTAAACCGACTAGAAACATTACGAACTTCATATGTGAATCCTCCACTTCTCCCACGAGTTATTGGTCGTATAACGTATAACGAATGACGTCTGACCATTGTTGTTAAAAAAATTTAAAACCCCTAAAACTATTCAACTGTCATCTAAAATCAGTAAGCGTTTACATAAATTGCAATTTATAAAAGGTAGCTTCTTCTCTCCTACCATAATTGAAAGTCTGAAATTGATACCACCTACAAATCAAATTGTAAGCGTTATCTAGACGAAATGCAATATAAATTTTAAAAGATTTTTATATGTTAATATATTCCTAATTAATTGGTTTTTTCATGCAAATTTACCATAAAAATAGCCCTAGCTATGAGCTAGAGCCATCCTTTTTTTATAACATAACACCAACGATAATTGCTGATAGAATACTTACTAATGTCGCACCGTACACAAGGCGTAGACCAAATGATGATACAACATTTGATTGATTTTCATCGATACCTTTCGTTGCACCTGCGATAATTCCGATAGATGAGAAGTTCGCAAATGATACAAGGAATACAGAAAGGATACCAACTGTACGAGCCGATAAATCACCAGCTACTTTTCCAAGATCAAGCATCGCAACAAACTCGTTTGATACTAATTTTGTTGCCATAATTTGTCCCGCTGTTACCATCTCAGCTTGCGGGATACCCATTACGAATGCTAATGGTGAGAAAATATATCCTAAAATAGCTTGGAATGTAATACCGAACATTGAATCAAACAAGCTATTAATTGCTGTAATTAATGCTACGAAACCAAGTAACATAGCTGCTACTGTAATCGCAATCGTGAAACCAAGCATAATGTACTCGCTTAGCATTTCAAAGAATGATTGTTTTTTCTTATTTTCTAATTTCAGTGTATCTTCTTCTTCTGTAATATCGTACGGGTTAATAATATGAATGATAATGAAACCACTAAATAAATTTAATACAAGTGCTGTTACTACATATTTCGGTTCGATCATTTTCATATAAGAACCAACGATTGACATCGACACTGTCGACATAGAAGATGCACATAATGTATATAAACGATGTTTTGGGATTTTACTTAATTGATCTTTTACTGTAATAAATACTTCTGCTTGTCCAACAATGGCAGCTGCTACTGCATTATATGATTCTAGTTTTCCTAGACCATTTACTTTACTTAACAACGTACCAATAGCACGAATAAATATCGGTAAAATTTTAAAGTGTTGCAGAATTCCGATTAAAACCGCAAAGAATACGATTGGTAATAGCGCTGTTAAGAAGAATGAAACCTCTCCTTTATTAACAAGACCACCAAATACGAAAACGATTCCAGCTTCCGCATATCCAAGAAGTGCGCCAAATCCATCTGAAATTCCTTTTACTAAAATATAACCAACTTGCGTATTTAATAAGAAATAAGATAATGCTAGCTGAATAATAAGCATAATTGCGATTGGTTTATACTTAATCTTCTTTCGATCGGCACTTATAAGAAAACCGAGTACAAATACAACGAGTAATCCTACAAGGAACATAACAAACTTCATTAATAAAATCCTCCATTTAACTCTTCATTAACGTTGAACGTCTGACCATTCAAAACAAGAAATAATCCGAACTTTCCATTTCTCCTCCGTAACCTTCGATTGGATAGGAAATGTCATAAAAACTCTTGTTTCAAAGGCATTTTCCATTCTAACATAAATCACAACTCATATCCGCACTTTTCTTTAAAAAATTACATTTAATTATGAAATGCTCATAAATGTTCGTCTTTTACCATCTATAAACAACTGGATAAAACAAAAAATGAGCATCAAGTTTCACTTGATGCTCACCTCATTATACTGCTTTTTCTTTATCAGCTACTGCTGACTTATCCCAGCACTCTGTATTTTTTAAACCTGGAATAGAATCCGCATAGAATACCGGATCTTTCCCTTGTTTCTTTTGCTTTACGTAATCTGATAATGCCGCAAAAGCATACTTAGAGAGGAATACAATCGCCACTAAGTTAATAACAGCCATAATACCCATGAATAAATCTGCTACATCCCAAACGATTTGAATTGTCGCTACAGATCCTAACATAACCATACCAAGTACAGCAATGCGGTACGCTGTTAATAGCACTTTACTTCCATTTAAGAATTCAATATTTGTTTCACCATAGTAGTAGTTACCTACTAATGAACTAAATGCAAACAAGAAGATTGCAACTGCTACAAATATAGAAGCCCATGGACCGATATGTTGACTTAACGCCTGCTGCGTTAATTGAATTCCATTTAAATCAGCTGCATTATGCACATCTGATAAAAGAATAATAAATGCTGTACAACTACAAATTAATAATGTATCTGTAAATACCCCTAAAGTTTGAATAAAACCTTGTTTAACTGGATGCGTTACGTTTGCAGTCGCTGCTGCGTTCGGCGCACTACCCATACCTGCTTCATTTGAGAATAACCCACGTTTTACCCCTAATAAAATCGCAGCTCCTAATCCTCCGCCTACTACTTCTTTAATTCCGAAAGCATGTAAGAAAATTTCTTTAAATACATATGGAATTGACGTAATGTTTGTTACGACAACGAATAATGCCACTGCTACATAAATAATTGCCATTACTGGAACAATCATTTCAACCGCGCGTGCAATTCGTTTTACTCCACCGAAAATAATAACTGCAAGTAAACCAGCCATAACAAGACCGACTAATCTACTATCTGTTTTGAATGCCCCATCAAAAGCTGCCGCTACAGTATTAGACTGTACAGCATTAAAAATCAATCCGAAACTTACTGTTATTAGAACAGAGAACACAACACCTAACCAGCGTTTATTTAAACCCTTTTCCATATAATACGCTGGGCCCCCACGGAATGCATTCCCATCTTTCACTTTATAAATTTGCGCTAATGTGCTCTCTACAAATGCAGAAGCACCCCCAATTACCGCGATTAACCACATCCAAAATACTGCTCCTGGACCACCCGCTGAGATTGCGATAGCTACACCAGCTAAGTTACCAGTACCTACACGAGAAGCTGTACTCATACAAAATGCTTGGAATGATGATACGCCACTCTTCTCTTTTTGCGCTTTTCTCGTTTTCGAGCTTGCTCCATCCCCAAGTAATCGAATCATTTCACCGAAGTAACGAACTTGGACAAATTTCACACGAAATGAAAAATAGAGCCCTAACCCAATTAACATCGCAATAATGACATATGACCAAAGGATATTATTTACATCCCCAATTACCCTAGCTAAAAAATCCATATTTGCATTGCCCCCTCTTCCTAACAATAAGAAAATTATATTCTAAAAACTTTTAGTAATCAAGAACTTTATGTTAGGTTTCATGACATGAATACGTTAACTATATTAACATACTTGTTTTTTTCATAAAAATATAGCTATTACATGCATTTATCCAATACTCAATCTCTTATCCTCTTCGCCCAGCCATACTTTTAAAACAGTACGTTCCCCACAAATAACGAGAGGAACAAACAAAAAAGTTATATTAATAATTACCCCTCACCCTTTTCATCATTTACTACAACAAAAAAGGCGAGCATCAAATTTACCTCGATGCTCGCCTTTTCAATTACACTGCTTTTTCTTTATCTGTTACCACTGGCTTATCCCAGCACTCTGTATTCGTTAAACCAGGAATAGAATCTGCACTGAAGACTGGATCTTTCCCTTGTTTCTTTTGCCTTACATAGTCTGTTAATGCCGCGTACGCAAATCGGCCAAGAAGTGTAATCGCAATTAAGTTCGTTATTACCATTAGACCCATAAATAAGTCTGCCATATTCCATACAACTTGAAGCGTCGCAACAGAACCGAATAATACCATTCCAACTACCGCAATACGGTAAATTGTTAACCACGTTTTGCTTTGCTTAATAAATTCAATATTTGTTTCACCATAGTAGTAGTTTCCTAGAAGTGAACTGAAAGCGAATAAGAAAATAATAATCGCTAAGAAACTGCTCGCCCATGGGCCAATTTGTGAGCTTAATGCATTTTGTGTTAGTTCAATACCTTCTAAATTCGTTGCTTTATATGCACCAGAACATAGTACGATAAATGCTGTTGATGTACATACTAAGAATGTATCTACTAAAACCCCGATTGTTTGAATAAAACCTTGTTTGGCTGGATGCGTTACATCAGCTGTTGCTGCCGCGTTCGGCGCACTACCCATACCTGCTTCGTTCGCAAATAATCCGCGCTGAATACCATATTTCATCGCAGCACCGATACCACCGCCTACAGCTGAATCTAAACCAAATGCACCTTTAAAGATTTCTGTAAACACATCTGGTAGTAAATAGAAGTTTTTAATAACAACGAAAATCGCTACCGCAATATAAAGAATTGCCATTGGCGGAACAATCATTTCCGACATACGTGCAATACTTTTTACACCACCAAAAATAATAACCGCAACTAATACTGCTAATACAATCCCAACAACGTAACGCTCAATACCAAATGCATTTTTAAACGCTAATGTAACTGTGTTTGCTTGTACTGAGTTGAAAATTAAACCGTAACTAATTGTAATCAGAATAGAGAACCAAATCCCCATCCAACGTTTATTTAAACCTTTTTCCATATAATAAGCAGGACCACCACGGAAGCCACTGCCATCTTTTATTTTATAAATTTGTGCAAGCGTACTTTCTACGAAACTTGAAGAAGCCCCGATAATCGCAATAACCCACATCCAAAATACTGCTCCAGGTCCTCCCATAGAAATAGCTAACGCTACACCAGCTAAGTTACCGATACCAATACGAGCTGCAGAACTCATACAAAATGCTTGGAAAGAAGATACACTGCCTTTTTTACGTGTCTTTCCAGTTAACCCATCACTCATTAAACGAATCATTTCCCCTAAATGAGTAATTTGTACGAATTTCAATTTAATAGAAAAATAAAGCCCTAAACCAATTAACATTGCAATAAGAATATATGACCAAAGAATTGTATTTGTTGATGAAATAAATTGCTCTAAAATATTCATACAATTAACCCCTCCTTTTCTCCATAAAACGAATTATATTTAAAAAACATTCAAAAATCAACATTTTTCGACAATTTGCAATTTCCAAATATTAGCCAGGTTCACAGTAACAATATCTTTATGACTGACTACCCTCCCTCTAACTGTGCATACTAAAACAAAAAATAAATTCACAAACAACCCTATTGACAAAAATACCAACCTGTAACTATAATGATTACAACAGGTTGTAACAAACCTAATTACAACAAATTCATTTACTTTCAGATATACACTTTAACAAAACACTTTGGAGGGATTTATTATGAAAATCGGAATTATCGGAGCAACTGGTAAAGCAGGAAGTCGTATTTTAAAAGAAGCATTGGATCGCGGACATGAAGTAACTGCAATCGTAAGAAACGCTGCAAAAATTACAGAAGAAAACGTAAAAGTTTTAGAGAAAGATGTATTCTCTCTTACATCTAACGACCTGCAGGCATTTGACGTAGTTGTAAATGCATTCGGTGCTCCAGCAGGCGAAGAACACCTTCACGTAGATGCAGGAAACGTACTTATTGAAGCTATGAAAGGCGCACCAAATACAAAATTACTTGTAGTTGGAGGCGCTGGAAGCTTATTTGTAGACGAAGAGAAAACAACACGTGTATTTGAGACACCAGGTTTCCCGAAAGAATATCTTGCAACAGCTCAAAACCAAGGTAAAAACTTAGAAATTTTACAACAAACAAATGATATCACTTGGACATTCATCAGCCCTTCTGCACTATTCGCATTAGGAAAACGCACTGGTTCTTACAAAGCTGGCAAAGACAATCTTCTTGTTAACTCAAAAGGTGATAGCTACGTAAGTTACGAAGACTTCGCAGTTGCAGCACTTGATGAGATTGAAAACCCAAAACATGTAAACGAACGCTTCACAGTAGTTTCTGAAGCTGAATAATAAAAAAGCTCGTAAAACATAATGTTTTACGAGCTTTTTCTTATTATTGCACTTGCTCTAAACCATTTGGAGTAATCTTAAAGGAAATTTCTTTAAACTTTTTCTTATCTCCTTTTCCAACTAACTCACTCTTTTTATACCAACTTAAACGATCTGACTCGGCATGATACACTTTCAATACGTCACCATACTCGAACGCCATACCATTTACTTGTTCTGCAAAATTCTGCGAAGTTTCTTGTCCTTCTGCGGTTACATGCTTTTTCTCAGTTCCATTTTGATCATAAATCGTAAGGCCTATATACTGTTCATTTACAAAGCGATAATGAATCTCATCATTTGTAAATGTTGCATGTAATTTCTTTTCAGCGTGGTTTAACGTAATAATTGAACGTGTAACATCGGACACACCTTGATAGACTAGACTATCCCCATATGTCACTTCTACAGGAACTTCCGTCACTTTCTTATTTCCAAAACGATCTTTCGTTTCTACTTTCACTGTTTGCTGACCAATTTTTGTCATATCTATTTTCCCTACAAAATCTACTACTTCTCCACCCTGTACTTCAACAAAGTTCTTCACGTCTAGCGTTTCGCTATTTGTTCCGATTACTACTTGCTGCGGATTTGCTTTTACTGTTTGCTCACCGTCTAATCTTTCAAATCCATTTTCAGTTATTTTGAAGACTAATTCCTTTATCTCTTTACTTTTTCCTTCGCCCACATATACATCTTTTTGATACCAATGTAAACGAGAAGATTCCGCATGATATACTTTCACTACATCTCCATACTCAAATGCAATTCCATTTACTTCCTTAGCAAATTCTTGCGTATTCTCTAAACCTTTTACTGCTATATTTTTCTTCACTCTTCCTTCTTTATCGTACAATGTGAATTCAAAATACTTTTCATCTTTAAAGTAATCATGAATTAGGTTCTTTGTATCTGTCGCACTCAGTTTTTTCGTATCATGATGCAAAGTTACAATTGATTTTAAGTCACCATCTCTATAGCTTAGCCCATATACAAGTAGGCTATCTCCATATGTTACTGTTAGAGGAACTTCTGTCACTTTCTTATTTCCAAATCGATCTTTCGTTTCTACTTTTACTTTTTGTTCTCCGATTTTTGATGTATTTGGTTTTTCTGCAAAACCAACCACTTCTCCATTTTTTACTTGTACAAATTCTTTCGGATCTAGTTTGTCTACATCCATTCCGACTACTACTTTTTGCGGTTTCGCCGTCACTTCTTGTAAACTATCTTTTAATTCGAACCCTTGCTCAGTGATTTGGAATAATTTCTCTTTTTTATTTTTAGCCTTCCCTTGATCTACAAGTGTATTATTTTGGTACCACTTCAGACGATCCGGTTCTGCATGGAATACTTTTACTACATCACCATATTCAAAATCCAATTCATTTAGTTCCATCGCAAATCTTTTTCCCGTTTCTTGTCCTTCTGCAGATACGCGTTTCTTTTCAATCCCATTTCGATCATATAGCGTTAAGCCCATATATTCTTCTTTTTCAAAACGGTAATGTATTTCATTATTAGTAAAGTTTACATTTAATTTCTTCTTATTGTGGTGAAGTGTCACTGTCGACATTACATCATCTGAAAGTCCTTGAAAAACTATACTGTCATCATAAAATCCGTTAACTTGGACAGGAATTGAATTTTTATTTCCTTTCTCATCCCCAATTTCTACTAACACTTCCTGTTTACCATTCTCTAGTTTAGGCCATACAATCTTTCCTGTTACTTTTACATTCTCACCTAAATTTCGAACAAGTTTACTTGCTTCATTCTCGTCAGAATCTGTACCAACTAAAAGATTTTGTACTTCATTAGCAGGTTCACCATATGGAACCTTATACGGTTCAACTTGCTTCTCACGAATATCATTACTATCTGTAGCTTTCCAGATTTCCTTTTCTAATTTAGGTAACTTTGATTTTTCTATTTTCTCTCTAATATCATCATTTGGTGTTAATCCCCATTCCTCAAAGAAAGGAATTAAATTTTGCCCTGCCACTTGCGATGTCATATAAATAAATAGCTGCTTTTTCTCTTCATCAGAATGAGGCATTTCACTCTGAGGTAACAAACGATAAGCTTGATGTAACCTAGGATAAAAATGTTCTCCATACACTACATTTAATTGCCAAAACATTGTAAGAGGATTAATGTCATCAATGAATCTTTCTGCTTTAGGCTTCTCTAAATACTCAAATGAGTTTTTATAGTGCTCATCCATTTCTAATTGATTCCCTAACGCCTTTTGAACAGCTAATGAGTAAATATTTACTGTTACTTCCCTTACTTTAGACCACTTCCACGGTTCTTGCTGATGTAAATGACCAACTTCATGCCACGGTCCCCATCCATCCTTCTCAAGTACCTCTATATCTAAAACTCTATTCATTGCAGTTGGAATATATCCTGTATGATAATGTTTTGCAAACATAAAGTCCCCTTTAGCAGGCTTCCGTTTTTCAACAAACTGAACATAATGAGTTGGAGATTTTGCAACCCCAACACTGTCCTCAGATAATCCTGCCACTGCGTTTTCTAAACGGATAATCTTATCATGCAATTTCATTAAATCTGTTGGATCCGTATTCTTCATATATTTCTGCACAGAATCGTAAGTAGTAGTAATTAAGCTTCTCTCACCTTTTAATTCAACTGCATAAGGATCCTTATATTTTTTTAACATTTCATCCCAATCTTTTTTTGTATGCTTACCTAAAATAAATAAAGGAAAGTGACTACCACCATTTGTAACGGAAGCTGTTACTTCTCCTTCGTTATTCATATTATAAAAATATAAAATACCGCCTCTTGAAGATGAAATAACATTTTTCCCTGGTTTTAAATCAAACTCCTCTGGGTCCTTTTCATCATAAGATCTCGTTCCAATAAAAGCTTGGATAGACTGCGTTCCTTTTATGTCAATTGTAATCTCTTCATTTGGCTCTGCATAAATTCCAGTCGGTTCATTAGCGGAAAGTTTCCAAGTAACTCTTAAACGATTATTTTCTTCTTCTACGCTACCTTTCCCCGGCAACTGAAATACTCTCTGCTCAAACTTATTCTCTTTTACCTCTTCTAATTTCCCACCTTTATTTTCTTCCAAAGGTGCTGCATATCCTTTCGATGCTTCGAAAGCTACTGGCGATAATAATGTAGATATACATATTCCAGCTACTAATACCCTACTCGTCTTTTTCTTCGACATAATCTGTGTCCCCTGTTCCTTTATTTAGATAAACTACCCTATATATTCATCTAATAAGTAATCCTATTATTTCTATAAAAACATTTGATGAATGGACTAACACCTCGCGCACCTGTATCTATTACTACCGCATTTCTCTCCATGCATTCGCTTTCTTACATTGTAAAATTTTTATGTAATATGCCCTCCTCACTTCTCTCTATTTGTGATGAGTTCTCTTGCTACATAAAAAAGAGAATAGTAAAAGATATTTTTCAGTATTGTCATCTATACATCTAAAAATAAAAATAACAATAAAAACTTACATTTTCTTCATATATGACCATCTATAGGTAGTTTTTCCAAATGAATTTTACACGCTTTACACTTTGTTTGATAGCCTCTCTAATTAGAATAATGTTACAATTTCGTGAATAAAATCTATTTATTGTAACGTTTAGATTTTGTCACATTTTATTATTTTTAAATACTTTTTAAAACGTTAAAATAGTGTTTCACTCGATTAATTATTATCTTGATATACCTTTAAAGAATTCATATGAAAAAGCATTGGCATATGCCAATGCTTTTTCATTATCTCTTTTGATTCGGTTTATGCGGTTCATTTGGAGTATATGGCTTATTTGGTTTATTTGGAGCCTCAGCCTTTTTCCAACTTACCGCTAACTCTGGACTTGTTTTTTCTTCACTACGCTCAAGTAATACTACTGCATTTTGAATAGTCGGTGTACCTTTATGCGCAATCCCTTGTAATTTCGTTAAATTTCCTGATACTTTAAAGCTAAATCCACCAGCTGGTGTTTGTTTCGGAATTAAAATGCGGAACTTTTCTCCTACATTAAATTCTGTTTTTGTTTCGCCTTTTTCATTTGCAAATTTCACGCCCGCTGGTGCACCTGTTGCTTGCACTTTATACGTTCCGCTTTTTGCATTTGTTTCTACTGTATATAAACCTGTTTCAAAGAAATCATTTTTTAATACTGCTTCTTGTTCTTCTGTAGGAGTTACACTCATCGTAATTTCTTGTAACTCTTCACTAGCGCTTGCTTTTGCAACGATGTCTTTCGTTACTTTCTCTACATTTTTATTGCGGAAATCTAAATCATTAATATCGATTTGTTTTAACGCATTCCACACTGCAAGCTGCGTTGCGTAATGTGCTTCTCTCCAATCAGAAACACCTAATTCTTGTGGACTCTTTTGTGGATATCCATTCAATAGTACACGGTATACGTTAATATCCACTTTCCCCATTTCCGGTAAATCTTGACCGCTTGGAGATTTCAAATCTACATTTAAGCAAAAAGCAATTTTGCCATCTGCGGTTTTAATAAGCTCTGTTCGAATTGGTTTCTTCTTTGACTTACTATAACTCCAATTCATTTCATACTTTGTATGGTCCATAACTTCTGCAAATGCTTTTTGAAGCGGGAATAACACAAATAAAACACTTAAAAACATAGCTAAAATCTTGAACGATTGCTTTATATTCATGTTTACAGCCCCTTATCACAAACTTAATACTAAGTAGTATTTATTTAGAAACTATTTTTATGCACAAAAAAAGAGTGCTTTTACGCACTCTTCTTTCTTACTTTAATCTTAGAAATCGAAGTTATCAGGATCTGGACCAACACGGTGATTTTGATTTAACGCATCGATTTTTTCCATATCTTCTTTCGTTAATTCGAAATTAAATATATCGGCATTTGCAATAATGCGGTGTTCTTTCGTTGATTTTGGAATAGTGATTACTCCATTTTGAAGATCCCAACGTAAAATAACTTGCGCTGTTGTTTTACCGTGTTTCTCAGCAATTTCTTGTAATTTTTCATTATCTAATAATTGACCTTGCATTAATGGTGACCATGCTTCCATTTGAATACCTTGTTCTTTACAGAAAGCTTGTAATTCTTTTTGTGTTAAACGAGGGTGGTATTCTACTTGGTTAATCATTGGTTTAATTTCTACATCTTTCATTACATCTTGTAAGTGATGAATTTGGAAATTACTTACCCCAATTGCACGTACGCGTTTTTCTTTATAAAGTGTTTCTAACGCTCTCCACGTATCTTTGTATTTCCCTTCTACAGGCCAATGAACAAGGTATAAATCTAAATAATCCAGCTCTAATTTTTTTAAGCTTTCTTCATATGCAGCAAGTGTCGTTTCATATCCTTGATCCGAATTCCACACTTTTGAAGTAATGAATAAATCTTCACGAGAAATGCCTGCTTCTTTTATACCTGCGCGAATTCCTTCACCTACAGCTTTTTCATTTCCGTAAATTGCAGCTGTATCAATGCTGCGGTATCCTGCTTTAATCGCCGATTTCACTGCTTCTACAAGTTCTGGTCCATCCTCTACTTTAAATACACCTAAACCGAACCAAGGCATTTCTACACCATTATTTAATACTGTTTTACTTTGTAAGTTTTTCATTTTATTTTCTCTCCTTTTATTTTACTTGATCTCTTTTTTCTAATGTCATACTCCACGCAGTTAAAACAACAGCACCTACTACCATAATTCCACCTACCCAAGCCGTATGAATTAATCCTAACGAGTTCGTTACAATACCGCCCAAGTAAGCACCAAGAGCAATTCCTGCGTTAAATGCTGCAATGTTAATCGCCGATGCTACATCAACAGCGCTAGGTACAAACCTCTCAGCTAATATAACAACATACACTTGTAGCCCTGGAACATTCATAAATGCGAATAGTCCCATGAAAATAATTGTGATGAACCCAGCGACTTTAAATGGCGCTGTAAATGTTAAAACAAATAATACAATCGCTTGAATAAAGAACATGTAAAATAACGCTCGAATCGGATTATGATTTGATAATTTTCCCCCGACCATATTCCCAATCGCAATTGCAATTCCGTATACTAACAAAATAATTGTAACGGTACTTGCTTTAAATCCTGTTACTTCTTGTAATAACGGAGATAAATACGTAAATGTTACGAACGTTCCCCCGTATCCTAATGCAGTAATAATAAATACAAGTAACAGTCTTCCATTCTTAATCAGCTTAAATTGATCGCGAAATGATACAGACGTACCTTTTTTTAAATTAGAAGGAATTAGCATACTATTGGCGATTAAAGCAACGATTCCAATGGCCACAATAACAATAAACGAGGCCCTCCAGCCAAATTGTTGACCGATAAATGTTCCAATTGGTACACCTGTAATAGTCGCAACAGTTAAACCAGTAAACATAAATGCTATTGCACTTGCACGTTTATTCTCAGGTACAAGCGCAGCCGCAATTGTAGATCCAATTGACATAAAAACACCATGCGCAAATGCAGATACAACCCTCGCAATAAGTAACACAGTAAAACTTGTTGCTACCGCCGCAATTCCATTACCAATAATGAAAATAATCATAATCCACATTAATAACGTCTTTCGCGACATACTAGCTGTTAATGACGTTAATACTGGAGCACCAAACGCTACTCCTAATGCATATAAAGAAACAGTTAACCCCGCTGTTGTAACAGAAACATGTAAATCCTCTGAGATAGATGGTAATAAGCCGACACTAATAAATTCAGTTGTACCAATTCCAAACGCACTAATTGCTAGTGCTAATAAAGCAAACATACTTCTCCGATTCGTCTGCATAACCGAAG
Source organism: Bacillus sp. ISO11 (assembly GCF_003458115.1). Classification (NCBI taxonomy): domain Bacteria; kingdom Bacillati; phylum Bacillota; class Bacilli; order Caryophanales; family Bacillaceae; genus Bacillus; species Bacillus sp. ISO11. Next base: position 74,847 of record NZ_QXCO01000007.1, on the reverse strand, counting down.
AAGATACTGTATATGAATTCAATTGAACTCCTCCTTAATGCGAGAAATCCAATCATAATAGTATGATAAAAAGGCCTTTTTATCTTCTACAAAAATAACTTTACTGTTGATATACGCTATTATGAATGGCTTTACTCTTTTTTTGAAGAACGCACTTAAAAGTACGATAGGTACCTAAAAGTAACATAGGCACTTTTTAGTACCGTACTACTCATTTCCCTCTTACGTATGCTATTATGGAACATATTCAACATGATAAAAAGTACGTACTTTAAAGTGCTATAGGCACTTTTTAGTAACATTTAATTATTTAGCTTCTTTTGTTGGAGAACTTAAATCTACATTCATCAAAGGAGATTTTTATATGAAGAAATATAATATTCCCGTTGAAGCGACTTTAGAGGTTATCGGTGGAAAATGGAAGGTTGTTATCCTTTGTCATCTAACGAAAGGCACAAAAAGAACGAGTGAACTAAAACGTTTAATGCCTGGGATTACACAAAAAATGTTAACTCAGCAATTACGTGAATTAGAAGACGATGGGGTTATTCAAAGAAAGGTATACAATCAAGTACCACCAAAAGTAGAATATTCACTTACAGAATACGGTTGGTCTTTAGAGTCCATTCTTGATTCTCTTTGTACTTGGGGCGAATGCCATCTTGAAAAAAGCGGTAACACATCGATGCTAATTGTAGAAGGTGAATAATAGGAAAAAGGAAAAAACGAACATGAATTTGTTCATTTTTTCCTTTTTTTCTTTATATGTATATACATTTCTAACTGGAACAAAATATTTTATACGCTTTCATACCTTGTCAGCACTACGTTATACACTCAATATCAAATAATTAGGAATCATTTTTATGTTAACATAGGTGTATATAGTATATAATATAGGATATATATTATATACACTTTCCGGTAACGGAGCTTTTCCATTATGCGGACAAGCCATGTATCGGACAGTTCATAAATAATAAGTAAGACGTTATGGTTTTAGATTTATGTTTGCAGCTTACTTGCTGTCATAAATTTAAAGGCATTTTATTGTGTTTTGTGAAACTTTGTATAAAGTTTCGTAAACGTTTACTATCTTACTTATAAAAAATAAGAGTATTGCTATCGTAAAGGAGAATTGGAGATGCCAGAAACTATGACTCAAACAAAGCCAGAACAAGAAACTGTACAAATTTCTGCTAGCCAAGGACAACTTGATGTACTTGATCAGTTGTTAAAACCTGAGGTACAAGAATCATTAACAACACTAGTAGAACAGCTTCCAAAATTAACTGAGCTTGTTAACATTTTAACTAAGTCTTATGACTTCGCTCAAACTGTTGCTACTGATGAAGTATTAAAAAGCGACACTGTTGGTGCAATTACAGAGCTTGTAGAACCTGTAAAAGATACAGTGAAAAGCATGGCTGCAACTGCAATCGAAGCGAAAGATCGTGCTGAAGAAAGCAACGAAGTTATCGGCCTATTCGGTCTGTTAAAATTACTAAAAGATCCACAAGCACAAAAAATGTTCCGCTTTGTGAACGCATATCTTCAAATTAGTGCAGAACGTAACAATAAATAATTTAACTTATAACAACAATTAGTAAAGACGGGGGATATCATACTATGTCAAAACAAATTGTCATCTTAGGCGCTGGTTATGGCGGTCTTCTTGCCGCTTTAAACGTACGTAAATATTACAGCAAATCAGAAGCACAAGTTACAGTGATTAACCAATACCCAACACACCAAATCATCACTGAACTACACCGCCTTGCAGCTGGTAACGTGTCTGAGCAAGCAGTTGCAATGCCACTTACAAAGCTTTTCAAAGGGAAAGACATCGATCTTAAAATCGCAACAGTTGAGTCATTCTCAGTTGATAGCAAAGAAATCAAACTAGCTGGTGGCACTACTTTATCTTACGATGCACTTGTAGTTGCTTTAGGAAGTAAAACTGCTTACTTCGGTATTCCAGGACTAGAAGAAAACAGCATGGTATTAAAATCTGCTGCTGATGCAAACAAAATCTACAAACACGTTGAAGACCGTATTCGTGAATACGCGAAAACGAAAAACGAAGCTGATGCTACAATCGTAATCGGTGGTGGCGGATTAACTGGCGTTGAGCTAGTTGGTGAGCTTGCTGACATTATGCCTAAACTTGCAAAAAGCCACGGCGTAAATCCAAAAGAAGTGAAACTTCTTCTTGTTGAAGCAGGTCCAAAAATCCTTCCAGTATTACCAGACCACTTAATCGAACGTGCAACTACTAGCCTAGAAGCACGCGGTGTTACATTCTTAACTGGTCTTCCTGTAACAAACGTTGCTGGCAATGAAATCGACTTAAAAGACGGTCAAAAACTTGTTGCTAACACATTCGTTTGGACAGGCGGCGTACAAGGTAACCCATTAATCGGTGAATCAGGTCTTGAAGTTAACCGTGGACGTGCAACAGTTGATGCATACCTACAATCTACTTCTCACAAAGACGTATTCGTTGCTGGAGACAGCGCTGTTGTCTTCGCTCCAGACGGACGTCCATACCCACCAACTGCACAAATCGCTTGGCAAATGGGTGAGTTAATTGGATACAACTTATACGCAGCACTAGAAGGCAAAGCATTGGAAGAGTTCGCACCTGTAAACTCTGGAACACTTGCTAGTCTAGGACGTAAAGATGCGGTTGCTACAATTGGAGCAAGTAATACTCCACTTAAAGGCTTACCAGCATCATTAATGAAAGAAGCAAGTAACGTTCGTTACTTATCACACATTAAAGGTCTATTCAGCTTAGCTTACTAATCTGAATATAAGCCCGAATCATGCCCTGCATGGTTCGGGCTATTTTTTATCCGTAATTTTCTCTAACTTATTTATTCGTCAAAAAAATTATATACCCTTTAAATTTATCTAAATATACTGACTTTTTATAATGAAAGCTGTCCCGTTCGGAACAGCTCTTATTGTCGCTTTTTGTCGGTAAATCGATATATTGGGAAAATCGCTGATATATTCGGATTTGCGCTGATATATTTCGAAAATCGCCGATATAATTTGAGTTACGGTCGATATATTCGAAAAATCGCCGATATATTTTCCAGCCTTACTTATTATCCTAATTTCACAAGACTGTAGTTCTTCTTCCCTTTACGAATAATAATAAATCTTCCATCAAATGAATTTTCTACAGTAACATCTGTACCCACATCTGTTACTTTCTCACCATTCATAGAAATCGCACCATTATTAATGTCCTCGCGTGCTTGTCGTCTAGATGGTTCAATCCCTAAATCGACTAGCCACTCTACGATGTTTTTCGTCTCTTTTGAAGACTGGAATGTTGGCATTTCTTTAAAGCCTTGTTCAATTTCATCAGCTGTTAACGATTTAATATCTCCGCTAAATAACGCTGCTGTAATTTTCTCAGCTTGCAGGAACGCCTCTTCTCCATGAACAAATTTCGTCATTTCTTCCGCTAACACTTTTTGCGCTTCACGTTTATGAGGCTCTGTTTCTACCTTCGTTGCTAATTCATCAATACGCTCTTTCGTTAAGAACGTAAAGTATTTCAAGTATTTAATTACGTCACGGTCATCTGTATTTACCCAGAACTGGTAAAATTCAAACGGTGTCGTTTTTTCAGGATCAAGCCAAACCGCACCACCCGCTGATTTACCAAACTTCGTACCGTCCGATTTTAATAATAACGGAATCGTTAATCCGAATACTTTCGCCTCATGACCTTCTAACTTACGAATTAAATCTAAACCACTCGTAATATTTCCCCATTGGTCACTGCCACCAATTTGAAGTTGAACATCCTCTTTCGTGTATAAATGGTGGAAGTCCATCGCTTGCAAAATTTGGTACGTGAATTCTGTGAAAGAAATACCTGTATCTAAACGGCTTGCTACAATATCCTTCGCTAACATGCTATTGATGCTAAAGTTTTTCCCGTAATCACGTAAAAACTCAATAATATTTATTTCATGTGTCCAATCATAGTTATTTACCATCTTCACTTCGCTATTTCCACCAAAATCAAATAGCTTTTTCATTTGTGCTGTTAACGCATCTACATTATGCTGAACCACTTCTAACGTTTGAAGTTGACGCTCTGATTGTCGTCCACTCGGATCACCAATTGTTCCTGTTGCCCCGCCAATCAAAATAACAGGATGATGGCCAGCTAATTGGAATCTCTTCATCATCATAAACGGAATCAAATGTCCGATATGCATACTATCACCAGTTGGATCAACTCCGCAGTATAGTGAAATCTTTTTCTCTTCTACTAGCTTACGTAATCCTTCTTCGTCAGTCTGCTGATTAACGGCGCCGCGCCATTCTAATTCATCAATAATATTCATCTTTTGTCATCCCCTTTATTTTTTAAAAACAAAAAAGCCCCTATGTCTACGATAGACATAGGGACGATTATTCACCGTGTTACCACCCAGTTTGCATAAATAGCATAGCTACTCATACCACTCTTAGCAATAATATCGATTGCTAGTCCGCTTAGCATTACCTAAGATACTCCAGAGTGTAATTCGCAAGTTTGTTTGTGCTAGGTTCCAGCAACCCCTAGCTCTCTCGTTAACAGTGACAAACTGCTACTGGGCTCTTTCAACGTATGTTATTTGTTAAATTATTAGCCATTATATTGAATTGAAAACAAATTGTCAACAATACCCAAATGTTATTTTAAAATAATTCATATCTTCATACGTATTTCGTTATTCTTTATCTTCTCCAATAATCCTTACTTCTCGCTCCAACTTCACGCCAAATTTCTCTTCAACTGTCTTTTGTACGAAGTGAATTAAATCGATGTAATCTTGTGCTGTTCCGTTATCAACATTCACCATAAATCCAGCGTGTTTTAAAGAAACTTCTACTCCACCAATTCGCTTACCTTGTAGTCCTGAGTCTTGAATTAACTTACCAGCAAAGTTATTTGGTGGGCGCTTAAATACGCTACCACATGAAGGATATTCTAGAGGCTGTTTTGACTCACGTTTAAACGTTAAATCATCCATTTTGGCTTTAATTTCTTCATGTACACCTTCTTCAAGTTCAAATCTCGCTTCAAGAATAATGTAATGGTTGTTCGCAAATACACTCTTACGATATCCAAATTCAAATGCTTCTTTCGTCAAAGTACGTAGCTCTCCATCACCTGTCATTACGACAGCTTCTGTTAATACAAACGAAATTTCACCGCCGTATGCACCAGCATTCATATATAATGCTCCGCCAACTGAACCTGGAATACCACAAGCAAACTCAAGACCCGTTAAGTTATGTTCTAGTGCAATACGTGATACATCAATAATTGCCGCACCGCACTGTGCTACAATCGTCGTTCCTGTTACAGTAACACCTGTAATGTGAATTAAACTTACTGTAATTCCGCGAATTCCACCATCTTTAATAATGACATTTGATCCATTTCCTAAAAACGTAACTGGAATATTATATTCGTTCGCATATTTGATAACTTCTTGAATTTCATCATAATTTGTAGGCGCAACGAAAACATCTGCTTTTCCGCCAACCTTAATATGCGTATGATTCTTTAACATTTCATCTTGTTTAACATGTCCTTCAGGCAATACCGTACTTAAATATTTATAAACCTCTTGCATATTCATTTTACGATTCCTCTATTTCTATATTCATTTTATCCCGTTATACGGGCCCATAATATCCCCACGTACATGAAAGAACCTAAAGTGGTGGATACAGTGTACCCAAAATCAATTCGAGACACCTATAAACCTCTTAATTTATAAGAGGTGCCACTCATATTAAAATATATATTGCATAATAAAGCAACCCAAATGGACTACTAAACTTGACATGTCATCAGAAAGACAACAATTTGTAAAATATATGACTTTTTCAAAACACTATCCCTCAGTATCTTACTATACCACACAAAAAGAAAGTGGTATTTTTTTGTACTTTTTACTTTATTTACATCAATAAAAAAGAGCACATCCCACAGAATGTGCTCTTTCTATACTCTTTCTATACTCTTTATATTACTTTTCGTTCTCTTCTTTTTCTTTATCAAACCATAACAGCTCATCGTTATCAACTTCACCATTATAATTGATTAAAATTTCTTCTCCTGCTTTTATATCTTTATAAGCATAGAAGTTAAATGTATGATTCTCAAAAACGATGTCATACGTTGCATTCGGTGTATATGAATGATTAAATAACATACCATATCCTAAAAGGATTGCCGTATGATTGATTCCATACTCAAATGCGTAATCAGCAAGTAACGTTTTCTCAATATGTTCATGCTGTTCATTCGGATAAGAGATAACTGGTGCTGCGTGTATCAACTCACCCTTTTTAATATCACGAGTTGCAAATACACCTCTATTAAATTCTCCATCACTAAGTTCAGAAGTCTTAACTTCGATCATATGCGTCACCTATATAATTCTTTCTTTGAAGTATTTTATTCCGCTATTTGCGGATAGCTTGATTGGTGAGGGCTAATAATCAGTATGTACTAGTCTCACTTTATCTCCTTAAGCTTGGCAGAAAACGCGCAGAAAAGCAATTAAATTCCTATCAAGTATTCGTTTCAATGAAAAAAGAGCACATCACTCGTGCTCTTTCTAAGCAATATTACTTTTCTAAAATATCTTCTAACAACTTCACTTGCTCGCTAACAGTTTGTAACGTCTTCACTGACGTATCATTTCGATGTTTTTCTTCTTCCACACTCGCTAGCACTTCTTCTGTAGCTGTAGAAGTTTGCTGAATTACGTTAGAAGCATGCGTAACATCCTTTACAATATTCGTCGTTTTAACTTGGAAACTTTCTTGATGAACAACAACCTCTCGCATTACTTTATTAATCGCATCAATAAACTTCCCTAAATCAGTTACATTTGTTAAAACACTTGCTAACATCTCGTTACATTCTTCTTGCACTCTTTCTGACTTCTCTACTTGCACTTCTACCTTACTTGCTTGATTACTAAACTCCTTCAAAATCCCTTGAATTCTTCCCGCAGAACGATTTGATTCTTCAGCAAGCTTTAACACTTCACTCGCTACAATAGCAAAACCTTTTCCATGCTCGCCTGCCCTCGCAGCTTCAATATTTGCATTTAAAGCTAGCAAACTCGTCTGACTTGAAATATTCGTTATTACATCTACAATTTCATTAATTTGTTTCGATTGCATCATTAAATCTCTAAATATAATTCCAGACTGTGAAACAACATCATTTAAACTTCTCATGTTAGTTTCAAAATTTCTTAGAGTATGTACACTACCTTTTGAAATTTCTAAGCTTTCATCCACATGAGCCGATGCAGTTCTTACTTGAGAGATGATTTGCTCAATATTTCCCTCCATATCATTCAATACTTCTACCGAACGATACATCATCTCTGATTGTGATTGCGTACCAACTGCCACCTCTTCAAAGGCAAAATTAATTTCACTCATCGATTCCATCGACGTGTTCATATTTTGTCTTAAATGATTGAAATTACTATCTAGTTTCACAACTGTTTCTTCAATAAGTCTTTGCGTCTCTTCTAACTCCTGAGCTTTTCTCATTACTTCTTGCTTCTCATCACTTAAACGAAGGAGCAGATTAGAACCGATTTTCGTGACGCCCCACATAGCGATTGTTACAATCGCTAACAAACTTGCGAAATTAGCAGCTTCAGATGAGGCTGTATAAGCAAAAAATTGCTCCGGCCAATAGCTACAAAGGATAAATGTGATCACAACAGCTACCCCGCCAATAATTAAAATGAGGCGCTCGCTTAAATAAATAAGTGAAACAGCTAATGTAAAATAGACCATTTGAAATACAGCCGGGCTTTCATTAAAAGCTTGTACCATAATGTAAGACATTGTAAGCAACATAAATGTCATGATATATTTATACGCTGATTCCATACTTTTTATAAAAGTAAAAAGCGTTCCAAATGCAACGACAGAAATACCACAAATCCAAAATGCTATGGCTCTCTCTGTAAAAATATATCCATAATACCCAATTGCGATTATCCCAAGGAAGAAACTACAAATCGTTATAAACAGTAATAAATGATTTTTCTGTGATTCTTTCTCAAGGTTAGAAAAACAAGTCCTCTTTAACCACTCCATATGAAGCCCCACCTTCTACTTATACATATCAATTACTTCAGTTTAAATACCGCACTTACTGGGTTATGATCGCTATTTTCAAACTTTAAATCTTTCCCTTGTACATTTACAATCTCTACATTCGGTGAAACGATAAAGCCATCAATAATAGTGACGAAATTTTCACCTTCTACATATTTCTTTACATCATCTCTTACAGTCATAACAGACGGATCTACAGCCCACTTAAAGCCACCGTCTGTAAAGTCCTTCGGTAACTCTACTAACCACTCAGGACGCTCTTTCACGAACTTCGGATCACTTAATTGAGCGTTCGAAACCAATTGATTCCAATCTCCACCCATTATTACGTAACCACCATTTTCATAATGCTTGTTCATATATTCTTTTAAATACTCTACTTGCTGTTTTCTAATTTTCCCGCCTTCATCATAAGCAGACAAATGTAAATTTACGAGTCTAACATGTTTTCCATTATTAACAGGAATTTTATATTCCACAATTGCTCGATCTAAATCAAACAAACGCTTTGGCCAAGGCTCCATTCCAGGCAGCTGGAACCTCTTCGCTTCTTGAACAGTGTATTTAGAAAACGTACTTAATCCAGCCTCCGCATATCCCATTGGATTTGTTATTGGCACTGGAACCCATTTCGTATCGTAGTTCTTGCCAAATGACGAAACATAATCAGGTAATCCTTTTTTCAAAAATTCATGTTCATTTACATCAAATGAACGAAGTGACTTTATATCAACTTCTTGTAATAGTGCAAAATCACTATTCTCATTTTGTAAAAACGAAAGCATATTCTTTAAATTAGTTTCCGTTTGCTCTTTACTACTTGAACCAGATCCCTTTCCACCATCCATAAAGAAATCTTGATCCTTATCTAACCCAGCATATCCAATATTAAATGTTGTAACTTTAAACTCATTTCCAGTCGCTAATACGCGCTCCTTATTATTCTCTACCTTCAAGCTTATAACATCAGCAGGCTGTTCTTTAGTAAGTGTCATATAAGCTAGAAATCCTCCTACAATGCCCGCTACTACTAAAACACATGTAAATACGATTTTTAAAAATTTCTTCAAATAAATGACTCCTTTTCACGCAAATTTATTTTTCTTTATTTTCAGTCAAATAAAACAAAACGACACACATAAGAAACATTTTATCATAATTAAAACCGTATATCACTATATTTAGTTGATAAGTAATCGATCCCATTTTAATTACTTAAAAAGCCTTCAGACATCAAAAAAAGAAAAGTTACACCCTCCTCCTCACTGGAAATTAAACGGTATATTTAGTACACTATATGTAATAATCATAGGCGATGGAGTTCGCCATAAACGCTGCTTAGCTAATGACTCCTACCAGTATGGATACTGGTAGGAGTCTATTTTTTTGAGCAAGCTATTTAAAGAGGTGAGAAAATTGATTTATATTATCGTTGGCATTGCTGGTATATTAGGAGCTCTTTCTCGTTATTATTTAGGTCTTAATATCAACACATTTTGGCATCATTCATTTCCATTGGCAACATTACTCATTAACTTAATCGGTTGCTTTTTCTTAGCGTGGCTAACTACTTATATCGCTCGGCTAAACATCTTACCTTCAGAGGTTATCACAGGCATCGGAACTGGATTCATCGGTTCCTTTACGACTTTTTCAACATTTAGTGTAGAAACTGTGCAATTGATCAATCATTCTGAGTGGAGCATAGCCTTCTTATATGTATCATGCAGCATACTTGGTGGCCTCATTATGTCTGGCCTTGGCTATACACTTGGAGATTTCTTAATTAAGAAATCTCTTACAGAAGGTGATTACTCATGATAGAAGCTTTATTAGTCGCAACAGGAGGATTTTTCGGTGCGATTACACGATTTGCAATTAGCAATTGGTTTAAGAAAAGAAATAAAACACAATTTCCAATTGCTACATTCCTTATTAATATAACAGGGGCATTTTTACTTGGGTATATAATTGGCAACGGAGTCACTACAGGCTGGCAACTATTATTAGGTACTGGATTTATGGGCGCATTCACTACATTTTCTACGTTTAAATTAGAATCTGTTCAGCTTCTCAATCGTAAAAAACTATACATCTTCCTTTTATATTTAAGTGCTACTTACATAATTGGTATCGCCTTTGCCTTCCTTGGAATGAAGTTAGGCGGAATATAAAAAAGCGACTCTATTGAGTCGCTTTTTTTCATAAGAAATATGTCCCGCCATATGGAATGGAAAATAAACCAGCTGGATGTACATCGTAATGTATAATTTGCATCGGAAGTTGTGAATACGGCATATACTGACTTTGCATCATTTGTGCAAAATATGCTTGTTGCTGCATTTGAATAGCTTGATTCACAGCATGAATTGTCCCTTGTGCCCCAGCCAGCGTAATAGCAGCTCCTACTTGTCTACCATTATAAAAATAATGATTCATCATGATTCATCTCACTTATTCTTTTTCTTCCATATGGTATGTTTCTATTTCATAGTGAGTGTTTTGTCCCTATCTATTGCCCTTTTTCAGCTTTGAAGTAATAAATCCAAATAGCAATATACCAATACCACTAAGGAACAATATATAACTTATCGGTACTAGGAAAAAGAAAGGTTCTTCAAGAAATCCATCCGCTCCTACTTTACTGTTTGAAGCATGTATCGTTAAAGAAATAATCGCTAAAATCATGAAAGAAATAGCTACTACGTATTTATTTTTCATTTCACATTCTCCTCTACTTATGTAATTCCCCTTAGATTCTTACCATCATATTATCTAAAAAAGAATTAACAGTCAATAATTATTTATTGTTAAACAATAAATAATTATTGACTAAACAAACAACAAAAAGGTTTGCAAAGCATCTTAAATCACTTCGCAAACCTTCTAAATTATAAATATTTACACTTCAAACCTCTTGCTTAATACAATATACATTGCGCAAAATAGCACGAATATCCCAGCATAAATTAACAAAATCTCTACACTAAACATATCCGACAACGGACCAAATATTATCATTCCTAAAGGAAGCGCGCATGAATTCGCAATTTGTACAAGGCTAAACATCCGTCCGTGCATTGATGGTTCTACTTTCTCCTGCAATAACACAGTAACTGGTGTATTGAAGCACGGCATTGTTATACCAATTAAAAAATTAAAGACTAAATACATAATAAATATCGGTGTTATTCCGAGTCCAATCATAAGCAGTCCATATAATGCACAAGCTAGCGCTGTTGTATGCATACGATTACGAAAACCACCCCACGCTGCAATCAATACGCCACCAGCTGCCGCACCCGCACTAAAGGTCATCTCACTAGCAGTAAGTCTCCACATTTCGGCCCCGAAAGAACGAGTTACCATTAAAGGTGTTAAAAAAGCAGCTGGACTTATTAAAATCATGACGATAATCAATAAAACGATTAGCCTTTTAATAAATACATTTTCTTTTAAATAAGTGAACCCTTCTTTAATTCCTTGTAGATTAGATTTTTGCTTACTTTCTACATTCACATGTCCTTCCACATGAATGACAAACATAATACTAATTCCAATCATAGCTGTAATAACATCAATAAAAAATGTTGTTTCAATGCTGGCAATAGAAAGAATCGCAGCACTTGCTGCTGGAGAAAGAAACATAATTAAAGATGTAATACTGCTATTTATTCCATTTACTTTCATAAGATACTCTTTCGGAACGATTTGCGGAATTAATGCATTCACAGCTGGCGTTTGTACTCCTGTTCCAGCTGAACGAATGAGTAACACAATAAAAAGTAACCAAATACTTTTATATCCTGTTAAAAATAAAATTGCTAAGACTAACGTCGCAATCGCTATAATTCCATCCGATAACATAATCATCTTTTTACGGTCATAACGATCAATCCAAACACCTGCAAACAAAGATATCGCAATTTGTGGTAGAAAACCGCAAACAGTTGAAATAGTCAACATCACTCCTGATGATGTTGTAAGGGTGATATACCATATAATCGCGTATTGCACGAGAGAGGAACCGAACAACGAAATAGTTTGAGCGGTCAAAAATAATATAATTTTCGTTTTCCAATTGTTTTCACTCATATGTTTCACACCCCCTTAACTAATCCCGTCTCTATATGAAAGATGCTATCTGCCCAATCAAGATAAAAACTTGCTTCGTGAGATACGAGTATAATGCTGCCCTTAAACTTAATTAACGCCTTTTGCAAAGCTTCCTTCGCTTCTGCATCCAAATGATTTGTCGGCTCATCTAAAATTAAGAAGTTACAAGGTGATAGTAATAATCCACACAGTTTCACCTTCGATTGTTCACCACCACTTAACGTACGAATTTCTTGCGAAACGTGCGTATCCTTCACTCCACACGCAGCTAAATGATGGCGTATTTCCTTCATATTCAGTTTAGGAAACTGTTCTGAAATAATTTGAAGCGGCGTTAAAGAATCATTGCTCCAATTTAAATCTTGCTCATAATATCCAATCTTTATTTGCTCTGAAAAGTGAAACTCTCCAGAAATACTAGCAATATTTCCAACGATTGTTTTTAATAAAGTAGATTTCCCTACTCCATTGAAACCTGTAATGACAAGTTTTTGCCCACCCATTACTGAAAAATTCAACTTTGGTAAGAGAGCGAAGTCGTAACCAACTTCAAGATTATTTACTTCAAGAACTGTCTGAACTGAAATGGGAAGTTCCTGAAAATGAATAGACGGTTTATGAGTAAAACTTGGTGGCGCAATTCTTTCCATACGCTGTAATTGTTTTCTACGACCTTGCGCTATTTTTGAATTCACCCCAGCAATATTTCTACGAATATACTCTTCCGTTTTTTCAATTTTCTTTTGCTGTGCATAATATTGGCGAATATAATCTTTTCGCAAATGCTCCTTTTGTCTTACAAAATCTGAGTATTTGCCGTAATACTTCTTAACTGTTCCGAACTCTACATCACATATGCAAGAAGTTACCTTTTCCAGAAAATCAAAATCATGTGATACGACAATAAACGCTCCTTCAAAATTCATTAAATAATTAGCAAGCTACTCCACATGCTCCTTATCGAGAAAATTCGTCGGTTCATCTAGCAATAAAATATTAGGCTCTTCTAATAAGAGTTTCGCTAAAATTACCTTTGCACGCTGCCCTCCGCTTAATTCACCAATCACACGATTCATCCCAATCACATCAATACCTAAACCGGCTGCCACCTTATTCGTAATACTATCTACTGAATAAAAATCACGAGCCTCGAGCAGTCCTTGAATTTCTGCCGCTTTCAATAGTTGATTTTCATCTCCAGTCATCGCACTTTCTTCATATAACTTGTTCATTCTCTTTTCCATTTCATACAAATCATAAAAGGCTCTCTTTAAATATTGTGAAATGGTATAACCCTCATCAATTTCTGCGTATTGATCAAGATGTCCAATTTGAATATTAGGTTGCCACTTTATGTCTCCCTTATCAGGAATAATTTCCCCCACCAATATTTTCATTAATGTGCTTTTTCCTGCACCATTCTGTCCAACAATTCCCATATGCTCCCCTTTATGCAAATCAAAAGAAGCATTTTCGTATAATACTTTATCTATAAAACTATGTGATAAACTTTCCACTTTAAGTAAACTCATTTTTATTCCTCTTTTCCTGAAATTAAAAAAAGCAGAGAGATAGCGTCATTCGACACTAGCCCTCTGCTTCGTGGTTTTTCCTATACTACTCCAATTTATAGTAAAGACTCATCGGAATAATATACACAAAGGGCCATAGACAAAGCATTGTCTATGGCCCCTTAATCTATTTTATACACCAGCTGAAAAACCATAACGAAATAAGCATAGATACACTATACTTTTTTAGAAAAGTTATTCAGCCGATGAATATAGGGGATTTATACCCCTTGATTAAGCTCCGTACAACGCTTCACCGTATACATTTGTGCGGAGCAAAGTTTTCTAATGAGTTTTACAAATTTTATATAAAGCATATTATGCACCTTCCTTAATACTTAAAAAGGATTTTAGCATACGGTTTTACGAAGCGTCAACATTACTTCCGAATCTTTCAACTACTTGTTTTCAAAATATTGCTTCTGAAACATACACATTCTTATTGCATTATGATAGTTACCATCAACGAAAAACTCATCGATAAGCTCACCTTCTACCATAAACCCAACTTTTTTATAAACATGTACTGCCTTTTCATTTTCCTTATCCACAACTAAATAAATCTTATGCATATTTAGTACGGAAAAAGCGTAATCCATTGCTAAACGCGTCGCATCCACTGCATAACCATATCCTTGATAATTCGGATCAATAATAATTTGGAATTCTGTTCTACGGTGAATATAATCGATTTCTACTAACTCAACTAATCCAACCATTTCATTGTCTTTCTCAACGATAAATCGGCGTTCGCTTTGATCATGTATATGTTTATCATATAAGTCTTGCAGCTCCACAAATGCCTCATACGGCTCTTCAAACCAATACGACATAATATGCGCATTATTATTCAGTTCGTGTACAAACTTTAAATCTTCTCGTTCTAATGGACGTAACTTCAATTCCTGATTCATTCCTATAACCTCCAAGTAAAAGAAACCTCTTCACTTAATTTCTCAATTTTTTTCGATTTCAAACGCCCTAATTTCATTGTAAACTTTCAAGCAACTTGAAGGTCAAGATGTAAAAAAGTAGTGCTGACTTATGTCTGCACTACTACTCTTTTCTCAAATCTCTCATATTTGATATGTATAAAGCAATAACTAAAACAAGAATTGCTCCTGCGTATAATAACGTCTCCATCGGTTCCTCATGAGACACAATAATTAATCGAATTAAGGCCGTAATTCCGATATAAATAAAATAGCGTAACGGGAAATGATAGTTCGATTTAAAATACTTAATAATTAATGCAATGAACTCGAAGTATAAGAAATAGACGATGATACTTTCAACCAATTTATAAGACGTATACTCTTTTGCCGAAAAAATATACTGCACGAACGTAATTGTCTCATTCACTAAGAAAATTGATAACACAATGGATAATATAATTAAGGCTATATTTAATATCCATTGCAAAACACTAGCTATAACATGATCGATATTAAATGACTTCATACTCTCTTTAGACTCCCCTTCGTATAAGTACTTATTTATTATAGCAAAATTACGATTGGAAAGAAGTTAAATCATATATTCGTCCTTTGTTGTTGCCAGTGAAGGTGATGTTCATTGTTTGGAGGAGTCTTTTAACCGCAGAACTAGATTCCATATTAAGAAATTCCCTCAATTCGCTATTAGTAGTTATCACACTAAACAGAAGTGTGTAATCTTGTACAGCACGTAAATGAGCATGTTTAGACATACTATTGCAATTTGAACAACGCCATCCCTGTCTTTCTTTTAACATTGCCATTGTAAAACATTCCTCACACTGTACACCCTTTAGCAATTCCTCTTTTTTAATTTTATATTGCGCAAGAACATTTTGACGTTGCGGAATGTGCTCATTCATAATCTGGCCTATAAGTCCATTTATATTATCAATCACTTTTTCTTTATATTGATTTTTGATCTGTTTTATTCTATTAGGTAAATTTGCACTGTGGATAATTTTACTAGACAGTATTTCATCTGAAGTTTTAATAATTGTACGAGGGGAACTAATTACAACGAGGGCTTCAATCGGAATATTATGTAAATCATGTAGATTCAGCCATTTTCTCAGTTGCATCTCTTGCCGTTTCAGTTGTAAAAGCGGATCTGGGAATCCTTCTTCCGTATTACCATCTACTATTCGAATAAGTTGATTGAACTTTGTATCAAAAATTAATGTACCAATAATATTTTTTATTTCAAGAAAAAGAAGAAAATAAGATGAAACTATGAGGGTATCAATTTGGAAATAATGTTTTTGATCAAATAACCTAATATCATGTAAAATACTGTATTCTGTTTCGGGTAAAAAACTAAGTGGATACTCAATCGCCTGCTCTCCTTTATAGCCGGCCATAAATTTCGCTAGACTTTCAACCACCACATTCCTTTTTGGATGATGAGCAGGCAATCTTCTAAGTAAAGCTTCTAATTGCAGCAAATATACGGGCATTTTCCGCTCTTTCACAATCATTTTTATCCCCCTCCAAAATATATCAGCGATTTTCGAAATATATCGACTTATCGACAAAAACCGACACAACATACACACATAAAATCTTATACACAGTATAACATCACATCTAAAATCGCAATGTAAGCATAATGTGTATACCCCAATGTGATTACGCCATTTTCAAAATAAGAAATTTACATTCCCCCCATGTAAAAAACCTTTTTATAAGTATGAAAAAAATTTAGGAATTAGTTTATCTTTTTTTAATGTTTTATTTAGAGGCAGTTTATAGTCGGGGATTAACATAAGAAACGTAGCAATTAAGTTTATATATGACGCACTGCTACTATAATCGCTAACCGTACTACTTGAAATCATAAAATAAGGAGACGATAAAACATGAACAAAAAAACAAAAGCACTATCATCCGTACTGCTCGGATTCACATTAGCATTAACAGGGTGTGCTGGTACTAAAGCTGAAGAAAATCATGGGAAACAAAAGCAAGAACAAGTTGCTAAAGAAACAAAAAAGGAAAATAAATTAACTAAAGGGCAAAAAATGGCTAATATTCTTAGCGAGACAAATTGGCAAGGTACACGAGTGTATGACAAAGATAAGAATGACTTAACAAAAGAGAATGCAAACTTCATTGGTCTTGCAAAATATGATGCGAAGTCCGGCAGATATGAATTTTTTGATGCTAAAACAGGTGCAAGTCGTGGCGATAAAGGAACTTTCTTTATCACAAATGATGGGAAAAAGAGAATATTAATTTCAGAATCAATGAAGTATCAAGCTGTCGTTGACATGACAAAACTAAATAAAAATGTATTTACTTATAAACGAATAGGGAAAGACGCTAACGGTAAAGATGTAGAAGTTTTCGTTGAACATGTTCCATATAAAGAAAAAGAACTTTCTTTCACTGATCCGGACAAGCAGCTGAACACGACTACAGGAGATATTGTTAAAAACGTTGATGGAGATAAAATTTTAGGCGGTACCCTTTGGCACGGAACAAAGGTATTAGACGAAACTGGTAACGATGTAACACAGTTTAATTCGAATTTTATAAGTCTAGCAAAATTTGATGACAAATCTAATAAATATGAGTTCTTCAATAGCGAAACAGGTCAAAGCCGCGGTGATTATGGCTACTTCGATGTTGTACACGAAAATAAAATAAGAGCCCATGTTTCAATTGGAAATAACAAATACGGTGCTGCTCTTGAACTTACTGAACTAAATAAGAATAAATTTACGTATAAGAGAACTGGTAAAGACCAAGCTGGTAAGGATATAACTATATTCGTTGAACATGAACCTTATAAAGGTGATATGAAACCACAATTTAGCTTTTAAAAACGTTTGATTAAAGATCCTGTACTGAGTTACAGGATCTTTCTTAAGACAAAATCATTTATGATTCTCTTTAAAAAATCATCTCATATCCACCCTCAACACTTCAGCTTGATTGTTAAATATGAAAACTTTAAAAAGCCTTACTACGCATAAATTGTAGTAAGGCTCTGACTATTTAAGATAAAAATTAAAAGACTTCATTCCATCTATACAAATAAAGTTTAACAACTGATATTATCATCCCCTCCAAGGAAAAGAAACCTTATTTCAACTTTCCTATTGATAAGTTAACACGATAATTCCCGTATTTTAATAGTCGTCCTAGAAAGTTATCTAAGTCTTCATTGGAAGCAAAATGTGTTTTTAATAAATAACACCCCTCACCACTTATACGGTGTACTTCAGAAACCCCTTCTTCTCCTTGAAAGAAATTCATAAACTCTTGGTGATTGGCTGTTGTTACGAACAAAGTAACAAATGCAGTCACTACTTGCCCTAATTTAATTCGGTTTATTGCAATTGTATACTGTTCAATAATCCCTAAATCCTCTAATCTTCGAATTCGATTTCCTACAGCTTGCCCCGTCATATGTATTTTTTGACCAAGTTCTTTCCATTGTATTCTTGAGTTTTCTCCTAATAATTTCAGTATCTCAAAATCTGTTTGATCAATGATATAAACCAATCCTTTCACCGTGAAAGTAGAAAGCCCGAAAGTGTTTCGCCAACTTATTCTGCTTATCGATACAATTCACTATACTTAGTTTATCCTCTTACATCACATTATTTATCAGCTATATTTACTTATAACACAGAGGACACAACAAAAAAATACATCTAGATTTAAAGGAGGTTACAAATATGTTATTACAAGAAATTATAGCGTTCAATGAACACTTTGTAGAAAATAAGGAATACGCTCATCGTGAAGCGACAAAGATGCCTAAAAAACGTATGGTTGTTGTTTCTTGCATGGATGCTCGTTTAATTGAGCTACTTCCAAAAGCTTTAGATATACACGATGGTGATGCAAAAGTTATCAGAAATGCAGGTGGTAAAATTGCTTCTGCTTTTGATAGTGTTATGCAAAGTGTTGTAGCGTCAGTATACGATTTAAATGCAGATGAGATTTTCCTTATTGGACACCATAGATGTGGCGCGAGCCAAACGAATCCAAAAGGAACACTTCAAAAAATATTAGATCGCGGAGTAGTTTCACCAGAAATTTTATCAGCGATTGAATATGCTGGTATTGATCTTGAAAAATGGTTATTCGGATTTAATGATGTTTGCGACTCAACGCAAGCTAATGTTGATTTAGTAAGAAATCATCCACTTATCCCAAAAGATGTTCCTGTACATGGTTTAGTTATTGACCCTCACACAGGTAAATTAGATGTAGTAGTTGATGGCTATAAAGCGTTAAATAGTGAAACAAAATAATAATTATCACGTATATGAAAGGAAGTTATGAGATATGAAAAAACAAGTATTAGATATGAATAGACAAGAAGCTACGCAAAAAATTCTAGCGGCAAAAATTAAAAAAGGGTTAACTTGGGCAGAAATTGCAAAAGTAAGTGAAAATTCTGAGACTTGGGTTGTAACAGCATTATTAGGACAAGCTACAATGACACGTCCAGAAGCAGAAAAAATCGGTAAACTATTAGAATTAGATGAAGAAGTAGTTCAAGCATTAACAGTAGTTCCACTTCGTGGCCAAATAATGGAAATGCCTCCTACGGACCCGATTGCATATCGTTTATATGAAATGATGTTACAATATGCACCAACTATTAGAGAATTAATCTTAGAAAAAGCTGGCGAAGGTGTAATGAGTGCAATTAACTTCAACTTGGGTGTAGATACACAAGAAGATCCAAAAGGTGGCGATCCTCGTATCGTGATTACACTTAACGGTAAATTCTTACCATTCCGTGCATGGTAATTAATTTAAAATCTATCTATATAATTAAATTAATTTTATAGATTTACAAAATCCATCCTTTTTAATCTAACTGTGTAGAAAGGATGGATTTTTACTATGAAATTCTTTTTTCGGCAAAGGAGAATAATATGAATAAAAAATACTTTGATACGAGCTTTAATATTCTACAATGGTTTGTGTTTCTATTAGCAAATGCAATTGCATTACCTATAATTATTGGTGGTATATTTCATTTACCAATAGAAGATGTCTCAACATTAATGCAGCGAACTTTTTTAGTTGTAGGAGTAAGTTCATTTATACAATCATGGTTTGGGCATCGCTATCCCATTGCGGATGGGCCAGCCGGTTCATGGGTAAGTATATTTGTCATATTGGGGCAAGTCGCTATGCATCAGGGACAAAGTGCAAAAGACGTGTTGCAACTTTTAGAAGGTGGATTAATTATTTCAGGCATATTACTCTTCATTCTTGGTATAACAGGGCTTGTTCATCGAATCTTACGTTTATTTACCCCTTTAGTTACAGGAACTTTTCTTTTAATCTTAGCACTTCAGCTTAGTGGTGTGTTACTAAAAGGAATGATGGGATTACAAGGATCTGCAACTCATCCTGACTATACAACAGCTACTATTGCTCTCTTTATTTTTGCCCTTATTACTTTCTTATCAATTAAAGGGAAAGGGTGGATGAAAAGTTACGCTGTATTACTTGGAATTTCATGCGGTTGGCTTTTATATGCAGTATTAGGAAAATCATCTCATATGCCTTCGCACACAACGCTAGTTAAGTTACCAGAAATATTTGCTTGGGGCACACCTAGATTCGATATTGGAATGACTCTAACTGCAACTTTATTTACATTTCTTTTAGTTGCAAATACAATCGCTGCTATTTCGGCTGTAAAACAAGTAGCCCCATTATCTAAAGAAAATGAAAGGCAAACACTGAACCGTGGTGTATGGGTCGGAGGTATATCACATATTATCTCGTCGTTGTTCTCTACAATTGGAATTGTACCATTACCTGCATCAGCAGGATTTATCCAACTAACAGGACAAAGAAAAGTAAAGTCGTTCCTTATAGCAAGTCTTATATTAACAGGAATTTCTTTTATTCCCTCAATTGTAAACTTTATATCCTTGCTACCAGGACCTATTGCTAATGCTGCACTTTTAGCAACACTTGTCCAAGTAATAGGAATTTCATTTCAATCCATTTTACGCGAAGAAGTAAATCAACGCCGATTAACTATATTAGGAATTTCATTACTAATCAGTTTAGGAATAATGTTTCTTCCAGAAAGTGCATTTAGCGGTATTACTTCTTCCTTACAATATGTTTTAAGTAATGGCTTACTTGTGGGTACCATACTTGTCATTCTATTAGAACAATTTTGGAAAGAGTAAAAAGCGCCCTACTTATAGGGCGCTTTTTTATACTTAATGACTAATACTAGCTGTTGGGTATAATGTTGTTCCTCCAATTGAAACTTTTATTTCATTTGTTAATGGAACATTTTGTTCATTAATAATTGTTCTCCACCATTCCCATGCAAGACCTGTACATTCTCTTGCTACAATTTTTATATTTTTTGAATTTGGTGGGAGTGGGATAACTGTAGAGTAATGAGCCGTTTTGTCTTTTCCGCTACCATCCCATGTTTTATGTGTTAATACTTCGTTACCCTTTTGGTCAAATGTGAATTCATCCCAAGATACATCAAATTGAGCAACGTAAGCACCGTAATGATCAAGTGTCATTTTAGCACTTGAATATTCTGTAGTTGTCGTCTCAATATAATCTGTATTGTTATGAACAGCAGCAGTTGCATTATCTTTTAAGAAAGTACTTGTATATGAAATTGGGTATGCTGGATTTTTAAGACTTAATTCAGCATTATCTTTAATGATATTTCGGATTTCATTGAAATCTTTAGTAACAACCTTGTTATGCTCTTTCGCATCTCCGCCTAATACTACAGCAGTAAAGGTACTTTCTTCAAAAATATCTTTATACTGTCCACTTGTTTCAACGCTGTTATCCTTAAGTAAGGCTTTAAAAGCAGCTTGTACATCTTTGCTCTTAGATGTTGTTTCTAATTTTACATAAATCGTTCTACCATAAGCTACATTTGAAACCATAACAGGTGGAGCCGAATTACTTACGCCTTTTCGAGTTAACTCATCAAAAGTAACACTATTATCAAAAAGGTCGGATGGATTGTTAGGTAGTTCAGCACTTACCGTATAAAATATTTGCTTATATGCGGCAACCATCACTTTTTTCTCTCCGTTTGCAACCGCATTAAAATCAATGTTTAGACTGTTATCAAGATATTTAGCGTTAACATTAAGAGCACTTGCGATTTGTGATTTACTATAAACCATAGATTCCGTATACTGCATTCTTGCAGGCAACGTATGTGTTGTAGAATACTTTTCATTCCAAGTAGATACTAAATCGTCTACTGCTCCAGCTACATTACCATATGTCGGATTTTGGACAGTGATTGTATTTTCTTTTCTCATGCCAGGTAAGTCTATACTAATATTCAAAGGCTTTCTCTTAGCCACTAATAAACTTGGTTGATTGTCTGCAAAAGCTTTATTTGCAAGTTGTACAGCTCCTGGATACGTGCGATTCACTACAGAATCAATAATTGAAATATCGACTGGTGACGTTGTAAGTGATTTTTTTTCCCGTTCCACTACTACAAATTTACCATTTGAATTGATACTTTCTTTCGGAACAAAACTCTCTACTTTATCACCATTTACAGCTAAAACCTCTTGATTATTATATTTAAGATTTGCTATACCAGTATCAATGCCACTAGCATTTTTGGTTACATCAGTTACATTACTTGCTTGTGTTTCTGCGAAGGAAATAGATGAATAATTAATAGTGCATAGACTAACTAATAAACATGTAAGGAACTTTCTTCTTTTAGTGTTTTTCTTAATATTCAGAAAAATCACCCCGTTCTTTTTTTAGTAAAATATGATAATGATTGATAAATGATAGCTAACTAATAAATTTACATAAATGCTTTTAAAAGTTCTTGAATTAACGGGATTACGCCACCTACAAATTTTAAAACTGCCATTGCGATTTCCATATTATTTCCTCCTTTTTATTGCTACGAAAATATGATTTATCTTTATGCCCTCATTATAGTGACCCCTTACACTTTTATCAATACACTCTGATATGCAATATTACATATACAAAAAACAAGCTGAATTCTTTTGAAAAATTATACAGAGATATTTTTTCGTTTGGTACATACTTGAAAAGGTGAAGCATTCTTTTGCATTTTATGAGTAATCACATAAAAAAAGCTGCTGCCTATAAAATATAGACAGCAACTTCAACTAAAGTGTCTTGCATAATCTACGCAAGACATTTTATAACTAATAAACTGCGATCGGCCCATAAGGACCATTAATAATCTCTATTTTTGTTTCAAAAATATCTGTCAAAAGTGTTGGGTCCATAACTTCTTCTACTGTTCCAAAAGCAGCAATTTGTCCATCTTTCATAGCACAAATTTTATCCGAGTATTTAGCTGCAAAATTTATGTCATGCATGACAGTCAAAATTGTTCGTCCAAATTCATTAGCTGCACGTCTCAAATGCTCCATCATTTGAACAGAACGAGCAACATCAAGGTTGTTCAGAGGTTCGTCCAAAAGTACATATTCCGTCTCTTGGCACAATACCATCGCTACATATGCCCTTTGTCTTTGACCACCAGAAAGCTCATCTAAATATCTATTCTCTAAACTAGTTAAATCTAAGAAATCGATATATTTAGAAATGATAACCTCATCTTCTTTAGTCAATCTTCCCTTTGAATAAGGAAAGCGCCCAAATCCAACTAATTGTCTAACTGTAAGCCTAGTTACAAAATGATTTTCTTGTCGCAATATAGTCAAAACTTTTGCTAAGTCTTTTGATTTGGATTCAGAAACATCCATATTTGCTACCTGAATTTGGCCTTCATCCATATCTAAAAGTCTGCCAATCATCAAAAGTGTCGTGGACTTTCCAGCGCCATTTGGTCCAATTAAAGAAGTAAAGCCTGCTTTTGGTATTTCAATATCCAAAGGTCCTATTTTTACCTTATCAGTATAGAACTTTTTAACATTATCAATTTTTATCATAAAGCCCTCTTCCTTAAAACTATAGTTAAGAATATAATTCCACCAAATAATTCAATAATAACTGAAACTACACCTTGAGCATGGAATACATGATACATTAAAAAGTATGCGCTCGTCATTATTAAAAATCCTATAGCAAAAGCCATTGGGAAAATATATCTATGATCATAAGTTGACGCCGCCTGATAACTCAAAGTTGCTACTAAAAAGCCGTAGAAAGTAAGTGGCCCAATTAGAGCTGTTGAAATAGACATCAAAATAGCTACTAATACAAGCGTATAAATTACACTAGGTTGATATTTAACTCCAAAAGAAGTAGCAACATCCTTTCCTAGTGACAAAACATTCAAATTCTTAGAATGAGCAAAAATTAATACTGCTACAATTATGATCATAGGAATTACAATAGGGAAATATGCAGGATCTGCATGATTAACAGAACCAAATAATCTTGCTTGTAAAATATCAAATTCTGAAGGCGCAAGTAGTTTTCTCATGAAAGTTGACACAGAATTTAGCCCGGTACCAATAATAATTCCAACTAAAAGCATAAGTTGTAAATTCCCGTATTTGCCGGAAAGTAACCATCCATAAAGTATCAAACTCATGAAGACCATAACAACAACTTGGAATAAAAATGAGCCAATTCCATTAAAATTTATTAATGCACTAGCACCAAAGAAGAATATTGTACTCGTTTGAATTGCTGAATAAAGTGATTCAAAACCTAAAAGCGATGGAGTAATAATTTTGTTATTCGTAATAGATTGGAAAGCAACTGTCGACAAGCTATGGCAAACTGCAGCGATAATCATTGCAACAATAGCTACTATCCTTCTCTTAACAACTGGGATAAAAGAAGGTGAATCTATCGGAACTGGATTGTTATAAACTAAAAGTCCATATGAAGAAAGAAGGCCTAAAGTAATCAATGTGATCAGTAAAATCCAATAACGCCTTGCTTCCTTCTTAGAACGAAAAGCACTAGCTGATCTACTTTCATTATGAAGGCTAGAATCGACTTCAACATTTTCTTTATTTCTATAATCTAATGTGATCATCGCAGCCTCCTTGGTTTTCTTTTTCTCAATAAAATAGTAATAAACACGACTGCTCCCACTGTTGCAAGTATTAAAGAAACAGGTACTTCAAAAGGCTGTATAATTGTTCGAGAAATGATGTCACAGGCAGTTATTGCACCCATTCCGATCACACAAACCCAAGGTAAATTACTCCTAAGGTCATCACCTCTAAACATTGAAACGATATTTGGCACAATTAATCCCAAGAAAGGTAAGTGTCCAATAACAGCTGCAACAATTCCAACTGCAACCGAGATAAGAGCAGTCCCAAAAAGAACAATTCTATTGTAATTAACTCCAAGACTTGTTGCGACATCTTCTCCTAGTCCAGCTAAAGTCAATCTGTTAGCATACATAAAAATAAGAAAAGTAATGATAACAATCAGCCATAAATATTCATATCTTCCGACCTGAACGTTAGCAAATGAACCGACAAACCAAGTTTCAATACTTTGCGTCTTTTGAAAAAGGAGTCCTAAAAAAGTAGACACTGCAGAAATAACTGCTCCAAGCATCAATCCAATAATCGGGACAATTAAAGACGAACGAAGCTTAACTCTTCTTAAAAATAAAAAGAAAATCATAGTTCCTATAAAAGAAAAAATGATTGCACCAGTCATTCTTTGAACTAAAGTCGGGGCAGGAAATAGTAAATACACAAAAAGCAGGCCTAAGCCTGACCATTCAATCGTCCCCGTTGTAGTAGGTTCAACAAAACGATTCTGTGTAATGAGTTGCATGACGAGCCCTGCCATTGCCATCGCAGCTCCAGTAAGCATTAATGCAACTGTTCTCGGAACACGAGTGATGAAAAACATCTCCATTCCGTCCTCTTGTCCACGTATATCATAAACTCCAGTAAACAGTGATATAATCCCTAAAATTATAACAACTATAACTGCTATTATAAAAGGTTTTGTCCATATTTTATTTTGATTATAAAACTGGGGTTGAGAAATATTCTCAACCCTAGAAATCATATTTTTTGACACTGTTTCGTACCCCTTTATACTACTTAGCTAAAGTTTTTGCCATATTTCCAAATAACTCTATATAAGTTTGAATTGATTCATTTGTGTAAGTATCTTCTGGTGCATAAATAACTTGTTTTTTAGAAACAGCAGTTGTGTTTTGAAGAGCAGGTGATTTAGAAATAACATCCTTAGCAGGTGTTGACTTAGCTGCATCAGATGTTGCAGCATCACGATCTAATACGAAAAGCCAATCAGGATTTGTTTGTGCGATAGCTTCAACAGAAACATCATCACCTTTATGACCTGCAGTAGAATTCGAAACTTCTAATGCTGGAGTCCAACCGAAAATTTCATACATAGGTCCCCAAACGCGACCAGAGTGCGGCGCAGCAAAGCCAATATTTCCACCAGTAACGATAACACTCATAACTTTATCTTTTCCGTTATAAGCAGATTTTGCCTTTTCAATAGATTTATCGAAATCAGCTACTAATTGTTTAGCTTCTTTATCTTTAGCAAAGATTTTACCTAAAGTAGTTGTAGAATCTTTAAGTCCTTTTACTAAGTTTTCTCCAGGCTTAGTAGCCTTCTCAGAAACATCAAAATTAAGATCAATAACAGCTGCATTTGGCACTAATTTTTTGATTTCTTCATAATGATCAGCAAATCTTTGACCAACGATTACAAGATCAGGGTTTGCCGCTGCAATAATTTCTAGATTTGGTTCACGGTGATTCCCAATATTTTGAACTTTTTCATCCTTTTTATATGCTGAATCAGCAGGCATGATATCCTTTGGAGCAGCCGCTAATTTAATTCCCCAATCAGATAAAGTTTCAAAAGTTCTGTTATCCAAAGCAACTACATTCTTTGGGTTTACAGGTACTTTAACAGTTCCATGAGCATCAGTGATTTCAACCGTTTTTGGCTTATCACTACCATTATCTTTATTATTAGCCTTCGAAGTTTCTTTACTTGAATCTGAGCAAGCCACTAACATTAAAGTAAAAATTGCTAGAATACTCACTAATTTTAAAAGCATAGATTTTTTCATATGTATACTCCTTATAGTGTGATTTATTTCGAAAATGATGACATCCATAGATTGAATTAGAAGATAACTTTTATTCAATTGAATCGCTATTGATAATCATTTTCATTTGAACATCCTGTTAATTAGTATAGTCATTAATTCTGTGAAAATCTTGTGAATCGTATGAATTCATAAAATCAAGCATAAAAAGTAATATGTGCGGTCAGGACTGTTGATTAACCTTCATTAAATACTTTCTCAACAAATACGGGACAGAGACCTTCCCTTACAAAATACGCGCAGTAATAGCTAATATTTCACAGAAACTACTTTATTATCTTATTTTTATCATTCAACCATTGAATAGCCTCTGCCATGTATCGTTTGAATATATCTATCTTTCTTCTCGCACTTTAGCTTTTTTCTTACATACCCAATATATAAGTCTACTACATTCGGATTTACTACTACGTCATATCCCCAAACTTGATTCAAAAGCATTTCACGGCTTAATATCGTATTTTTATTCTTAATTAAAAATACAAGTAAATCGTACTCGCGCTTCGTAAGCGAGAGATTTTTGCCACCTTTTTTCACAATATTGCTAGATGCATCAACAAAGAGATCTTTAAACTGAAAAAAGTTTGTCTCATTTTGCTGGTTATAGTCACTTCTTCTTAAAATAGCTTGAACTCTCGCTACTAATTCTTCCTTCACAAATGGTTTTCTAATATAATCATCTGCTCCTGCTTGTAACCCTGCTATGCAATCCTCGCTAGAAATATTGTTGGTCACAATAATGATTGGTGTCGTTTTAACAAGTCGTATTTGTCTACAAATTTCTGGTCCCGATATACTTAATGAATCCCAATCCAATATGATAATATCCCAATCTTGCTCATATGCTATATTTAAACCTTGGTTTTCATTGTGAAGTTTTAAAATGAAATGGCCCTCTTGCGTTAAACCGCTTACGATTTTCTTTGCTGAAGACCGTTCATTTTTAATCACCAACACCTGCTTCACCGATGGTTCACCTCTACTTCAATATAAATTATTTAGATAAAAAAATTATCCCGAAAAAATAATTTAAGATTTATAAATTTAAAACCCCTAAATAATCCATTAAAACAGTTTATTAGGAGAACTCTATATAATCTTACAATAGGTATGGATAAAAACACAAAACATATGAAGATTCGAATAAAGTAAAAAAATAATAACCACTTAACAATTGAGCGTTTACAATCTGCTATAGTATCTACCCGCTTATCATCAATAACCATTTTTTATTCTCTCTTTCAGGGATACCGTCCCATCAACTTCAGCATTCTATAAAACCACAAACAAAAAGAACCATAACCTCACCAACCTGGCAAAATTATGGTTCATATTATACAAAATAAAAAACCACCAAATATGTATTGGTGGAGACGGTGGGAGTCGAACCCACGTCCAAAAATATCGGCACTTAAGCTTCTACGAGTGTAGTCGATATATTAGCATTTCGCGAACTCTTCGGCCTATCGACAGGCTTCCAAGTTGCTAGTCTGGTTGTTCTCTTCCTTTGTCCTCAGACGGCGAACTCCGGCGTAGTCCACTTAGTTTGAGTCCCTTACCCTACCACATGGACGATGGAGGGAGGAACCTTTAGTGCAATTAAGCAGCTAAAGAAAGATTGTTTTGTTTGCCAATTATAGGCTTTGACGTTTTAACGAGGCCGATCCCCTCGACTCGCAACCTAAGCTCGAACTATCCCTGTCGAATCCGTAACGTCCCCATGATAAAAATGGAGCATACGAAGAAAATATCGTGATAGCTACTAAGAGCTGTTTTTCAATGTGCAACAATCTTACATAAGTTATTATAACATACGCGCTCCATTTTACAAATGTAAATATCTGTATTACATCTTTTGGCGATCACGGAACGCGCGTGCAATTTCACGTTTAGCTTCTTTCTCTTTTAAATCGTGACGTTTATCGTATTGCTTTTTACCTTTTGCTAAACCAAGTGCCATCTTTGCAAATCCATTTTTCAAATAAATTCTAAGTGGAACTAATGCGTAACCTGTTTCTTTCGCAGCGCCCGCTAGCTTATCAATTTCTTTTTTATGCAGAAGTAATTTTCTCGTACGAAGTGGATCATGGTTGAAACGATTCCCTTGTTCGTACGTATTAATGTGCATATTATGAACCCATACTTCACCATTATGTACACGTGCAAACGCATCTTTCAAGTTTACGCGTCCAGCGCGAATCGACTTAATTTCCGTTCCTTGAAGGACAAGCCCTGCTTCGTATGTTTCTTCGATGAAATAATCATGAAATGCTTTTTTATTCTGTGCAATAACCTTACCTGTACCCTTTGGCATATAACGTCCCTCCTCTATTTTTACTATTGTAACAAATGTTAATAAAAAGCGAAAGTGGCTCGCTCAGAATCTTTGGACATTGGAACTCCCGACAGAGAAGCGCTTTTTGCTTCGTCCGAGGGAGTGAAATGGCCAACAGATTCTAGCCACTGTAGCTGGATTCCATTAAAAGCGAAAGTGGCTCGCTCAGAATGTGAGGTAGCTGGAGCTTCTGACCTTGAGGCGCTCTTTGCCTCTCGGGAAGAAGTGAAGCCGCCGAACATTCTAGCCACTGTAGCTGGATTATATAAAAAGCGAAAGTGGCTCGCTCTCAAGCCACGAAGAAAAAAGAAAACGGCCCCGCTTTTCATCAAAGCGAAGCCACTCTTTTCTTACTTACGCTTTTTCTTTTTCTTCTTGAATCCTGGTACGTTTTCGAAGAATGCTTTTTTCTTCTTACCGTTACCATCTTTTTTTCCTGGCTGGCTAGCAGAAGCGGATGCAGATGCAGATCCTCTTCCTTTTCCTTTACCACCACGGTCAAATTTTCTACCTGTGCCACGTTCACCGCCGCGCTCATTACTGCGCTCGCTACGTCCACCGCGTTTCTTTCTGCCTGTTCTTGGCTGCTCGATAACGACTGGACGATCTTTGAACTTACGGCGAGGTGTGCCTTTCATGCCAACGATTTCAAAGTCGATTGCACGCTCGTCTTTGTTTACGTTAATAACGCGAATTGTAATTTCGTCACCGATGCGGAATACGTTTCCTGTACGTTCTCCGATCATAGCGAAATGTTGCTCGTCATAACGGTAGTAATCATCCGTTAAGTAGCTAACGTGTACAAGACCTTCAATTGTATTTGGAAGCTCTACGAATAAACCGAAGTTTGTTACAGAACTAATCATACCGTCATACTCTTCACCGATCTTATCAACCATATACTCTGCTTTTTTCATCTCATCTGTTTCACGCTCTGCTTCAACAGCACGGCGTTCCATATTAGAAGAGTGCTCTGCAATCTCAGGTAATTTTTCACGCCATTTTGCTTGCGTTTCGTTGTCGACTTTACCATTAATAATGTATTCACGAATTAATCTATGAACGATTGTATCTGGGTAACGACGAATTGGTGATGTGAAATGTGTGTAGAACTCAGTTGATAAACCGAAATGTCCTAAACTATCCGCATCGTAACGAGCTTGCTTCATAGAACGAAGCATAACTGTTGAAATAACTACTTCTTCTGGCTGTCCTTGAACCATTTCAAGAATTTGTTGCAGCGCACGAGGGTGCACTTCATTCGCACGTCCTTTTACCGCATATCCGAAGTTCGTTACAAACTCGAAGAAACGCTCAAGCTTATCTTCTTTCGGATCTTCATGGACACGGTACATAAACGGTACGTTCATCCAGTGGAAGTGCTCTGCTACTGTTTCATTCGCAACAAGCATAAATTCTTCAATTAACTTCTCTGAAACAGAACGATCACGCATAACAACATCAGTCGGTTTTCCTTCTTCATCTACTAATACTTTCGCTTCTTTAAAGTCAAAGTCAATTGCACCACGGCGCATACGTTTTTCACGTAAAATTTGTGCCAATTGACCCATCTCTTTAAACATCGGTACGAGCGGCTCATAACGCTTAATTAACTCTTCGTCCTCATCTTCTAAAATGCTTCTTACGTCAGCATACGTCATACGCTCTGTCGTTTTAATCACACTTTGGAAAATCTCGTGTTTAACAACATCACCTAAGTTGTTGATTTCCATTTCACAAGATAATGTCAGACGGTCTACTTTCGGATTTAATGAGCAAATACCGTTAGATAGACGATGCGGAATCATCGGGATTACACGGTCAACAAGATACACACTTGTCGCTCTTTCCGCTGCTTCAACATCAATTGGAGAGCCTTCTTGAACGTAATGACTTACATCCGCAATGTAAACGCCTAGCTTGTAGTTACCATTTTCAAGCTTCGTTACTGTAACAGCATCATCTAAGTCTTTCGCATCCGCACCATCAATCGTTACGATCATTTGATCACGCAGGTCGCGGCGATCTTTTAAATCTTCTTCTGAAATCGTTTCTGGTACACTGTTTGCATGCTCCATCACTTCCTCAGGGAATGCTAAAGGTAAATGATGTTTATGAATGACAGATAAAATATCTACTCCTGGATCATTTTTATGACCTAGAATTTGAATAACTTCACCTTCTGCGCTTAAACGATTCTCTGGATAGCTCGTAATTTTCACAACTACTTTATGACCTTCTACAGCACCCATTGATGCGCTTTTCAAGATAAAGATATCACTCGTCCAGCGCTTATTGTCAGGTATAACAAATCCAAAGTTTTTCGATTCTGTATATGTACCAACTAGCTCTTTCGTGCCACGTTCTAAAATGCGTACAATTGAACCTTCTTGACGCGAACCGCTCGATTGAGAACTAAGGCGTGCTAATACTGTATCGCCATGAAGTGCACCGTTTAATTCTGTAGGCGGGATGAAAAGATCATCGTCTCCTGTTTTCTTCTCGTCTGGTACAACGAATGCAAAACCACGTGCATGTCCAATTAATTTACCTCGTACTAAATTCATCTTTTCAGGAAGACCGTAACGGTTGCTACGTGTACGAATAACAAGTCCCTTCTCTTCCATCGTTACAAGTGCCTTTACAAAATCTTTAAAACCCTCAGAACCTTCAATTCCAAATGCCTCTTCTAACTCTTGTATCGTTAGCGGTTTATACGCTTCTTCTCTCATAAATAATAACAACTTATCAATATGTTCTTGTATGATTTCTTCCAAGCAAAAATACCTCCTTTAAAACCTTATATTATTTAGTGTATCCGAAAGATAGGGGATGTATAAAGTGAAACTTCAATACTCCCCTTATGATTTTTACAGTTTTCACAAAAAATTCCTTATGAAAAAAAGAGGCAACTAGATCTTACCAATCTAGTTGCTCCAAGAAGTTATATACATCCTCATGTAGCTCGTCACGTTGTTTATCAAGTGTAATGACATGCGTAGAGTCTTCATACCATTTAATGTCTTTTAACGTAGATTCTACACCGTTATAAATAATGTTAGCACTATCTGTATTAATCATTTCGTCATGACGTGCTTGTACAACAAATGTTGGCGCATAAATCATATCCACATTGTTACGTACGTCAGCAATTAATTGTTGTAATGCTTTTAATGTATTCATCGGTGTCTTTTGGAATTCCAACATTTCTTGTTCAATTTGTTCAGGTGATTTTTGCTCACGTTTTTTATATTCGC
Organism: Bacillus sp. ISO11; assembly: GCF_003458115.1. Taxonomy (NCBI): domain Bacteria; kingdom Bacillati; phylum Bacillota; class Bacilli; order Caryophanales; family Bacillaceae; genus Bacillus; species Bacillus sp. ISO11. The sequence continues at coordinate 42,298 of NZ_QXCO01000007.1, read as the reverse complement.
GGGCATATGCCAATATACCTTGGTACATCGTTTCTTCGCTCTTAATATACATCGGTGCACACATTGGTACTACACCTAAAACCGGTACTGTATAACCTAATTTTAAAGAAAATACGCCGCCAAGTGACAATCCAACAACAGCAATTTTCTCAAAACCTTTATCTTTTAAAAGCTGATATGCCTCCGTTACATCTTGCCACCAATCTGTAGGCCCTGTATGAACAAGCTCTTCTGGTGGTACACCGTGCCCTTTATAAATTGGCGCATGACAAGTATAGCCTTTCTTTTCTAAGAAACGCCCTAACATACGTACATCAGCTGAGTTCCCTGTGAATCCATGTAGTAATAAAACAGCGCGGTCTCCACCCTCAAATGTAAATGGTTTCGGAGATGCTAATTTCATCATGTATTTCTCCTCTTTCTCTTCTGTAATCTAGTCGTATTCTTTCTATATCTAGTGTACCATATTTGTATTTCTATAATCTAATTAGAAACATCTTTCAAATAGCAAAACAAAAAAAGAAGAACCATTAGTACCATTCACTAACGCTTCTTCTTTCAATTCTATAAATTGAAGTACGTAACACCAATTGTTAATACAAAGAACAATACAGCTAAAACAATTGTAATACGGTTTAATACCGCTTCAATTCCACGTGCCTTTTGCTTACCAAATAATTGCTCCGCACCGCCTGAAATTGCACCTGAAAGGCCTGAGCTATTACTAGATTGCATAAGTACCATAACAATCATTAAAATCGATACAATAATAAGTAAAACTGATAATAACGTATGCACTTGGCGTACCTCCTACAAAGATTCAGTTATTGTAACTGTAGCATAAATTCTATAGAAAAGCGAGAGCTATAGAGGCGCTCTCGCTTTTCTTCTATTACATAAACATCATCGCAAATAACGGTCCAAGTAAACATGTCAAAATTGCTGTTAATGTCATTGTTACCGATCCAATAACACCTTCATGCTCATTATTTTTCATTGCTCTCATCACGCCCATAATATGAGAAGCACATCCAAATCCGATACCTTTACCAACTGAGTTTGTAACACGGCTCCATTTTAATAAAAGTGGGCCTGTAATCGTTCCAGTAATACCTGCGATAACAACGAAAGCTGCTGTTAAGGAAGGTACACCACCAACTTGTTCAGAAACACTCATCGCAACTGGCATTGTCACCGATTTTGGTAATGACGATAAGATTAAGCTTTTATCCGTTCCCATAAGTGAAGCAATCGCAAAATCACTAGCGATTGCAACTGTTGTACCTACTAATACCCCGCCAGCAATCGGTACAACATATTTTTGCAGAACATGACGTTGTTTATAAAGAGGAATTGCAAATGCTACAACACCGGGTCCAAGTAGCTTTGCAATCCAGCCACCACCACTTTCCATATAATGTTGATATGGTATATCAAGCACGATAAATAGGAAAGCCATTAATCCAGTTGCTACAAGCATTGGAATGGTGAATGGTGTTGGAAATAATTTATAGATTTTTTTAGATAATTGATATAATAGCACCGTAAAAAGAACCCAACCAATTCCGATTAATATTTGGCTCATCGCGACTCTCTTTCCTTCCTATTCGCAAGATATTGTCCTGTATGTCCTGCGACAATAATAATTAAAAATGTACTCGCTACAACTGTAATGAAAAGAGAAATTCCTTTACTCATAAAAAAAGCACCGTAATTCATTAGGCCAAGCGTTGGCGGAATTAATAAAAACGGCATAATAGCAACGAGTGTTTCTGCTCCTAAATCGAACCATTTCACTGGAAGAACTTTTAGGCTAAGTAAAACAAGTAAGAGGAACATTCCAATCAAACTTCCTGGAATCGGAATATTTAACATTTCTTGCACCCAAGTTCCAACCATATAAAACACGTAAAGAGCAGCAATTTGGACAAGAATCTTTGTAAATTTCATGTTCATCATCCCTCATGTTTATACGATCTTCTGTTAATATCTTTATCATAGTATAAATTGTAAAAAGCTGCAATTTATCAACTTGATAGCAAAAACAGCCTATGTTATACGCTTACAACCTTGATATGACTGCATTTCTAAACGGAAATTACGTCAAAAACCTTGACCTAATATAAAAAAGTTTTTATTTTCTGAATTTAAAAGACTATTATTTCAATAAAATAATCTTTTTATTCTTAAACTTACATATATATAAAGTGAAACTTTAATCAATGAGATTCCCCTCATCCTTATTGATTATTAGTCCTCACCAAGCTGGTTTGTACGGGATAAACAAGATAGGTGGTGAACATATGCCCAAAAAAGTTCTCATTTTTTGTGATCCTGGGATTGATGATACGATGGCTCTCCTCTTAGCATTCTTTATCGATGAAATAGAAATCGTCGGTATCGTTGCTGATTACGGCAATGTTCCAAAAAAAATGGCCGTAGAAAATGCTCATTTTTTTAATAACGAAACAAAGAATAGAAATATCAAGATATTCGGTGGTTCAGAACGTCCCCTTACTGGTGCCCCACCTGCGTTTTTTACGGATGTACATGGGAAACAGGGGCTCGGTCCAATTATTCCAAAGGTGAATGTGACTAACGGAGAAATGGAGAATTTTTTTGAAGTCATTCCTCTTATTGAACAGTATAAAGATGAATTAATCATTGTGAGTTTAGGAAGACTTACCTCCCTAGCAATTTTGTTTATCATGTGCAAACAGTTAATGAAACAAATTAAATCTTACTACGTAATGGGCGGTGCCTTTTTACATCCTGGTAATGTTACCCCTATTTCCGAAGCAAACTTTTATGGCGATCCTACTGCTGCTAATATAGTCCTTCAATCCGCAGTTAACATGTACATATACCCATTAAACGTCACTCAATACTCCATCATTACACCAGAAATGGCAGAATACATTGAGGCAAAAGGAAAAGCTCCACTTGTCAAACCGTTATTTGATCATTATTACTACGGATATTATAAAGACGCCCTACCACATTTAAAGGGGAGCCCCTTCCATGACACAATGCCAATACTCGCTTTATTTGATAACTCTATGTTCACGTATCATAAATCACCTATTGTTGTCATGACAGAATCCTCTGCACAAGGAGCAAGCATAGGGGAATTTCGCTCTTTAGTGAACCAGAAGCCATTTATTGATTGGCCGGTTCATCAAATCGCAATTGATTTTGACTATAACCGCTTCTTCAAACATTTCATGTCACTTATGACGGGTGAACAATTTTAGCATAAAAAAACAGACCGTGATTTCTCACGGTCTGTCGTTTATTTTCTACAATTATCGTTTGATGTTATAGAAAGATTTGATACCATCGTAAACAGCGATTTCGCCTAGTTCGTCTTCGATGCGTAATAATTGGTTGTACTTAGCAATACGGTCAGTACGGCTCATAGAACCAGTTTTGATTTGGCCAGCGTTAGTTGCAACTGCGATGTCAGCGATTGTAGCATCTTCAGTTTCACCAGAACGGTGAGATACAACTGCTGTGTAACCAGCACGTTTAGCCATTTCGATAGCTTCGAAAGTCTCAGTTAAAGTACCGATTTGGTTAACTTTAATTAAGATTGAGTTAGAGATACCTTTTTCGATACCTTCAGCAAGTTTTTGAGTGTTAGTTACGAATAAATCGTCACCAACTAATTGTACTTTATCACCGATACGCTCAGTTAATAATTTGTGACCATCCCAGTCGTTTTCGTCTAAACCATCTTCGATAGAGATGATTGGGAAGTCTTTGCAAAGCTCTTCATAGAAATCAACCATTTCTGCAGAAGTTAAGCCAGTACGGCCTTCGCCTGCAAGGTCATATTTACCAGTTTCTTTGTTGTAGAACTCAGAAGAAGCAACGTCCATTCCTAAGAATACGTTCTCGCCAGCTTTGTAACCAGCTTTTTCGATAGCTTCGATGATTACTTCTAAAGCTTCACGGTTAGAACCAAGGTTTGGAGCGAATCCACCTTCGTCACCTACTGCAGTGTTAAGACCTTTGTCATGTAATACAGCTTTAAGTGCATGGAATACTTCAGCACCCATACGGATTGATTCTTTGAATGTTGGAGCACCAACTGGTAAAATCATGAACTCTTGGAAGTCAACGTTGTTATCAGCGTGAGAACCACCGTTGATGATGTTCATCATTGGAGTTGGTAATTGTTTTGCATTGAATCCACCAAGGTAACGGTATAATGGAAGACCTACGAAGTCAGCTGCTGCGTGAGCTACTGCCATAGATACACCAAGGATAGCGTTAGCGCCTAGTTTACCTTTGTTTGGAGTGCCATCTAATTCGATCATAGCACGGTCGATACCAGCTTGGTCAGTTACATCGAAACCAGCGATTTCTGGAGCGATAATTTCGTTAACGTTGTTTACTGCGTTAACAACACCTTTACCAAGGTAACGAGATTTGTCACCGTCACGTAATTCTACTGCTTCGTGCTCACCAGTAGATGCACCACTTGGTACGATAGCGCGTCCGAAAGCGCCGCTTTCTGTGTAAACTTCTACTTCTACAGTTGGGTTACCACGAGAGTCAAGGACTTCGCGAGCATAAACATCAATAATTGTTGACATAATAAATTCTCTCCTTTTTATATAAGCAAATTATTTAATAATTGTTTTACCTGTCATTTCTTTCGGTTGTTCCACATTTAAAAGTGTAAGCATTGTTGGAGCGATATCTCCTAAAATACCACCTTCACGAAGCTCTACATCATTTTTTGTAACGATGAAAGGAACCGGGTTAGTTGTATGAGCTGTCATAGGACCGCCATCAGCAGTTAACTCCTGATCAGCATTACCATGGTCAGCAGTAATAAGTGCTACACCATCTTTTGCAAGAATCGCTTCTACAACTTTTCCTAAACATTCGTCAGTTGCTTCTACTGCTTTAATTGTTGGTTCCATCATCCCAGAATGGCCAACCATATCACAGTTCGCAAAGTTAAGAATGATAACATCATGTTTATCATTTTCGATTTCATTTACTAAAGCGTCCGTTACTTCGTAAATGCTCATTTCAGGTTTCAAGTCATACGTTGCAACCTTCGGTGAGTTAATTAAGATACGCTCTTCTCCTGGGAATTCAGCCTCACGACCACCGCTAAAGAAGAATGTAACGTGCGGATACTTTTCAGTTTCCGCGATGCGAAGTTGCTTTAATCCCGCTTGCGCAACAACTTCACCTAAAGTGTTATCAAGGTTCATTGGCTTGAATGCCACGTAACCATCTACAGTTTCACTGAAGTGTGTCATACATACGAATTCTGGAATGTGAGGTACTTTTTCACCACGATCGAACTCACGGAAGTCTTCGTTTGTAAATACACGAGCAATTTGAATTGCACGGTCTGGACGGAAGTTATAGAAGATAACTGCATCATCATCATTGATTGTTGCAACTGGCGTGTTATCTTCGTTAACAATTACAGACGGCAATACGAATTCATCATAGATACCGTTCGCATAAGAGTCTTCTACACACTCTTCTGCTGATTTATAAGTAGGGCCTTCACCATTCACCATAGCACTGTAACATTTTTCTACGCGATCCCAACGCTTGTCACGGTCCATAGAGTAATAACGACCAGAGATAGTCGCGAATTGTCCTACTCCTGTTTCTTTAATTACTTCATTCGTTGCATCGATATAACCTTTTGCTGTTTGTGGTCCAACATCGCGGCCGTCTAAGAATGCATGGATATAAACTTTCTCCACGCCTTCTTTTGCTGCTAGGCGAAGAAGAGCAAACATATGGTTCATGTGACTGTGCACACCACCGTCAGAAAGTAAACCGAATAAATGAAGTGCAGTACCTTTTTCTTTTACGCTTTTAATTGCATTTTGAAAAGTTTCGTTCTTATCGAACTCGCCTTCACGAATTGCAACGTTAACGCGTGTTAAGCTTTGATATACTACGCGGCCAGCACCGATATTTAAGTGACCAACCTCAGAGTTACCCATTTGACCTTCTGGAAGACCTACTGCCTCGCCACAAGCTGTAAGCGTTGTGTGAGGGAATTTGTTCCAGTAACCATCAAAATTAGGTTTCTTAGCTTGTGCTACAGCATTCCCGTAAGTTTCTTCACGAAGTCCGAAACCGTCAAGAATGATTAAAGCTGTTGGCTTTCTCATTTTACCGCCCCCAGAAGACCTAAGAACGAAGCAGGCTCTAAGCTAGCACCGCCAACTAAAGCGCCGTCGATGTCAGATTGTGCCATATACTCTTTAATGTTTTCTGGTTTTACGCTACCGCCGTATTGGATACGAACAGCTTCTGCAGCTTCTGGAGAAACAGCTTCTGCAACAACTTTACGGATGTGCGCACATACTTCGTTTGCATCTGCAGAAGAAGAAGATTTACCTGTACCGATAGCCCAGATTGGCTCATAAGCGATAACAGTTGCTTTAACTTGCTCTTCTGTTAAACCTGCAAGTGCTTTTGTCACTTGACCTGCTACTAGATCAAATGTTTTTCCCCTTTCGCGCTCTTCTAAAGTCTCACCACAACATACGATTGGTGTTAAACCATGTTCAAATGCTGCGATAGTCTTTTTGTTTACTGACTCATCTGTTTCAGCAAACATTTCACGACGCTCAGAGTGGCCAAGTACTACATAGCCAACTTTTAAGTCGCTAAGTGCTACTGGGCTAATTTCGCCAGTGAATGCACCATTTTTTTCGAAGTGCATGTTTTGTGCACCTACTTGTAAGTCAGTTCCTTCAGTTGCTGCTACAAGGCGCTCTAAGAATAGAGCTGGAGAGCAAACTACTGCATCAACAGCTGAAGCTGCTGGGATTTGACCTTTAACTTCCTCTACGAAGCTAACTGCTTCAGATAGAGTTTTATTCATTTTCCAGTTACCTGCGATAATTGGTTTACGCATGCTTTGCACCGTCCTTTTTCTTTGGCTGCTACTTATTTGTCGTTAAGACAAACTACACCTGGAAGCTCTTTACCTTCCATGAATTCTAATGACGCACCGCCGCCAGTAGAAATGTGGCTCATTTTATCAGCCATACCGAATTTTTCAACAGCTGCTGCAGAGTCACCACCGCCGATAACAGAGTATGTATCTTCTGCATCTGCTAATGCTTGTCCTACTGCTTTTGTACCTTCTGCGAATGGAGTCATTTCGAATACACCCATTGGTCCATTCCATACAACAAGCTTAGAATTTTTAATTACATCTGCATAAATTTCACGTGTTTTAGGACCGATGTCCACGCCTTCCCAGTTAGAAGGGATAGAGTCGATACCAACGATTTTAGTTGTTGCAGTTTCAGAGAATTCCTCAGTGATTACAACATCAACTGGCATGTAGAAGTTTACGCCTTTTTCTTTTGCAAGTTGCATAAATTCTTTAGCTAGTTCGATCTTGTCGTCTTCACATAGAGATAGACCAATTTCATGACCTAAAGCTTTAACGAATGTGTAAGCAAGTCCACCACCGATGATTAAGTTATCTACTTTGTCTAATAGATGACGAATTACACCGATTTTATCTTTTACTTTCGCACCACCGATGATAGCTGTAAATGGACGTTCTGGGTTAGAAAGTGCTTTACCAAGTACATCTAACTCTTTTTCCATTAATAGACCAGATACTGCTGGTAGGTAGTCTGCGATACCTGCTGTAGAAGCGTGAGCACGGTGAGCTGCACCGAATGCATCGTTTACGAAGATGTCAGCAAGTGCTGCAAATTCTTTCGCAAGTTCTGCATCGTTCTTTTCTTCGCCCGCATAGAAACGTACGTTTTCAAGAACTAATACGTCGCCTTCGTTCATTGCTGCAACCATTTCTTGTGCAACTGGTCCGAATGCTTCGTCCGCTTTTTTAACGTCTTTACCAAGAAGCTCGCCTAAACGTGCTGCTACTGGAGTTAAACGCATTTCTTCTACTACTTGACCTTTTGGACGGCCTAAGTGACTTGCTAAAATAACTTTCGCACCTTGCTCTACTAAATATTGAATTGTAGGAAGAGCTGCACGGATACGAGTTTCATCTGTAATTTTGCCTTCTTTCATAGGTACGTTGAAATCAACGCGGCAAAATACACGCTTACCTTTTAAATCTACGTCACGAATTGATTTTTTGTTCATTGGATTTCCCTCCGACTACTAGTTAGGATTGACAAAACCCACTCAAAAGCTTAACACATTTGCTTTTAAAACGAAAGAAGAGAGAGAGGGAACAAACCCTCTCCCTCGTTTTGTCATTGATAACTTATATAATTAAGAATTAAAGACCTTTTGAAGTCATGTAAGCTGCTAGGTCTACTACGCGGTTAGAGTAACCAGTTTCGTTATCGTACCAAGAAAGTACTTTAACCATGTTACCTTCCATTACCATTGTAGATAATGCATCGATTGTAGAAGAAGCTGTACATCCGTTATAGTCGATAGATACTAATGGCTCTTCGCTGTATCCAAGGATACCTTTTAATTCGCCTTCAGCTGCTGCTTTGAATGCTGCATTTACTTCTTCAACTGTTACTTCTTTGTCAAGTTCAACAACTAGGTCAACTAGAGAAACGTTAGCAGTTGGAACACGTACAGCGCCACCGTTTAATTTACCTTTAAGTTCTGGTAATACTAATGCTACAGCTTTAGCTGCACCAGTAGATGTTGGGATCATGTTTTCAGCTGCTGCACGAGCACGACGTAAATCTTTGTGTGGTAAGTCTAAGATTTGTTGGTCGTTAGTGTAAGAGTGAATTGTTGTCATCATTCCGCGTTTTACGCCGAATTTTTCGTTTAATACTTTAGCGAATGGAGCTAGACAGTTTGTAGTACAAGAAGCGTTAGATACTACGTTGTGGTTAGCTGCATCGTATTGTTCGTGGTTAACACCCATAACTACAGTGATATCTTCGTCAGAAGCTGGAGCTGAGATGATAACTTTCTTAACTGATCCACCTAAGTGTTTCTCAGCATCTGATTTTTTAGTGAAACGGCCAGTAGATTCTACTACTACTTCTACTCCGTAGTCGCTCCATGGTAATTGAGCTGGGTCACGCTCAGCGATAACTTTAATTTCTTTACCGTTAACAACGATGCTGTTTTCGTTAGCAGATACTTCTGCATTTAAAGTTCCGTGAACTGTGTCATATTTTAAAAGGTGAGCTAATGTTTTAGCATCTGTTAAGTCATTGATTGCTACTACTTCTACCTCAGAGTTGTTAAGAGCTGCGCGGAATACGTTACGTCCGATACGTCCAAATCCATTAATACCAATTTTAGTCATTTGAATTTCCTCCTTGGGGGATTATATTAAAGGGTAAAACCCTTTGTTAACTGTTTTGCTGCACCTTCATCTGTAATTAGAATTGAAGTGTGCCCTTGTTTAATTACAGCCTGTATTGCTTTTGCCTTTGAAGAACCTCCAGCGACTGCAACAACGTGAGATACATTTTGTAAGTCCTCTAGTTGCATACCAACCGTTCTTACTTTATGAACAACATTTCCTTCTTCATTAAAGTAGTAACCGAAAGCTTCGCCAACTGCTTCGCTTGCCTGAATCTTTAACCAATCTGCTTCTGAAGTACTTCTGCGACGTGCCATTGTTAACGCATCACCTATTCCATGAATGACGATATTGGAAGATCGAATCAACTCAAGAACTTCTTTCACGGAAGGCTCTGTCACAATAGACGCATATGCTTCGCTACTAACATGGTCTGGAACATACAATAAGCGATAATTACTCATCGTATTTTGCGCCATCTTGGCACAAATGGTATTGGCTTCTAATTCAACACCTTCTCCAATTCCACCACGTGCTGGGACAAATAGCATATGTAAATCTTTGCAATCAAGTTGCATCATGTCCGCAGCAGCAGCTAGCGTAGTTCCTCCAGCCACAGCAACGATATTATTCGCTGTCAGACGGTCTTTTATACAAGTCACACAAGCACGGCCCATCTCCAGTTTGACCCAAGGTGATTCATCACTATCACCAGGGACAACGAAAACTTCATCCAAGTCTAATGTTTCCTTAAGTTGCTTTTCTAAAACCTTTAACCCGGAAATTTCTTTCATAAAGTCTTCCAAAGCAAGAACTAAAGCTGTTCCTTCTTCTGTCAAAGTCATTCCAGAAGAAGCGACGTGAACTAAGTTTTGTTCTTTCAAAACTTGAACTTCACTTCGCAATACTCGTTCTGTCATACCGAGACTTGCTGATAAGTTTCTTCTTCCAATCGGCTGCATGAGCCTAATGTATTGAAGAATTTGCATTCTCGTTTGCATAACAGGTAGCAGATCAGGTAATAATTTTTTTGTGTTCTGAATCCATGAGCGCATATCTTTTCTCCTCACTACATCGGTTCATTTTCCCTCATGGTCACTTTACGTCCCGTAGTGACATTTTGTGTCCCACATAGGTTAAAAAAATAATCCCTGCTACGTGTATTATTGTAACAGGAGATAGAAACTTATTCAACTCTTAACTGCATTCTTTATATAGTTTATTATGACACCTTTGTGAATGTTACCATATTCTACTTGTTTTCCGTCCATTTCTACAACCGGAATCATTAAGTGATATTTTTCTAAAAGGTCATTATCTTCATATATATCTATTTCCTCGATTTGAAAAGAATATTCACATTGTACTTCCTGTAAAACTTGTTTTGCCTTCACGCAAAGGCCACAATCTTTTTTAGTATACAGTACAACTTTCATCTTCTTCACCTATCCGATCGTTTTTCGTAATGACGAAGCTGGGATATGCATTTGTTCTCTATACTTCGCCACTGTTCTTCGAGAAATAACAATTTCATGCTCTTCTTCTAATAATTTTGAAATCTTTTGATCTGAAAGTGGCTTTTTCTTATCCTCTGCCCCAATTAGCGTTTGAATAAATTGTTTTACACGTTTTGTAGAAACTGCTTCATCTTCAGTCGTCGAAACGGCATTGCTAAAGAACGATTTCATCTCAAATAAACCGTGCGGTGTTTGCACATATTTATTTCGCGTCGCACGACTAATTGTCGATTCATGCACACTTAACTCTTCCGCTACCTCTTTTAAAGCGAGAGGTCTTAAATACTCTGGACCTTTCCAGAAGAAATCACGTTGTTTTTCCATAATAATAGTCATTACTTGCAGCAATGTCTGTTTTCTCTGCTTCAAACTGCGCATAATCCACTGCACATGCTGATACTTTTCTGATACGTAAGATGCTACTTCACTTTCACTATTATTAAGAAGCGCACTATATTCAGAATGAATTTCAATTCTCGGCATATTTCTCTCATTCATTTGTAAAACGAGGCGATCGCCATCTTTTTTCACCGCCATATCAGGTACAATGTAAAGTGGTTTATCTGAAGAAAACGCAAGACCTGGTTTTGGTTGTAATGACGTTATACAATTTACCGCACTCTGCAATTCCTCATTACTACACTTCAACACTTGAACGAGCTTTCGCCAATCTTTCTTCACAAAATAAGCGAAATGATCTTCTACAACCTCTTCTGCTAATCCATTACGTCTTTGTAAGCGCTTCAATTGTAAGGTTAAACATTCCTGAATATTACGCGCCCCTACCCCTGCTGGCTCCAGTGATTGGACAAGCTCTACAGAACGGTCGACTACATGAATATGTGCAGAAAGGAGCTCTGCTAACTCTTCATTCGTTTCTTGTAAATATCCATTTCCATCCATGTTCATAATAATGAAAGAAGCTACTTTTCGCTCTTCTTCATCTATTTTATAATACTGTATTTGATTTAATAAATGTTGCTGAATCGTTGTAGAATCCACACTGTAGATCTCCATCTGATTCTCGACTTGTTTGCTGGTACTTTTACTGTTGTTAGAGCTCTTTTTCTTCTCCCTCTCAAAACCACCTAACTCAATAAGGGGATTCTCTAACGATTGCTCATACAAAAACTCCGATAATTCTTGTACATTATACTGGAGCATTGTAATCGCTTGCCTTAACTCTTGTGTCATTGCCAAACGTAAGCTTTGTTCTTGTAAAAGACTTGCCTTCAAACTAATCTCCCCCTTGTTTCTATTGTACAATAAGTTTGGTAAAAGGAGAATCCTCACGCAGACACCCATTCCAAAATATTATTAATTTATATGTATTAATGAGATTTACAACTTACAACCGAAATTTGAATAATATTGAAAGAAAATAATAAAATTAAAAATTATTATCAAGTACTAATAGTAAATCTTATTACTAGATATAACAAGAGGTAAATAAAAAAAGTCCTAACCTACAAAACGTAAGTTAGGACTTTTTGACGCGCCCAGAGGGATTCGAACCCCCGGCAGACGTGGTACCGGAAACCACCGCTCTATCCGACTGAGCTATGGGCGCATGATTATAGAAAACACTTCATTTTCTTCTCATAATAATAGCAATAAAATCCATCTAAATCAATAAAAATATCCCCGTAATACCTTATGCATCTTAGCTAAAAGCATATAAAATCCATTCCACCCCTAAATTTTCCAATCATAAATTCTCCCCAACTCACAAATTATAATCTTTGAATTGATATTCCAAAGGGGGCTTCATTCAATGACTGTAATTACAAAATTAAAGCAGACTGTTTCTGGATTAAAAAGTGCACAAGCTAGCTTAGAGGGATTCGCTCTTGATACGGATAACCAACAAGCTAAGCAACTTTTCCAAACAGCTGCGCAGCAAACACAAACGATTATCGATTCTTTAAACCCACGTGTTGAAGAAGTCCAACAAGAAGAACCACAATACTCACAGCAATAACGAATCAGATTTGCTGTGAAATAGAAAAAGGATGATATGCAGTCATCCTTTTTCTATCACATTACATATTGCAATAGAAATGGAATGATGATTATGCGAAAGATTGGACTTATAACCGCGTTATTTATACTTCTATTTAGTTCTTTTACCGGTTGTGATCATAGCCCATTAGATAAAAAGGTAAAGAAAGAAGAAACAAAACGAACAGAAAAAGAAAAGGGTCCAAAATTAACAAAGATGAGTACAGAATCCTTTAATCAATCTATATCGCAAGGAGCTAAGAAAAAGGCCCTCGCTATGGATGAAATTATAAAAAGCGCAGCAGTGAATTCAAATTTAGATCTCTACATAGCGGTTATACCTGAGCATCATGAAAGGTTTGGATTAAAACCTTTGCGCAAGAAACTTCAAAAGCAACTAAGTGATGAATATCCTACTTTCGATGTTCGTGTTAGTACAGATAAAAAAATCTTTATGTTACTCGAAAAGCTTGCAAACAAAATTAAGAAAAAAGAAGTATCGAAAGATGAGATCAAAAAACAGTTAAAGCTAATCGGATCAGAAATGGAATCTAACACTTAACGCTTTCGAATAGAAAAGGAAGGATTGCAATGTCAAGTAAAGATAAAAACTTAACCCCTGTACAACAGGAATACAAAAAATTTGAGCAAGAACGCGAACCGAAACGCCCTGTTCTAAAAAATTGTTTAAAGGCCTTTTTCGTTGGTGGTTTTATCTGCCTAATCGGGCAACTGATATCAACTTTTTATATTACGTATTTCGATTTTACCGAACGCTCAGCAGGAAATCCAACAGTCGCAACTCTTATTTTTATCTCAATGTTGCTAACCGGATTCGGTGTATACGATCGTCTCGGTCAGTTTGCAGGCGCTGGAACAGCTGTACCTGTCACTGGATTTGGTAACTCTGTTATCTCCGCGTGTATTGAACACCGAACGGAAGGTTTTGTACTCGGTGTCGGCGGTAATATGTTTAAACTAGCTGGTTCTGTTATTTTATTTGGTGTATTTTCCGCTTTCGTCATCGCACTTATTAAAACTATTCTCGTTCAATGGGGAGGGCTATAAATGTTACAAGGACACCGAACGTGGGTATTTGAAAACAAACCAGTCATTATTTCAACAGGGGTTGTCGGTGGACCATTTGAAGCAAAGGGGAACATCCCAGAAGACTTCGATATCCTTCATGAAGATTTATGGCTCGGACAAGATTCCTATGAAAAAGCACATAAGATTTTATTCGAAGAAGCTTGTAGTCGCGCTACTGAAAAAGCAGAACTTCGTAAAGATGATATTCAATTCGTACTCGCAGGAGATTTAATTAATCAAATTACTCCAACAAGCTTTGCTTGCCGCACACTTGGGACTCCTTATCTCGGATTATTCGGGGCTTGCTCTACTTCTATGGAAGGTTTAGCACTTGGGGCAAGTATCGTAAATGCAAAAGGTGCAAAATATTTATTAACTGGAGCTTCAAGCCATAATACAGCTGTAGAAAAACAGTTCCGCTACCCTACCGAATACGGTGGACAAAAGCCGCCTACTGCACAGTGGACAGTAACCGGAGCAGGAGCCGCTATTTTAAGCGATACTGGACACGGTCCAAGAGTAACCTCTGCAACAATCGGCCGAGTGGTTGATATGGGATTAACGGATCCGTTTAATATGGGAGGCGCAATGGCTCCAGCTGCAGTTGATACAATTGAAGCCCATTTACGTGAACGTCAAATTGATGCCTCTTACTACGATTTAATCGTAACAGGCGATCTCGGACATGTAGGACGCGAAATTGCTTATGACTTACTACATAAACACGGAACGAAAGTAACGAGCGAACAATTTCAAGATTGCGGAATTATCATTTATAGAGAAGGACAACCTGTCATAGCTGGTGCTAGCGGACCTGGATGTTCTGCAACAGTCGTGTACGGTCATTTATTAAACCGAATGAAAAGAGGAGAGTTCAAAAAAATACTTGTCGTTGCGACAGGCGCTTTACTATCTCCACTTACATTCCAACAAGAAGAAACGATTCCGTGTATCGCTCACGCCGTTTCGATTGAATTTGGAGGTGCAACGCAATGATTTTTTTCTGGGCTTTCGTCATTGGCGGACTCATATGTGTAATCGGCCAACTTATGTTTGATGTCGGCAAACTAACACCTGCTCATACAATGGCAACACTCGTTGTTGCTGGAGCTATATTAGATGGATTTAATTTGTATGAGCCATTAATTGATTTCGCTGGAGCCGGGGCAACTGTACCTATTACAAGCTTTGGTAATGCCCTCGTTCATGGCGCAATGGAAGAAGCTGCAAAACATGGCATCGTTGGCGTTATTACCGGCATGTTTAAAGTAACGAGCGCCGGTGTATCAGCGGCTATTATTTTCGGCTTCATTGGAGCATTGTTATTCAAACCGAAAGGATAAGAGGTGTTTATATGACTGTTATCGCTAGCGTAAAAACTTGCCTTGCTAGTGTAAGGGGCGCTCAAGCAAGTTTAAGCTCCCTTTCATTAAATTCACAAGACGAAGAATCAAAACGCGTATTTCATGAATGTATGTTAGAAATGGACAGCGTCATCGCTGATTTAAAGGATAGAATTTCAGTATTAGAACGTGAAGAACCTCAATATAAAGGGTTTTAAGTAGACTGGAGGAAACGACTATGTCTCACCTGCCGGAATGGACACTTGTCATTCTTCGCTCTGTATTCATATTAATTATTTTATTCGCTATTACGAAATGGTTAGGGAAAAGACAAATCTCTCAGCTTTCCTTTTTTGAATACATAGCCGGAATGACGATTGGTGACATCGCTGCCCAAGTATCTACAGGGCTCGATTCAAAATTTTTTCACGGCGTCTTTGCGATACTCATTTTCGCTGTGGTACCTTTTTTAACAGGAATCCTCTCTTTAAAGAACAAAACAGCTCGGGACTTCTTTGAAGGGAAATCTACCGTATTAATAAAAGACGGAAAGATACTCGAAGATAACTTAAAGAAAGAAAAATATACGAGTGACGAATTACTGGAACTTCTCCGTGGAAAAAGTGCGTTCAGCGTAGCTGAAGTCGAATTTGCTGTCTTAGAACCGAGCGGAGAATTAAATGTATTATTAAAGAAAGATTCCCAGCCACTTACAGCAAAAGATATCGGTTTAAAAGTACCAAACGAGAAAGAACCACAAACTGTTATTATGGATGGAAATGTACTAGATGAACCTCTTTCAGCAAGCGGACATAACCGCGCTTGGCTACATTCAGAATTAGAAAAACTCGGTGTTGTTATTGAAAATGTCTTCCTCGGTCAAGTGGATTCATACGGACAACTTACTATCGACATTTACAATGACAAACTCCAAATGCCTTCTCCTCAAAACAAACCTTTATTATTAGCATCTTTAAAAAAATGTCATGCTGATCTTGAACTATTTTCCCTAGAAACAAAGTCGAAATCAGCAAGCGAAATGTATAGTAAAAACGCGAAACAAATCGAAAAGATTTTAAATAAAGTAACCTATCTTTTAAAAGACTAATTATCGAAAGAACGCTTCAGTTAAAAGGCGTTCTTTTCTTTTTTCTCCAGTTTTCATAACGTTTAAATTTATGTAATTCGGTTATGATGTTGAAGATACATAAGCAGGGAATTTCGGAAACATAGCGAATATTTCATGGTACAACTACATATTTTTTTGATTTAAAGTGGTTTCGTTTGACCTTTATTGACCATAATTGTATTATAAGACTAAGAAAGCTTTATAAGGAGGAAATAACAGATGAATTTAATTCCTACAGTAATTGAACAAACAAATCGTGGAGAACGCGCTTACGATATTTACTCTCGACTATTAAAAGACCGCATCATTATGCTTGGTAGTGCAATTGATGACAACGTAGCTAACTCAATCGTTTCCCAGCTTTTATTCTTGGAATCTCAAGATCCAGAAAAAGATATTCACATCTACATCAACAGCCCTGGTGGTTCTATCACAGCAGGTATGGCAATCTATGATACAATGCAGTTTATTAAACCACAAGTATCAACAATCTGTATCGGTATGGCAGCATCTATGGGTGCATTCTTACTTGCAGCAGGTGAAAAAGGAAAACGTTATGCACTTCCAAACAGTGAAGTAATGATTCACCAACCACTTGGCGGAGCACAAGGTCAAGCGACTGAAATCGAAATCGCTGCAAAACGTATCCTATTCTTACGTGAAAAACTAAACCAAATTCTTGCTGACCGCACTGGTCAACCACTTGAAGTACTACAACGCGACACAGACCGCGACAACTTCATGACAGCAGAAAAAGCTTTAGAATACGGTTTAATCGATAAAATCTTTACAAATCGTTAATAACTAAAAGCGGAGGCGGCTCGTTCAGCTCTGACTGGCTAAGGTTCTTTCGCATAAAAGGCGCTTTTTGCCTTCTTATGCGGAAGGTTCTTAGACACGAAGAGCTAGCCGCTGGAGCTGGATATACTAAAAGCGAAAGCGGCTCGTTTAGAATCGCAGGGTGTTGGAGCCCCTGATTCCGAGGCGCTTTTTTATTATCATGCACCTCCGTATGGATACCCATCCTGGTATTCACCTAAATATATCAGCGATTTTTCAAATATATCGACCGCAACTCCGATTATATCGGCGATTATTTTAATATATCGACGTTTCGACATAACTTATCGACTTACCGACAATTCTCGACAAGCACGTACCCCTTAAATACCCCTCCTCGCTAATTCGCACAGACAACAAAAAAGCTATCGCATATACGCGATAGCTTTTTATTGTACATATGCAGCTAATGCTTCTAAAGCCTCTTCTGCATCTGAACCTTCTGTTGTAATTGTTATCATGCTTCCAGTTCCAATTGCTAAGCTCATAATCCCCATTATGCTCTTTGCATTTACTGTCTTTCCATCTTTCTCGATGAAGATATCTGCATGAAAGCGATTTGCCTCTTGTACAAACAACGCAGCCGGACGTGCTTGTAAACCGTTTTTTAATGAAACCTGAACTCTTTTTTGAACCACAGCTCCATTTCCCCTTTAACCTCTTATTTTTTTGCTACCGTTTCCCCCGCGCGTAATTTCTCTGCAATTTCATCGATTTTACGCAAACGATGATTAATACCCGACTTACTAATCTTCCCCCCGGATACCATCTCACCTAACTCTTTCAATGTTACATCTTGATAATCTCTTCGTAATTGTGCAATCTCTTGTAGTTTATCCGGCAATATATCAAGACCAACTGTCTCATCAATGTAACGAATATTTTCAATCTGCCTTAGTGCTGCACCAATTGTTTTATTTAAATTAGCTGTTTCGCAGTTCACTAAACGATTTACAGAATTACGCATATCACGTACGATTCGAATATCTTCAAATCTTAAAAGTGCATTATGAGCACCTATAATATTTAAAAACTCTGTAATTTTTTCTGCTTCTTTCAAATACGTAATGTACCCTTTTCTTCTCTCCAGCGTCTTACTATTTAAATCAAATCCGTTCATCAGTTCACATATAGCATCATTATGTTCCTTATATAACGAAAAGATTTCTAAATGATAAGATGATGTTTCTGGGTTATTTACTGAACCACCTGCTAAAAATGCTCCGCGTAAATACGATCGTTTACAACATTTCTTCTCAATCAGTTCTTGTGATATATTTCGAATAAATGAAAAGTCATCTCGAACGATATGAAGATCAGCTAATATTTCGCGAGACTTCTCAACAAGCCGCACAATATATACATTATTTTTCTTCAATCGCATTTTTTTACGAACAAGTAATTCTACCGTCACGTCATATCCTTTTTTCAAAAGCGTATAAATCCTTCTTGCAATTGCCGCATTTTCCGTTTGAATATCGATAGATAGACGACGGTTTGAAAAAGAAAGCGACCCGTTCATTCGAAGTAGCGCTGATAATTCTGCTTTCTCACAGCATTCCTTCATCTCAAGATTCGTCAACTCTTTCTTTGTTTCTGATGCAAATGACACAGTCAACACCTCCTTATACGATTATTGCGGAACAAAATTCTTGTCCTATATGAATGAGGAGCGCTACCTCAAACGAGGCAACGCATATTTATAACAATGAATATAAAATCGAAGCTAACTTTAACGTATCATGCCTTACAACATGATCATCATACTTCGCTAATCCCTCTTGAATAACATCAATATTATTTTCAACAAAACGTTCTTCATCCACTACAACTGGTGTAGACATTTCTTCATCATATAACTTACGCAATTCACAAGGAATCTCACGGTTATTTACAATTGCAGTATTGATAAATGGTTGCCCTAAATGATCGTGTAACGCCTGCACATGATCAAAAGCAGTATATCCCATCGTTTCACCCGCTTGTGTCATAACGTTACATACATATACCTTCTTCGCCTTTGCAGCAAGAACAGCGTCTCCAATTTTGTTAACAACTAAATTGGGCAATATACTCGTATACAAACTGCCAGGACCGAAAACAAGTAAATCAGCTCGTTTAATCTCAGCCAACGTTTCATGCAATGGCTCTACATCTTCTGGAGTTAAAAAGACGCGATTAATCTTCTTTCCGTAATAAGGAATCTTTGATTCACCTGTTACAATTTCCCCATCTTCAAGTTCCGCATGAAGTACCGCACTTTGATTCGCTGCTGGTAATACACGTCCTCTGACATTTAATACTTTACTTGTTTCCGTAATTGCATGGAAAAAGTCTCCTGTAATCGAGGTCATACCTGCCAACAATAGATTTCCTAACGCATGACCTTTCAGTCCGTCTCCTGTTGTGAAACGGTGCTGAAATAAAGCTTCCACCAGTGGCTCTACATCCGATAACGCAACAAGTACGTTACGGATGTCACCTGGAGGTGGAATTTCTAGCTCATCACGTAATCTACCCGAACTACCACCATCATCAGCGATTGTAACAACTGCTGTAATATCAACAGGATATTGCTTTAATCCTCTTAATAAAACAGAGAGTCCAGTTCCGCCTCCCATGATGACAATTTTAGGCTTTCTCTCTTTTTTCATCCCTTAATGGCCCTTTCTCTTCTCCACATCACGATGAGATACATGAACACTATACTCTGGTTTCAAATGTTTCCCAAGGTATTCTGTAAGCGTAACAGAACGATGCTGTCCACCTGTACATCCAATTGCAATTACAAGTTGACTTTTGCCTTCTCTTTTATAATGAGGCAGCATGAAAGTAATCAGATCCGTCAACTTCTCTAAAAACTTATGTGTCTCATTAAATTTCAGTACATACGAAGAAACTTCTTCATCTAGTCCTGTTAATGGCTTCATGTGTGGAATGTAATATGGATTTGGTAAAAAACGAACATCAAATACTAAATCTGCATCAATTGGAATACCGTACTTAAATCCAAATGACATAACATTTACACGAAATGCTTGCTCAGTTTCTGTTGAGAACAAGTGAACAATTTTTTCACGTAATTCTTTCGGTTTTAAATCCGATGTATCAAGCACAATATTCGCTCGTGCCTTCATATCTGTTAATAAATTGCGCTCTGCTTCGATTCCCTTTAACGGCAAACCAGTTGGTGCAAGTGGATGCGAACGTCTCGTTTCTTTATAACGAGTTACAAGCGTACTATCTTTCGCATCTAAAAATAAAATATGAGGAATAATCCATGTACGTTCTGATAAATCATCAAGTGCTCCCCATAAATGTTCGAAAAACTCTCGGCCACGTAAATCAATACCAAGTGCCACTTTATTCATTTTCCCTTTTGAATCCGCCATAAGCTCAATAAACTTTGGCAATAACATCGGTGGTAAATTATCTACACAAAAATATCCTAAATCTTCAAAACTTTGTAAAGCTACTGTTTTTCCAGCTCCAGACATCCCTGTAATAATTACCATTTTTATATCATTATTCTCTGTCATCGTATCCTCTCCTTGACGGTTTAACTCGGATCTAATCGATATGAAAGCAACTCAAAATCTGGGGTATATACAAATGTACCGTAGATTATGCCATTTCCTTTAATTAAATAATCAATAATGTGATAATCTCCTGGCGCCATTGCTAAATCATCAATTTTATCAAATGTATGCCAACCAATGATGCCTTCTTCGCTCTCTAGTTTGTTTTCTCCTGCAAAATCTGTCGCTAAAAAGGAGAACATCATCCATTCAGAAACAACTTTATCACCTTCTTGGATGACAAAGGTGAAGACCCCCTTTAACGCTGGGTTTTTCAAATAAATACCTGTTTCTTCGCGATATTCGCGAACAACGGAATCTCTTACAGTCTCACCACGCTCCATTTTCCCGCCTGGTGCAACCCACCAATTCCGGCGAGGTTTTTGGAGTAAGAGTACTTCATTATCTCTAATTAACACACAGTTTGTCACTCTTTGCATGTTTCTTCACCTCAGCTACTTGCAGTAAAATTCCTCACTGCATACTTCTTTCATTATACTATCAAAAACAGTTTGCTACAACGAAGGAGCCAGTCCTCTTTCGCTAAGCATATGCTACTCAGCAATTTTAAAAAAGCTTTCTATAACAAGCAATGTAAATGCTTATACTTTTAATGAATAGCATGAAAAATCCCCTTAACGCTTTTTATCGCCAAGGGGATTAAAGTACTTATTTCTTACCGAAATAAGTAACAATCGCAAATCCTAAAATAAAGGTAATGATTGAACTTATAATTGAAAATCCACCAGTCGGAATCCCAGGGAATACAATTACAATCGAACCGATTACAAGTCCAATAATTGCCGCAAATGTCATACTTTTATAACGATCTAATAAAAAACTAATGCCTTTACTACTTACAACAAATCCAACCATAACACCAGCACCGATAACCACGATTAAAGGTAAGTTAAGTGTAGTTAAAGCGTTAATTGCTGTTGGATACACACCAATAATTAATAAAATAAACGATCCACTAATCCCAGGAAGCAGCATTGCCATACTAGCCATCCATCCTGCGAAAAATAAACCAATTGCATTTAAAATTGTTAAAGTCGTAATTGGATCTGCTGCCTTATCTGGTTTAAAGAAAGCTGTAATCGCAACAAGAATTGCTGCAACTATTAATAAAACGATGTGCTTACCTTTAAACGACGACTTTGCATCAGCTTCCCTCATTAACATCGGTAATATACTAATAATTAAACCGAGGAAGAAAAATTGAGTCGGTTCATAATGATTTGCAAGTAAATATTTAATAACGTGACTTAACGTTAAAAATGCCGCTGCCACACCAGCTGCAAGGGGAATTAAAAATCCTAAATGTTTTTTCCATTCACGACTAAAGAATCCACTAATTGCCGCAAGCAATTGTTCATAAATCCCTAACACAACAGCGATTGTACCGCCGCTCACACCAGGAATTAAATCACTAACGCCCATACAAAATCCACGATATATATTACGCCATTCCATACTGAATAAATTCCTCATTTCTTATAGTGATTTTTTCCGTAAAGTCCAGTATATCAATAAGAAAGCTTATAATCCTTATATTTTTTGACAAAACTTTGACATTTTCACACAAAAAAAGAAGAAAGCTCCTGTCGGTAGCTTTCTTCTCACAAGGTATATTATCCCTTATTTTTCTGATACAGTTTTTAATTCCTCTAATAATTCTTCTACGTAATGTTGTGCACTTTGCGCTGCAATACTACCGTCACCTGTTGCAGTTACAATTTGACGAAGCATTTTTTCACGAACATCACCAGCTGCGAAAATACCAGGGATTTTCGTTTCCATACGCTCGTTCGTTTCAAGGTAACCATTTTCATTTGTAATACCTAGTTCAACAAATGGTTTTGATAAAGGTAACATACCGATGTATACAAATACGCCGTCAGTTTTGACTTCTTTCTCTTCTCCACTATTTACGTCCACAAGTGTTACACTTCCTACTTTACCACTTGCTTCGTTGATTTCTTTTATAGTGTGATTCCAAATGAAATCTACTTTTTCGTTTTGGAAAGCACGGTCTTGTAAAATTTTCTGTGCACGAAGCGTGTCACGACGGTGAACGATCGTTACTTTTGATGCGAAGCGTGTTAAGAACACACCCTCTTCAACAGCAGAATCTCCGCCACCAATTACGATAAGCTCTTTTCCTTTAAAGAATGCTCCGTCACATACTGCACAATATGATACACCGCGGCCGCCAAGTTCTGTTTCACCCGGTACACCAATTTTTTTATACTCTGCACCGCTTGCAACGATAATTGCACGTGCTTTATATTCTTTTTTACCAGCAATAATTGTTTTGTATTCTTTACCATCGATGACTTTTTTCACATCACCGTATGCATATTCAGCACCAAATTTCTTCGCATGCTCAAACATTTTATTTGATAAATCTGGTCCTAAAATAGACTCATAACCTGGGTAGTTTTCTACATCTTCCGTGTTTGCCATTTGGCCACCTGGAATACCTCGCTCAAGCATTAATGTGCTTAAATTTGCACGAGATGTATATACTGCAGCTGTCATACCAGCTGGTCCTGCACCAATAATAACGACATCATAAATTTTTTCTTCTGACACACTATTCACTCCTATCCATTCCTACACAATTAAGTTACCCTCATTATACTGTTAGCATCATTTTTTTCCCAATGATTTGCTTATCTTATGTGTGCGTACGCTTAACAGCTTGCACATACTTTCGGACAGTCGCTACAGATACATTATATACATCTCCAAGCTCCGACTGTGTCATTTTATTTCCTTGTTCGCCGCGTACAATGTATTCAATCGCAGCTGACCAGCCGTACACATTTGTAAATATGTCTCCAGATGTATATAAACGTATGAACGTACAAAACCAAAAGTGTAAACACTCTTCGATTAATTCATCATCTTTTTTCGTATAATTGTATAATGCATCCGCAATTCTCGCGCACTGCTCAAATTGCTGTAAATCAGCTGGAATACTCTTATGACTATTAAGTAAAAAGAAGTACTTTGCAAGTTGCGATACGATGGGAACACCGTTCTTCGCTTGCGTTATATCAAAGAAGAATCCAACCTTCTCCGGCGTTGACAATTCATTCATTAAATATAAAGCTAGCATTTGTTCTTCTAGCGTCGCACTTTGCTGAAATGATTTTCGTAATTCTTCAAATAACACATTTTGCCCTTCATCTGCTAAATTCAGCGCATTCCACGGTTCTTTTCCCTTTTTATCAGGATGTAATTCCACGACATATTGCCACATTTTTTCAGCTAGTTGCTGGTCTTTCACCATATACGCAGAATATGCAAACCAATAATAAAAACTAACGTCTCCCTCATATCCTTGACGCTTTAATAGTTTGAACCACTTATATGCATGCTCGAAATAACCAATTGTTGCGAGTGTAGTTCCCAGTTTCAAACGATGTTCAAATGAAATCGGATATACCGAAACTAGCTGTCCCGCTAATGCCTCTACTTGTTTATGCTCTCCAATTGAATATAGAAAAATAAGCGTATTACAAAGCGCATGTATATTACCAGGGTTTTTCTCTAAAATCATTTCTGTTAACTTCAGTGCTTTGTCTACATTACCAGATTGAAAATGTGCAATGGCTAAATTATTATGACCTGACCAAAATTCCGGATAATCTTTCGTAACAATTTCTAATGTAGCAATTGCTTCTTCCAATTGTCCATTACGAATATAGCGATTCGCTTCTTCCTGCATAACAATTAAATCATCTTCATCTTCAATCTCTTCCGCACCCATTGCTTCTTCTTCCATAATCTCAAGAAGTTCTAATGTATCTTCTACGAATTCCTTCTCTTTTGCAACTTCTAAATAACGATCTGCATATTTCTTCGCCTGTTGAAATAACCCCATATATGCATAATTATTTGCAATAAAATAATAGCACTGTTCAAGTTCTGGATTAGATCTAACTAACTTTAAGAAGATTTGATTCGATTCTTGATATTCACCAGCCTCAGATAATACTGATGCTAATTGACATAAAATAAACGGCTCCTTCTCACTTTGTGCCGCTCTTCGAAAATATTTAATTGCATCTTGCAATTTTTGTCCTTTGTAAGCTCTCATCCCTTTTTTATAAAAGAAGTCCGCTAATTGATTAAAAGAGATAACTTGTCCGTTCTCCTTATATATCCTTTGATTTTTCCCCATATATCCTCCAGTTTTTTGTTTTCTTCGTTCACACATTCTTCTATCTATAAGTATAAACGATTCCGTAAAAAACAAAACAGTATATTATACTCAATTATTTCCTTTTTATTCATAAAAAAAGAGGAGAAATGTTACATTTTCACCATGAACCTTCTCTTGCGGTCATTTGCTCTTTCGTATAAATAATACGCATTGGATTTCCACCTACGAAAGCACCGCTCGGTACATCTCTATGAACAAGTGTGCCAGCTGAGACAGTCGCACCGTCTCCAATGTTCACACCTGGTAATATTGTTACATTCGCTCCAATCATTACTTCATTTCCAATGACGATTTCGCCAAGTCGATATTCACGAATTAAATATTCATGTGCTAAAAGCGTTGTGTTATAGCCAATAATCGAATTCTCTCCCACAGTTATCTTTTCTGGGAACATAATATCCGGCATTACCATAAGCGCAAATGATGTTTTCTTTCCTACTTTCATCCGTAAAAAAGTGCGGTACAACCAATTTTTTACGGATAAAAATGGCGTGTAACGCGCAATTTGGATAATAATAAAGTTTTTCATTACCTTCCAAAAAGACACTGTTTTATACACATTCCATAACGAATTTTCTCCTGAAACAGGATAGCGCGTTGTCCGTCGCACTTAGCTCGCTCCTCTACTAACTTACTTGGACCTTTATGAACGGTTCATATTAGACAAAATCGGTAGCAAATCACTCATTTTATCTAACATAAAGTCTGGCTTGTAAGCTTCTAAATACGCTCTACCTTTCAGCGTCCATGAAACCGCAGCTGTTTTCGTCCCCGCATTTTGACCACCGACAATATCATGATGATTATCCCCAACCATCAATGCCTCTTCTGGTTTTGCATCTAATAATTCAAGCGCTTTTTGAAGTGGCTCCGGATGTGGTTTCACATGCTCTACATCATCAATTGTCACGACAACATCAAAAAATTCATCAAGCTTTGACAACTGTAATCCCATCTCAACGGTTTGTCTCGCTTTCGTTGTAACAATACCAACTTTATAACCTTGCTTCTTCAACTCTCGAACTGTTTCATATACAGTTTCATATTCTTCTACTAATTCATCATGATGATCATGGTTAAATTTCCGATAGCTAGTAATCATCTCTTCAACCTTACTTTCATCAATCTTGCTGAAAGTATCATGCAAAGATGGACCGATAAATGGCAACACATCTTCACGCTTATATTGATTTGGATAATATGTATTTAAAGTATGTAAAAACGAAGAAATAATAAGTTCATTTGTATTAATTAAAGTTCCATCTAAATCAAATAACACGGTATTTATTCTCATCGCCTTAGTCCTTTCGCCTTCCTGAATATGAAAGAAGCAGCATCTTATAATAAGATGCTACTTGTCTCTAATTTTCTAAATATCTTTTATCAGCTTGCCCCATTTTTCGTCTCACAATAATGAAAATAATAGAAATAACAACAAGTCCAATTGACATTACTTGTGCAATACGAAGTGGTCCTAGCATTAAACTATCTGTACGTAAGCCTTCTACGAAGAAGCGTCCTACTGAATACCAAATTAAATATGTGAAGAATAACTCCCCGCGACGTAAATTCACTTTTCTTAATGCAAGTAGTAAAATTACGCCTGCAAAATTCCATAATGATTCATATAAAAACGTCGGATGATAGTACACACCCTCAATATACATTTGATTAATAATGAAATCTGGTAAATGAAGACCTTCTAAAAACTGTCTCGTTACTTCATCACCATGCGCCTCTTGGTTCATAAAGTTTCCCCATCGGCCAATTGCTTGTCCTAGTAAAATACTTGGTGCAGCAATATCTGCCAACTTCCAGAAGGAAACCCCGCGTCGTTTCGCAAAAAGAACACCTGTAATAACAGCCCCGATTAAACCACCATGAATCGCCAAACCACCTTGACGAATATTAATAATTTGACTCGGATTTTGTGCGTAATATTCCCATTCAAAAATAACATAGTACATTCTCGCAAAAAGAATAGCGATCGGTACTGCAATTAATACAAGGTCAACAAATGTATCTTTTGGAATACCTAGCCTTTCTCCCTCGCGAGTTGCCAGCCAAAGACCTAATAGTACACCTGTACCGATAATAATCCCGTACCAATACACAGGAAACGGCCCAAGTTGGATAGCTACACGGTCAAGCTGTGGTACAGAAGCTAACAGCATATGTATATGACCTCCCTCTCCAAAGTTTACTCCTGATTTCCTAACTCAATTGCACTCATTAATCGTTCAGAGAACTGCTGTGCTGCATTGACTCCCATACGTTTTAAACGGAAGTTCATCGCTGCTACTTCAATAATAACAGCCAAGTTTCGACCAGGACGAACTGGAAGTGTAATCTTCGTAAGCTCTGTATCAATAATTTTCATCTTCTCTTCATCAAGACCTAAGCGATCGTAATTTTTCTTTTGATCCCAAATTTCAAGATTAATAACAAGTGTAATACGCTTATAATTTCGTACTGCCCCTGCACCGAATAACGTCATAACGTTAATAATACCTAGACCACGAATTTCTAATAAATGCTCGATTAAATCTGGTGAACTTCCGACTAACATGTCTTCATCTTCTTGACGAATTTCCACACTATCATCCGCAACAAGACGGTGACCACGCTTTACAAGCTCAAGAGCTGTCTCACTTTTACCAACACCACTTTGACCTGTAATTAAAACACCAACGCCGTAAATATCTACTAACACACCATGCACAGCTGTTGTTGGTGCTAACTTACCTTCTAAATAGTTTGTTAAACGACTTGATAATCTCGTTGTCGTTTGAGAAGAACGTAATAAAGGCATACCTGATTCACGTGATGCTTGTAATAACTCATCTGGTACATCTTGATTACGAGTTACAATAATACATGGCGTCTCCTCAGTACAAAGCGCTTTCATTCTCTCTTGTTTTTGCTCTGACGTTAACGTGTCAAAGAAAGTAAGCTCCGTTTTACCAAGAAGCTGCACACGATCTGCTGGATAATATGTAAAAAACCCTGCCATTTCAATTCCAGGTCGTGATAAATCACTTGTATCAATTGGACGATGAATACCTTCTTCACCACTGATTAACTCCAATTGAAATTGTTCAATTAAATCTTTTGTCCTTACTTTCGGCATATGTATAAACCTCCACTCCGCTGCGGGTTCAGTCTCGTTTGATGTAAAATTCCATTCTATCGGATATTGTACCATTTTTTTCTGAAAACAAGAAATACGGTTTCTAATAAATAGAAAAAAACATTTCATACGAATAATGAAATGTTTTTCTTTTTGTCACTTTCTCTTTTTTTCATATAGAGGCTCAACAATTGCCTTTTCAATTATCATATTAAAAATTGAAATACAAATTGCCGCAACAATCGCTACACCAAATCCTGATATATTAAAAGCATCTCCTAATAATGAATCTGCTATTTTTAACGTAATCGCATTAATAACAATTAAGAAGAAGCCGAAAGTTACAACAGTAATTGGTAGCGTAATTAAAATTAAAAATGGCTTTACGAACACATTTAAAACCGCCAATATAATACTCGCAATAATTGCAGTTTGTATATTTGCTACGTAAAATGCATCTGGTGCAATCCCTTTTAAAAGTCCCGATACAGCGATTAACACAACGCTATTTACAAGAAGTGATACAATCCATCTCATTTCGTTACACATCCTTTTAAACATATATATTTCATCATACGCTAATAGATAAGAAACGCAAGTATGATACGAACACTTATATCAACTTATTCTATCTTTCATGCTTGTATACCTACTAACATTTCTTAGTAAAATAAGGGCCGCACCATCTATGTTCATGAGTTTTTACAAAAGTCCAAGTGAACTCCTTATCTACAATATAGATATCACCCTTATACATATCGTCCCTCTCACACAATATATCATCCATATGTAACAAACTCGCATCCTTTATTAACAGTACCTCATCACAGTGTTGGTAGAAAATGTAGCAATCCTTTTTCACTTCATTATGAAACGCGTTCTTTGCTTCTTTACCCTCTAAACACTTCTTTTTCTCATAACTAAATATGTGCCAAAGATACCCACATCCATACTTATCTCCATAAAGAAAAATGTCTTCTTTTTCTTCATCACTTAAATGATTTGCAAAGTGATCCTCCCAGCGCTTTCGAAAATATACACCCCAACTTCGAAACTCTCTTACTTTCATATTTTTCTTCCTTAACACCTCTAAAAACTTCATCTTCTCCCCCTATACAATAAAAACCGAGCGTCATTTCCACCCGGTTTTCATCAATAAACTTATTGCGATAATTCTACTTCTTTTATTTTCTCTTTCATTCTTGCTTTATCACGATTTAAAATCTCTTTTAAATATTTACCTGTGTACGAGCGCTCTTCTTTCACTACTTGCTCTGGCGTTCCGGAAGCAACGATTTGTCCACCTTTATCTCCGCCCTCCGGTCCAAGGTCAACTATATAATCAGCTGTTTTTATCACATCTAAATTATGTTCAATTACAAGTACCGTCTCACCGCTCTCAACAAGACGTTGCAACACTTCTAGAAGACGTGCAATATCATGCGCATGCAAACCAGTCGTTGGTTCATCTAAAATGTATAACGTACGTCCTGTAGAGCGACGGTGTAATTCAGAAGCTAATTTCACACGCTGTGCTTCCCCACCAGATAATGTTGTTGCTGGTTGACCTAATTTCATATAACCAAGCCCAACGTCTACAAGCGTTTGAAGTTTACGCTTAATTTTTGGGATATTAGCGAAGAACTCTACTCCATCTTCAATTGTCATCCCTAACACTTCAGAAATATTCTTATCTTTATATTTCACTTCTAACGTTTCACGGTTGTAACGTTTACCATGACAAACTTCACACGGAACGTATACGTCTGGTAAGAAGTGCATTTCGATTTTAATAATTCCATCACCACGGCACGCTTCACAACGTCCACCTTTTACATTAAAGCTGAAACGTCCTTTTTGATATCCGCGCACTTTCGCTTCATTCGTTTGTGCAAACACATCACGAATATCATCGAATACACCTGTATACGTCGCTGGATTAGAACGTGGTGTACGACCGATTGGTGATTGATCAATATCAATTACCTTATCTAAATGTTCAAGACCTTTAATCTCTTTATGAGTACCTGGCTTCGCTTTCGCTTTATATAACTTTTGAGCTAGCGATTTATATAGTACTTCATTAATCATCGTACTTTTACCAGAACCAGATACCCCTGTTACCGCTACAAACGTACCAAGCGGGAATGACATTTTCGCATTCTTTAAGTTATTCTCTTTTGCGCCGACAATCTCTACTTTACGTCCATCACCTTTACGTCTTTCAAGTGGAACTGGAATAAACTCTTTACCGCTTAAATACTTCCCTGTTAATGAATTATCATCTTGCATCACTTCAGCCGGCGTCCCTGCTGAAACGACCTGTCCACCGTGAATACCTGCACCAGGCCCTATATCAAGTAAATAGTCAGCAGCCATCATCGTATCTTCATCATGTTCAACAACAATTAACGTATTACCTAAATCGCGCATTTCTTGCAATGTACGAATAAGACGATCGTTATCACGCTGGTGTAAACCAATTGAAGGTTCATCAAGAATATAAAGTACGCCAGTTAGACGAGAACCAATTTGCGTCGCTAAACGAATACGCTGCGCCTCACCACCTGATAAAGTTCCTGCGGCACGACTTAACGTTAAATAATCTAAACCAACGTTCACTAAGAACCCAACGCGCTCCTGAATTTCTCTTAAAATTAAATGAGCTATTTTTTGTTGCTTCTCCGTTAGCTCTACATTCGAGAAGAATTCTTGTACTTCTTGAACTGAATACTTCGTTACGTCAGCAATCGTTTTATTGCCAACAAATACAGCTAAGCTCTCAGGCTTTAAGCGTCCACCTTTACACTTCGGACAAGCTTGTTCTGCCATATACTTTTCCATTTGCTCACGAATGTAATCGGAGCTCGTTTCACGATAACGACGTTCAATGTTTGGAATAACACCTTCAAATAAAATCTCATTTTCCTTTACTTGACCAAATTCATTTACATAGCGGAAATAAACCTTCTCTTCCCCGCTTCCGTACAACACTTTATCAAATAAATCTTTCGGTATATTTTTCACAGGCACATCCATATCAACGCCGTAGTGATTACATACAGATTGTAAAAGTTGCGGGTAATATTGTGAACTTGTCGGTTCCCAAGGTGCAATTGCATGTTCATTTAATGATAAATCCCAGTTCGGGATAACAAGCTCTAAATCTACCTCTAGCTTTGAACCAAGTCCATCACAAGAAGGACATGCTCCGAACGGACTGTTGAATGAGAACATACGCGGCTCTAATTCTCCGATTGAAAAACCACAATGCGGACAAGCATGATGTTCACTAAATAGAAGTTCCTCTTCTCCCATTACATCAATTAACACTCGGCCTCCGCCAAGCTTTAATGCACTTTCAAGTGAATCAGCAAGACGGCTTGCGATTCCTTCTTTTACAACAATACGGTCAATTACAACTTCAATGGAATGCTTCTTATTTTTATCTAACGTAATATCCTCAGATACATCAAGCATTTCACCATCAACACGTACACGAACATATCCTTGCTTCTTAATATCTTCAAGTACTTTCACATGTGCACCTTTACGCCCAGACACGATAGGAGCTAACACTTGTAATTTCGTACGTTCAGGATATTCAAGAACACGGTCTACCATCTGCTCTACTGTTTGTGATGTAATTTCAATCCCATGATTTGGACAAATTGGCGTACCAATTCGCGCAAATAATAAACGTAAATAATCATAAATCTCCGTTACCGTTCCGACAGTTGAACGTGGATTACGACTCGTCGTTTTTTGATCGATTGAAATCGCTGGTGACAATCCTTCAATCGTGTCCACATCCGGCTTATCCATTTGTCCTAAAAACTGGCGCGCATACGCAGATAATGATTCTACGTATCTGCGCTGCCCTTCTGCATAAATCGTATCAAATGCTAATGATGATTTCCCCGAACCAGACAATCCCGTTACAACGACAAGCTGATTTCTCGGAATGGTTACATCAATATTTTTTAAGTTATGTGCTCTAGCACCTTTTACAACGATAAAATCCTTGCTCTTACTCACTTTTTTCACCCTTCCGCTTTTAATTCTAATAGTAAATCTCTTAGTTCAGCTGCACGCTCGAAGTCTAACGCTTTTGCTGCTTCTTTCATCTCTGCTTCCATCTTCGCAATTGTCTTTTCGCGCTCTTTTTTCGTCATTTTCTTAGAAGGAGTTGCTTCGTATGTTTCTGTCTCTTCAGCAGCTGTCGTTGCACGGATAACATCACGAACGCCTTTTTGAATCGTTTTCGGCGTAATACCATGCTCTTCATTGTAAGCTTCTTGTATACTACGACGACGCTTCGTTTCTTCAATCGCAATTCCCATAGATTTCGTTATACGATCTGCATACATAATAACGCAGCCGTTTTCATTACGCGCGGCACGACCAATTGTTTGAATTAATGAACGTTCTGAACGCAAAAATCCTTCCTTATCAGCATCTAAAATAGCGACAAGTGATACTTCCGGAATATCTAATCCTTCTCGCAATAAGTTAATGCCGACAAGTACATCAAATTTACCGAGGCGAAGATCACGGATAATTTCAATACGTTCTAACGTTTTAATTTCAGAGTGAAGATAGTTAACTTTAATTCCTACATCTTTTAAGTAATCCGTTAAATCCTCTGACATTTTCTTCGTTAAAGTCGTAATTAATACACGTTCATTTTTTGCAATGCGATCTTGAATCTCTCCTAATAAATCGTCAATTTGCCCTTCAATTGGTCGTATATCAATTGGCGGATCTAAAAGTCCTGTTGGACGAATAATTTGTTCTATTACTTCTGGTGACTGCTCTAACTCGTACGGTCCTGGCGTTGCCGAAACATAAATAACTTGATTCGTTTTCTCTTCAAACTCATCAAACGTAAGCGGCCTATTATCTAAAGCCGAAGGCAGACGGAATCCATGATCTACAAGCACTTGTTTACGTGCTTGGTCCCCGTTATACATCGCTCTTACTTGCGGTACTGATACGTGCGACTCATCCATAACGATTAAGAAATCTTTCGGGAAATAGTCTAATAACGTATACGGCGTTGCCCCCGCTGGACGAAGTGTTAAATGACGGGAGTAGTTTTCAATACCTGAACAAAAGCCCATCTCGCGCATCATTTCTAAATCATAACGTGTACGTTGCTCTATACGCTGCGCTTCTAACAACTTACCGTTATCATTTAACTCCTTTAAACGCTCTTCTAATTCTTTTTCGATATTTTCAATAGCGACCTTCATTTTCTCTTCACGTGTAACGAAGTGAGATGCTGGGAAGATTGCTACATGATCACGTTCTGCTAATACTTCACCTGTTAACGCATTTACTTCACGAATACGATCGATTTCATCACCGAAAAATTCAATTCGAATACAATGCTCATCAAGTGATGCCGGGAAGATTTCAACTACATCTCCGCGTACACGGAATGTACCACGCTTGAAATCAATATCATTACGTCCATACTGTACATCAACAAGTTCACGAAGCAATTGATTGCGGTCTTTTTCCATACCAACTCGAAGCGAAACAACTAGCTCGCGGTATTCTTCTGGAGAACCTAAGCCATATATACACGAAACACTCGCAACGATAATTACATCGTCCCGTTCAAATAATGCAGACGTTGCCGAGTGACGCAATTTATCAATTTCATCATTAATCTGCGCATCTTTTTCAATAAACGTATCTGTTTGCGGCACATACGCTTCTGGCTGATAATAATCGTAGTAACTAACAAAATATTCAACTGCATTATTCGGGAAAAAGTCTTTCAACTCACTATACAACTGCCCTGCTAACGTTTTATTATGAGCCATAACAAGTGTTGGCTTTTGCACTTCTTTAATGACATTTGAAATCGTAAATGTCTTACCCGTTCCTGTCGCTCCAAGCAACACTTGCTTTTTCTTTCCACTATTAATTCCCTCTACAAGCTTCTCTATAGCTACCGGCTGATCACCTTGCGGGGAATACGCTGAGACAATTTCAAATTGACGTTCCAAGAAAATCCGACCTCCTCATAAAAATCTGTATTATTATTTTACCACGAATACCTATAAAAAACCTAAAAAAACGAACAGATATTCGGTAAAGTTTTCGACAATATACACATAGAAAAAGGAAGGAGTAAATACCTCCTTCCTCTACTAATTCTTTTTTTTAGGTACATATACTAAGTCATATCCATTGCGCCCAGCTTCATTCATACAATCTATTAACCGATAAGTACTTTCTGATTCGCGCTGCTCTTTAACAATACCTTTACAACTATCTTTATGTAACCCTTTATCCTTCCCAGCAAATTTGTCTTTTCTATTATCTGACACATAAAATATATCGTTCCCACTATACTCTAACGTTTGAAAAATCGGGTCCCCTTCAAGGGTATACTGTACAATTCTTATTTTATCAACTTCCCTTTGCTCGACATTCAAAACGAACTTTTCAAATTTATCTAGATTGAGAATTCCTGCTCCCTTTACAATGACATCATTCTTCTTATCAATTGTAGTGCTAGATGGTGAACATGCTACTAAACTAAAGAGAAATAGACTTATAAAACTGGTTCTTTTTCCTATTGTCATCCTCTCCTATAAAAATTATTTGTATACCAGAAAAGCTACTTTCAATTATGAAAGTAGCTTTTCTTTTCCTTTCTCCTTCTTCGGAAAAATCACATATGAAAATGAAATCGCTGTATCAACTAAAAATATAATCGCCCACACTTGACTCACGCGACTTGCAGCTTTATTTAAAACGATTCCCGATTCTAACCAATTACTCCATTGTTCAAATGGAATAAATCCATACGCGAAGAAAAAGAATATGTGCACACCAACGAATAAAACAAGATGTAATACCCAATTTTTTATTTCCTGCTTTGCATAGGCCATACCTGTTAATTCTACCTGTTCTTCAATAATAGGCGCCGGTTCATTACGCCATTTCGCAACTGATTTTTGTACAAATATATCAAGCTTCTTTAAATCCTTTTTCCCGTAGAAAACTGCATATAATAAAATGATTACAGTAATAATCTGAAAGTTAGAGAACTTTCCTGTTTGATAATAGTCCACTACCCCTAAAGTTAAAATAAATACTTCATTTACGAGGAGTACAATCCCCATAATAAAACTCGCTCTTTTCAAACGGAATCCGTAGCGAAGTAAAAAGAAACCGATAGCTGATAACCAAAATACAATTTCTGCCCCAATTAAAAAATACCAACGATATTCTGCGAGTATACTCATTTATCCTTCTCCCTTTCATCATAAATACGAAAAGCCTCATCCATATATGCTAAAAGTTCTTCTTCAATTGGATACATGCTCATTTTCTGTGAATCTTCCTTCGATTTTCTAACTTCCCATAACTTATCTAAAAACGCTTCGTCACCATTAGCCATTTCTAAACATTTCTGCATTAATTTCTTCGTTGCCTCTTGTACTTCATCACTTGCGACTTCTTTACCGTCTTTCATAAAAGTACGTAATTGCTTTAATAAATCTACCCATTCTAAAACATTCGGATCTTCCTCACTCATATTTGGCAAATTCTGAAGCAATTTTTGTTCTTCCTTTGAAAATACTTCATTTTGAAATATTTCACGTATACGAGGAGACTGTTTTGAAAGCTGAATAAGTTCAAACATAACTTTCCAATCAAGTTCTCCCTCTACATCTACCGAATAAACAACTGCTTGTAAAACACGCTCCATTCGATTAAATTTCTTTTGTTCTTCCTGTACAAACCGAAGTTGTTTTTCAAGCGAATTTTTTAAATCCAGCTCACCTTTTACTAACATATTCGCAGCTTCTTTTAATGAAAATCCCATTTCTTTCAAAAATAAAATTTGTTGCAAACGAATAACGTCATTTTCACTATATAACCGATGTCCACCCTCTGTTTTTCCGCTCGGCTTTAATAAATCTATTTGATCATAATAACGTAGTGTACGTACTGTAACCCCTGTTTCTTTCGTCAATTCTTGTATTGAAATCACTACCATCACCTCTTCCCTCTCATTATAAAAGATGACGTTACGTAACTTTCAAGCGTTTTGTAAAAAAAATACAAAAAGCTGTTTATACAAAGTGTATAAACAGCTTTTATGGAAATAACCCCTTTTGTATGGCGCGCCCACAAAATAAAATAAGTGCCCCAACAACAACACTCGTTGCCGTTTTATGATAATGGGCTAATAATAATAAATAATACGATAAACCTACAGTACCAATCATAATACAAATGCTCGGCACTGGATTACGAGAAAAGTTTTGCATTCCCCAAAGAAGCGAAAATATAGCTGTAGCGACACATAACACCGGTAATCCCATCCCAGTTCCCCTTTTTCTATCTATTATTCCTTGTTGCTAACACGCTCGTTGATGCGATACTAATTAATAAATCAAAACCAATCCTTATATATTTAAACGTTTACTCTAATTGAAATCTCTCAAGCTTATCATTTATTTTCTTTCTCCTTACTCCAGCGTAAATATTTCCTCCACCTTCACTCCAAAATACTTGGCGATTTTTAAAGATAACTCTAGACTCGGATTGTAATGATGGTTTTCAATCGCCACTATCGTCTGCCGCGTCACTTGCATCGCCTTTGCCATTTCAACTTGCGTTATATGATTTTGCTTTCTTAACTCTTTTATTTTATTTTTCACACCCATAGGCTCCACCTTCAAAAGTAAAGATATCTTTACTTAAATTATAAATATTTTCCAGTTATAAGTAAAGATATCTTTACAAATTTTAGAAAAACGTTTCACTGAACACCTACTCTAATAAAGTACAAGAGTAATTCAATTTATATCAGCGCAACTTAAATTATATCGGCGATTTCCCAAATATATCAGCGCAACTCCATTTATATCGGCGATTTTTCAAATATATCGACTTACCGACAAATATCGACATCCGTAGCGCTACTATAATCATAAGAAAAAGCTGTCCCCAAATACCTTCGGGAACAGCTTCTTCCTACTACATAAATCCTAACGCATATACAAGAACGTATCCAAGAACCGATAAGCAAATCGAGCCAATCAGCCCCGCCACGAACGCTTTGCTTCCTAACTTACGGAACGTTTTAAACTCTACATTTAAACCAAGTCCTGCCATCGCCATTGCGATTAGCATATAAGCAATGACAACAATGTATCCCGCAACAACTTCTGGAATAATCCCGAGCGAATGCACGGCACTCATCGCTAAAAATCCGAAAATGAACCATGGAATTGGAAGGTCGCGCCACGATCTTTTTTCCTTGCTTCCTTCACTCTTTCCAAACCATAATCCAATTAAAATTGCTACTGGTACGAGCATTGCAACGCGCGTTAGCTTCACGATAACTGCGATGTCTATAGCCGTACTTCCTCCTGGCGCCGCGGCTGCGATAACATGAGCAATTTCATGCAGCGTGGCCCCTGAGAATACACCGTAACCATATGGAGATAGGCCAAGCACTGGATATAATAACGTATAAATAAGCGTAAATATCGTACCTAAAATAGCAATAATTGCAGCCCCAACTGCCGTTTCATCATCTTTTGCTTTCACTTGCGGCGCAATTGCCACGACCGCTGCCGCCCCGCAAATTGCTGTACCACATGCTGTTAAAATCCCAAGTTTCTTTTCTACCTTAAATACTTTCGTTAGTCCATATACAACGAAAATCGTAAATGTAATAACAACCGCTGCGATGACCAATACTTTCGGCCCTGCCTTCGCAATATCAACAAGATTTAATCGCATTCCAAGTAAGATGATTCCAAAGCGCAGCAACTTCTTACTCGCAAAGTTCGTCCCTGCAATCGCATCTTGAGGGACTCCAATTGCCGCACGCCAAACCATCCCAATTAGAATAGCAATTACTAATTGTCCCATAATATTTAAAAATGGAAGCTCTGCTAAATATTTCGCGGCAATTGCGATTAATAATGTAATCCCAATTCCTTGCGAAAATCCAAAACGCTTCTTCTTTTGTATAACAAGTGTTTGTTCCATTTTGAACCACTCCAATAATCGTATTGGAACATGCATGTTCTTTCTACTTACATTATAAGAGAGTTTCTATAATAAGTTTAATACCAATACCAAATCTCTATCATTAGAAATACTTATGATAAGATAATAGAAAAAGAAAGGAGCCCATTATATGAACGTAGACATTTTAAAAATTTTTGTTACTGTCGTTGAACAGAAACACTTCTCCCGTGCAGCAGAATTATTAAACCTTTCACAGCCTGGAGTAAGTATGCATATACGCAACTTAGAAAACGAATTTGGCACTACACTTATTCAACGCTCCCCGAAGCACGTCCAAGTTACTGAAGCTGGAAACATATTATATATACATGCAAAGCAAATGCTCTCTCTTTACGAAGATGCTAAACAAGAAATTAATGAACTACATAACGTTGTAACAGGAACACTTCGCATTGGTGCTAGTTTTACAATTGGCGAATACTTACTTCCAAAAATACTGGCTAACTATGCGAATGAAAATCCACACGTCGAAGTTCATACTTTCATCTCAAATACAGAAGACGTTTTGCAAAGCCTTCGCTCTAATCAAATTGATATCGGCCTAGTGGAAGGACAAGTCGTATACGCCGACGTAGATGTTGAAACATTTATGCAAGATGAAATGAAGCTCGTCGTCCCGCCAAATCATCCATTACTCCGCACAAATGAAATAAATGAAAGTACACTCCAAGATCAAGTATGGGTATTAAGAGAAAGTGGTT
Organism: Bacillus sp. ISO11; assembly: GCF_003458115.1. Lineage (NCBI taxonomy): Bacteria > Bacillati > Bacillota > Bacilli > Caryophanales > Bacillaceae > Bacillus > Bacillus sp. ISO11. The sequence continues at coordinate 3,382 of NZ_QXCO01000007.1, read as the reverse complement.
CTGGTACACGCGCTTATAGTGACCGCTTTATTCATCAACACCATTTAAAAATGAAACGATTCTTTACATTCAGTAGTATCCAAAGCGTAAAGGAAGCTGTTAGTGCCGGGCTTGGCATCGCTATCCTTTCTGATTGGACTGTACGGAAAGAGCTATTAGCAAAAGAACTATTCCACGTCGAAGTTCCAAATGAACAACTAATCCGTCCGTTCTCCATCGTGCGCGGTAAATATTTCATTCCATCTAAAGCCATTCAAGTGTTCTTAAATCATGTAGATTCTTTTGCGAAAAAACAGAGTTGACCTTCACATTAGTGTGAAGGTTTACAATACATGTAAAAGGAGTGAAATACATTGCGAATTGGAGAATTATCAAAAGAAACTGGCGTTAGTGAAAGATCACTAAGACATTACGAAGAAAAGGGCTTACTCCCTTCTAAGCGCCTTGCAAATGGTTACCGTGATTTTGATGAAAGTGCCATCGAAAAAGTGGAGCTTATTCAAATGTACTTACAAATTGGCTTAAATTTAGAAGAGACGGCAAGGATGCTGCGCTGCCTTGAAATTGAACCGCACCTGTACGACAATCCGTGCAGCAGTATCCTTACGCTTTACGAAGATAAACTCAATGAAGTAACAAAGCAAATCTCATTGCTTTCCAACATCCAAACGAATTTGCAAAAACACGTTTCACTCCTAAAACATGCAAAAGAAAAGGGATGATTACATGTTTGTTATACATGGCAGTTCAAGACAAAACGGAAATACAGAAGCTTTAACACATATGATGATAGAGGACATTGAAACAGAACAAATTTATTTGCGTGATCATACCGTCTATCCTATTACAGACCAACGTCATGATGCAGAAGGATTCCAATCCGTAAATGATGACTATGAGCAGTTAACGAAACGCATGCTAGAACACGACACGATTATCTTTGCTACACCATTATATTGGTACGGAATGAGTGGACATATGAAAAGTTTTGTTGATCGCTGGTCACAAAGCTTGCGCGATACATCCCTTCATTTCAAAGAAAAAATGAAAGGCAAAAAAATGTATGTTGTCATCGTTGGCGGGGACAACCCAAAGGTAAAAGCATTACCGCTTATTGCTCAATTCCAATATATCTTTGATTTTGTTGGCTCTTCATTTGAAGGTTATGTTATTGGGAATGCGAATGGACTGGATGAAATTAAAAACGATGCTGAGGCGCTGGCAAAAGCACAATTGTATAATGATACATTCAAAAATAGCGAACAGAAATAAGTTTGACAAACCCTTTTGTATGCGCATACAATAAAAGTAATATTATGAAAGGAAGGTACTTTGACCAATGAAGTTCTAATTCTCTTATTTATTTCATCCATCACAAATAGTGAACAAAAATGATGAAAACTAGCAGGGGATTAGTCTGTCCATTTGTCGATACTTTCTTTCGAAACGATCATGTAAAAAATCGTTTATTTATGTACGATTTTTTACATACAAGGGCGACGTTTATCCTCTCTAGTGAAACTAGGGAGGTTTTTTTATGACTATTTTATTCGCAAGTAATATTGAAAAGAGCTTTGGTGATCGCACACTATTTACATTACCATCACTGGAAATTCAAGCACAGGATCGCATAGGAATTGTCGGAGTCAACGGAGCTGGTAAATCTACGTTATTACAAATATTAAGTAAAGAAATAGAAGCTGACAGAGGCATAGTAACTCATCATAGTTCTATCAGCATCATTCCTCAGCTTAGCGAAGAACTACCGGAAACTGCTTCTTCTCTTGCAAAAGGAAAATGGAGTATTTCAAACGTTACCGACGCAATGAGCGGCGGTGAACGAATGCGGCTAAAGATCGCCCATGCTCTCGAACAAAATGCAGGCATTTTATTCGCTGATGAACCAACAAGCCACTTAGATATGGTCGGTACAGAGCAATTAGAAAAGGCACTTTCATCATATAAAGGAGCACTTGTTTTAATATCGCATGATCGTGAATTTCTAGATAATATATGTACCAAAATTATTGAAATTGAAGACGGTACTATTCAAGAGTACAAAGGGAATTATTCAAACTATCGAAAACAAAAAGAACGTGAACGAATACAAAAACAAGCAGAATATGAGCAATATGTACAAGAAAAAAATCGTTTAGAACAGTCCATTCTACAAAGAAAGCAACGTGCTTCTAACATGACAAAAATCCCAACGCGGTTCAGTTCATCTGAATCTAGACTTTATAGGTTAAGTGGGGCTCATGGCCAAGAACAGGTTAGCAAAGCAGCGAAGGCATTAGAGACACGTCTCGAAAAACTAGAAAAGAAGGAAAAGCCAAAGGATCTTTCTCAAGCTCAATTTGACGTGCAATACCATACTCCCATTCATAGTAAGGTGGCAGTACAATTCAATAAAGCAACAAAGAAAATAGGCGACCGCACACTATTTAAAAATATGAATGGAACTATTGCCCCTGGTGCAAAGCTTGCCGTTTTAGGGGCAAATGGAAGCGGCAAAACCACTTTGTTCAACATGCTTCTCACAAACGAGCGTGGCATGCAGCTATCGAAAAGTTGTAAAATTGGATACTTCGAACAAACATTATCTATTTTAAAAACAGATAAAACCATTTTAGAAAATGTTCTAGAAGAAACAAACTATACAGAAGCATTCGTTCGCACAATACTTGCACGACTTCTATTCCGCCGTGAGGATGTTCATAAACCTGTGCACGTTCTAAGCGGGGGTGAACGAATGAAGGTTGCACTCGCAAAAGTATTTTTAGGAAACTATAATATGCTTCTGCTAGATGAACCGACAAACTATTTAGACTTAGCAACACAAGAAGAATTAGAAACCATGTTACAAGAATATCCTGGCACAATACTTTTCATTAGCCATGACCGTGCCTTTATTCGCTCTGTTGCAGACCATATTCTACAAGTAGATGAGAGTGAACCAAGAATCTTCCACGGTAATTACGAGCAATACACAAAAAGAACCACCGGAGCTTCTGTAAACGTTACTGAGCAAGAATTGTTACGATTACAAACAAAATTAACAGAAGTCATCGGCCGGATTTCCATTTCAAATCATCACGATGACATCACATCTCTCGAACAAGAATACGCAAAATTATTAACTCAAATTCAAAAATGTAAAGAAGCGCTCTAATGTCTTCCCTATATATCGACGGGGCCTTCCACATTTCCCAAGAAATATTGAAACTTCGACATACAAAGTAAAAAGCCGTGCATTGAAGTGACCCCTAAAAGTTAGACACGGTTATTTCATTAGGCAGCTTGATAAAAATGAGTCCGGTATTGCACCGGGCTCATTTTTAATTTTGCCTTTATCCGTTTTGTATTGTAATAATCTATATAT
>NZ_QXCO01000069.1:0-8581 GCF_003458115.1 Bacillus sp. ISO11 | reverse complement strand
AACTACTTAGCCGCTCATTTGCGACTTCCTTATGTTAACATTTTCATCTTTCAATGTCAACTAAGTTTTTTATTTCGTTTGTCGCTTTCGACGTTATTGTCATCGGCGACTTGTTCTATATTACACCCCTGTAGATCAATCGTCAATACCTTTTATCTTTTTTATTTTATAAATCATAAAAGCTTTGCCCTCTCTTAATTTCTAACACATCCTTAGAACTTCTTAAACTTATGTATTCAAATTAACAATCTGCAGCCTACACTCTCTAACTTAATACTAATACTTTTCTAAAGAATGAATGTGAGACCAAGTAAATATATATTAAGGATAGTATTTTTTCTTTTAGTACGTTCTCCCTCCTGCTCATCTCTAGGGGGATTATAAATAAAACACTTCTCTTCTTTACCTTTAAAAAAGGGAAAGAAATCTAATACCCTTAGGAGGCGTTATGAAATGCATGTTAATAAAAAGATAATTTATGTATCCCATGATGCCCATTTCCACGGAGCACAGCTACTTTCTTTACATACTATTAAGGCTCTTAAAGAAAACTTTGATTACTCTGTTGCAATTATTTCTATTGGATCCGGTATTTTAATTCCCGATTTTCAAAAGTACGGTCCTGTTTATTGTCTCGAGCAAGGTTATCAAACAGAAGAAAAGGTCGAATTATTAATAAAGGATTTATTATCACAGAATTTTACCCTCGCCATATGTAGCACTGTCATAAGTGGCGATATCGTCGCATTACTAGCTAGACAAAATATAAAAGTTGTTTCATTAATACATGAATTACCGCATTTAATACAACAGTACTCTGCTGAAGGGAAAGCTAAAAACATCGCTGAATTTGCTTACAAAGTTGTCTTCCCTTCACAATACGTATATGAAAAATTTCGTACAATCACTGAATTGGATCCTCAAAAATGTCACATTCTCCCTCAAGGTTTGTTTAACCACAATCCTTATAAGAACAATATTGCAAAAGCTAGAAATGAGTTACGTAAGAAGCTTAACCTGCCTCTAGATAGCAAAATCATCTTGGGTGTAGGCTTCGCAGATTATCGGAAAGGGATAGATTTATTCTCACTTATCTCTTACTCAGTAAGAAAGACTCACAAGGATATTCATTTCATTTGGGTAGGGAGAACAGACGTTCAATTCCTGAATACACTGCCCCCTAAATATAAAGCACATTTCACATTAGTCGATCCTACTCCCGATATCGGATTATATAACGCTGGGGCTGACTTATACTTATTAACTTCAAGGGAAGATCCTTTTCCAAATGTTGTTTTAGAAGCATTAGATGCAAAACTTCCTGTTATAGGGTTTAAAAATGCTGGAGGTTTTGAAGATGTTGTTACAGAAAAAACTGGTGCCTTAGTAGACTTTTTAAATTTACCCAAAATACTAGAAAAAATATATGAATTTATTCATGATGAGGGATTACGATTACAAAAGGGAAGCTTTGGCCAAGAACTTATCGAAAAAAACTTCAATTTTCTTAATTACATTTATCAATTACTAGATCTTCTCGAACATAATTACAAAAAGATAAGTGTAATCATACCGAACTATAATTATGAAAAATACTTACCTGATCGAATCGAATCAATATTAAACCAAACCTACCCTCTTTACGAACTAATTTTCTTAGACGATGCCTCCACTGATCATAGCGTATCAACTTTTAAAAAGCTGCTTTCAAAAGAAAATAAGACCCACCTGAAGGTTCAACAGATTATTAATGATAAAAACTCTAGTTCTGTATTTAAACAATGGATAAAAGGAGTCTCTGCAGCAACTGGTGATTATATTTGGATCGCAGAGGCCGATGACTTATGCGATAAGACATTTTTACAAGAGGTGATACAGGGGTTTTATATAAATAACAATATTACCTTAAGTTACACACAATCAAAACAAATAGATGAACAAGGAAATGTATTGGCTAATCATTATTTAAATTACACAAATGATATCGATAAAGAAAAATGGAAAGCCCCCTATTTTCGAAAAGGCGTCGAAGAAATACAAGATACGTTACTTATCAAAAACACTATACCTAATGTTTCAAGTGTAGTTTTTAAAAATATAGATATGAAGAAAACGGAAAAACAGTTAGAGAAGTTCAAAATAGCTGGCGACTGGTTCTTCTATGTTTCTCTTCTTACAGAGGGAGATATTTACTTCAATCCAGCCCCCTTAAACTATCATAGACGACATTTAAATAGCGTAACGAGAACAGAAGATTCATACTCCCATTACAATGAAGTTGTGCAAATGCAAAATTTCATTAAAGAAAAATTTACTATCGACGACATTTCTAAAATGAAAATGTATACATATAGAAAGTATCTTAAAACATACTTAAAAATTTAAACGTGTGCTTTCTATACCATCAATATCTCTTGTAAGGCGCTACTATTATTTAAGGGGGAATACTCTTTGAAAGACTTTATAGAGGAACATAAAGATTTAATTTCTCAAATCGCACACAGCTATAATGTAAATGCAAGTATCCATCCTGAGGATCATATCTTTCAGTTCATTGTCACTAATCCCGTCTTCCCATCAAAAAAAGAAGCGATAGATTATTACTTTAAAGATGGGCAAAACTCAGCACAAATACTCTTAAACTTAATTACTTCCCTTTATCCTCCTACAGTCAATCCAATTAAATTGTTAGAATTTGCATCCGGATACGGCTGCGTAACACGTCATTTATTAAATCTACAAGCGAATTTGAGTATAACCGCTTGCGATATACACGAAGAGGCTATTTCCTTTATTGAAAACAAATTAAATAATTCTTCTATATTATCTCATCCTGAGCCTGAACAGTTAAAATTGGACTCCTCTACGTACGATATCGTTTTTTGTCTATCCTTTTTCTCTCATATGCCTGATACAACTTGGTTTCGTTGGCTGCAAACATTGTATAACGCTGTTTCACCTGGTGGTTTATTCATTTTCACAACCCATGGCTATCAAAGCAAAAAATACTTCGGGTTTCCAAATTTAAATGAAAAGGGCTATTGGTTTCTCTCTTCTAGTGAACAATTCGATTTAGATGTGAATCAATACGGACAAACGATAGTTAGTCCCTCTTACGTGTGTGACAAAATTAAATTATTACCCCATAACCCAATTATCAAAAAGTATACTGAAGGATTTTGGTGGGAACATCAAGACCTTTGGGTTATAGAAAAAGAAGTAAATTAATAACCCACGCTCTGCTTATATACAAGTAGAGTGTGGGTTATTATTTTTTACTATATAAGAACTCTTCAATCCATAGCTTATTTAATCTAATCCCATGTTTAAAATCTATTTTAGGTTCCCAATTCAATTCTTGTTTTACCTTATCAATATTTAAAATGATTTTTTGAACGTTCTCTTGTTTTTGTTTGTAACAGATAAAATCCACTTTTCTTTCTGTTATTTTCTCTAATTCCACTATAATTCGTTTTAAAGAAAGACCTTTGCCACTCCCTATGTTGTATACGCAAGATTTCAATTGATTTAATTGTGCTAGTTGTATAGTAATTTCAACTAAATCATCGATATAAATATAATCTCTAATAATTTCCTCCGGATTCCCATATATATGAATCCTTTCATTACTGAGATGCTGGTACAAAAAACAATTTATCGCCCCTACTTTTTTTAAGGGGTTTTGGTATTTTCCATACGGATTAGAATATCTACATACAACATAATCTATTCCATATTTTCTCTTATAAAAATACAAATAATTCTCCAGCGAAACTTTTGTTATTCCATACGGGGAAAGTGGTCTTAATGGATGTTTCTCATCAATAGGCAAATATTCAGGTTCACCATAAACTGTGCCTCCCGAAGAAGCCAATATAATTTTTTTAATACGAAAATCTTTAACACTTTCCATGAAATTAAGAAAAAATAGACTGCTATTAATATCACCGAAAACATCTTCAATTGAAGTTGCTACGTTAGACGTCGCAGCTAAATAAATAATAATATCTATATTCACTAAAGCCTTATATATATCCTCAACATTTTCTAAATCACCTTTAATAAATTCAACTTCACTTATAATATTTTGAGGAAAATTATTTATATGTCTGGAAAATACTTTTACATTTTGCCCCTGTTTCAATAAACCTAATGCGAGGTTGATACCAATGAAACTATTTCCACCTACTATTAAATAATTATTCTTCCTCATAATATCATCTCTCTAGTAATAAATTTTTCCTATCGTCAAACTTAAAAATATACACAAATAAACTGGATCATTTTGATTATTCATCCTCTTATCATTGTATGTTTGTTATAAATTTTCATTATCTTTATTTTCTATTTTCATTTTATAATAGCTTCCTTATTCAGGTTGACTGCAAAAACACTCATAATATTTACTCATCCCCATGAATATATTTAATAAACAATCCTCACTTGTTTACCCCATAAAAAAACTTCTACATACACAAAGTTCTCAAAAAAGGAGCGCTAAACTCATGAAAAATATAAATCAAGAACTTTTAAATCATGTAATCCTACATAAAGATCGAATTCCGCATTACCATAAAGACTTTCCCCTTATACTATTTTGGAGTCATAGAAGCGGATGCACCTCATTAGCTAATTGGTTCTTTTTTCAAATTGGATTATTTACTGAAGCAAAGAAATACAATGACTTTATTCATTACTATGAGTTCTGGGTGTATAAAAACAGTACAAATTACATTCAACAATTACAAAATAGTCTTCTAGAGGCTAAAAAAAATGTTTGTAAACTTGTACGAAATCCTTATACAAGAGCTGTCAGCTCATTTTTATTACTTGCTGACAATCCATATGCTAGCCCACAATGGGAAAGCATCCGTCATTATTTTTATAATGATAAATATAGTAATCAAGGAATATCATTTAAACAATTTTTATATTACGTTCAGGCATTCGATTCCAATTCCCTAGCATTAGATATACATTTCAGTCAACAATACGTCCCTGGTGAAGAAAATTTCATTCAATGCTATATCCCTTTAGAAGATTTTAATACACAAATCACCAAGATGGAACACATGTACGATTTGATGAAATCCCCTTTAGCACTTTTTACAAATTCAGATCATCATCGTGCTCACAAGATGATTTATGCAGGAAGCTATGCAGAACTTAGCATTACAGATCCAGGCTTTCCCCGATTTCCAACATACGAAAGCTTTTATGATAAAGAAACTATGGATTTAGTTACAGAAATATACGCACAGGATTTTGAAATGTACCCATACACGAAAGGGATATTTTAAGTCTATACATTTTTCCACGAATAAAAGCTGATACATCGCATAGCATAAAGTGAAACTTTAATTCGAGTGGGAGTTCTCTCCAACTAATTATTCCCTTCTCCTAATCGTAATTTTAAGAGATACCTAACTTTCACCCATTTCCTTTAATTTCGCCGATTGTTGACGTGTATCATACTTTCCATACATAGATTGCATTTATTAACATAGGAGGGATATCGTGTGGAAATCAATTTGAAACACAATAATGGGTACTGCGTTATTTGCGAAAAGAAAGCTACATTTATAGAGCATAATGATTGGCTTAGAGATCATTATTTATGTTCTACATGTAACTCTATACCAAGGCAGCGAGCTTTAATCCATGCTTTACATACATTTTTTCCAAAATGGGATTCCTATAATATTCACGAATCCTCTCCTGGAGGAATTACGACTCAGCTACTATTAAAAAACTGTAAAAACTATACTTATTCTCAATACTTTAGAAATTATCCTCTTGGCCAATACTTTCAAGGTATTAGATGTGAGAACTTAGAAGACATGACTTTTGAAAATGAATCTTTTGATTTATTCATTACTCAAGACGTTTTTGAGCATGTAATGACGCCAAACAAAGCCTTTAAAGAAATAGAACGAGTATTGAAACCTGGCGGTGCTCATGTATTTACTGTCCCTTGGTATCATACACTCACAAAAACTGTGCAAAGAGCAAGAATGAATAAAGAGGTGATTGAATATATTGAAGAGCCCATTTATCATGGAAACCCTATTGATGAGAATGGATCTTTAGTAACGTTCGATTGGGGGCAGGATATGATTGAATATATTTATACACATGCAAACATGTATACAATTGTTTATTTACAAAAGGATAGATCACTAGGGTTAGATGCTGAATTTTTACATGTTTTCATTAGTAAAAAGCAAGAAAATAAAGTTTAATCACTATATAATTCGGAGGTTTAACAAATGAATAACTTTAAGTTAGGAAGTGATTTTGATCATCTTGTTAATTCACTATCTGATGCCGAACTTCTAAATTTATTTATACAAAGTTGTTCACAAACAACGATAAATGGGGTTCCCGTACCTATGTTTCCTACTGAAGAAATTCAAAAACAATTTGTAGGTGCTTCCTATGAACATGCTCTTTACGAAGCATATTTGTTTTATAACCATATAAAAGAATACGCCCAAAATTTAGGAGTTCCCTTGAATAAAGAAAGTAAAGTTTTAGACTTCGGATGCGGATGGGGAAGAATTATACGCTTCTTATTTAAAGATGCCTCTGATCAAAATTTACTTGGCATTGATGTCGATCCTGCGATGATCACACTTTGTAATGAAACACTAGGAAGAGGGATATATAAAACAGCAAGCCCACATCCCCCTGTAGATTTTATTAGCGACAATTCATTAGATATCATATTCGCTTATTCTGTATTCTCACATTTATCCGAAGCAACTGCCGAAAATTGGGTAAAAGAATTTTCAAGAGTTCTTCGCCCTGGTGGAATCTTCATCGCAACAACACAAGCGCGCTATTTTCTTGATTTTTGTCAACAATTCCAAGAACATCCTGAATTAATTCAAACAGGATGGCATAAAACTTTATCTCAAGCTTTTCCAGATATACATCGCGCCATCTCGGATTATGAAAACGGCAAATTTGTTCATAGCCCTACTGGTGCAGGGGATGTTAGAAATAGTAGTTTTTACGGAGAAACCGTTATACCTAGGACTTATATTGAAAATCATTATGAGAAATATTTAAAGCTACAAGACTTTTTTGATGATGTAAATCGATTACCACAGGCCCTCTTTGTCCTTCAAAAAATTTAATTCCTTTCATTCAACGTAATAAATTTCATGACGAAAAGTACTTTCTATTTCAGATATATATCAAATTACCTAATACTCTCTTATTAAGTAAGCTTAAAAAATCCAATACATACCATAAAAAAAACAGTAAACAGATAACATATCTCTTATTTTAAAATTGCTTCACCAAATCAAGAATAACTTCCCAACACTTGAACTACGAAAAACACGAGGGGGATATAACTTGAAAATAATCGCTTTTTACTTACCACAATTCCATCAAATTAAAGAAAATGATCGATGGTGGGGGAAAGGATTTACTGAATGGACAAATACTAAAAGTGCACGACCTTTATTTTCAGGACATTATCAACCTAGGGAACCTTATCAAGATTTTTATTACGACTTAACTACCCCCTCCGTAAGAAAGTGGCAAGCAAAAATCGCTAAAGCATACGGTATATATGGTTTTTGTTATTATCATTACTGGTTTAAAGGAAAAAGACTATTAGAAACACCCTTTAATGAGGTACTAAAGATGAAAGAACCTGACTTCCCTTTTTGTCTTTCTTGGGCAAATGAACCATGGACAAAATCTTGGGATGGTCTCGATAAACATATATTAATGCCTCAAGACTACGGAGATATATCTGATTGGAAGGAACACTTTGATTATTTATTACAGGCTTTCCAAGATGAGAGATATATTTATATAGATGATAAACCTCTATTCATTATTTATCGTCCAGGACATATTCCTGATTGTGAAAAAATGCTTAATTACTGGAATGCATTAGCGCGAGAAAATGGTTTAAAAGGTATATACTTTGCTGAAACATTAAACAGTTTTCCACTACCTAATATAAATGGATTCGATGCTAGCATTCAGTTTGAACCTTTCTATACAATTGCCCATGATAGCTCTTCAGACATAAATAAGGTAATATATGATTCTGATATGCAATTAAACGTTTGGGACTACGATAAAGTATGGATGTATATATTACAACGATCGCTCCCAAAGAAAAAAACATTTCCTGGTGCTTTTGTTGATTGGGATAATACTGCACGACGTAAAAACGCGAATAGCAGCATCTTTGTAGGTTCTACCCCTGAAAAGTTCACCATATATTTAAGCAAGCAAATTCATCGGACTTACTCTTTTTATAACAGCGAGTTTTTATTTATTAACGCATGGAACGAGTGGGCGGAAGGAACTTACTTAGAGCCAGATAAAAAATATGGATTTTCTTATTTAGAAGGGGTTAAAAATGCAATTGATAGAGGTATGAAAGCATACAAAAAAGACGAGTCATTCTGACTCGTCTTAAAGTTGCTTGGCGACGTCCTACTCTCACAGGGACAAGGTCCCAACTACCATCGGCGCTAGAGAGCTTAACTTCCGTGTTCGGTATGGGAACGGGTGTGACCTCTCTGCCATCATCACCAAACTATGAAGG
>NZ_QXCO01000068.1:0-10470 GCF_003458115.1 Bacillus sp. ISO11 | reverse complement strand
TCTACGGCAATAGTTTCCTCATTAATTGGAGCTGCTTTAGTTGCAGTAGAGTTAAAAGCTGCTCCACCTAATAGTAAAGAAAGTGCTAATCCCGATCCAATTATTTTTTTTATTATTGTCTTCGACCCCCTAAAGAATAAATCTACAGATCAAAAGATGATTTTACATCTTCGTATTCATAACTAGGAGCATCTGATGAACTACTTCCAGTTATTTCTCGTGCAGCTTTTTGATGTGCGAAATATCCCCCTACCCAAGCAGCTCCTTTTGCTGCAAGGCGATGTGCAACAGCTAAGAGTTCTTTTGGTGGTTCAATGTTTTGGTTTGCAGATTCTACAGTAATATTTTTTGCTTCATCGATTGGTGCAGCTTTAGCTGCAGTAGAGTTAAAAGCTGCTCCACCTAATAGTAAAGAAAGTGCTAATCCCGATCCAATTATTTTTTTTATTATTGTCTTCGACCTCCTAAAGAATAAATCTACAGATCAAAAGATGATTTTACATCTTCGTATTCATAACTAGGAGCATCTGATGAACTACTTCCAATTACTGCTCGTGCAGCTTTTTCACCTGCTAAATATCCCCCTACCCAAGCAGCTCCTTTTGCTGCAAGGCGACCTGCAACAGCCAAGAATTCTTTTGGTGGTTCAATGTTTTGGTTTGCAGATTCTACAGTAATATTTTTTGCTTCATCGATTGGTGCAGCTTTGGCTGCAGTAGAGTTAAAAGCTGCTCCACCTAATAGTAAAGAAAGTGCTAACCCTGATCCAATTAATTTATTTTTCATTTTAATACTCCTTTAGATTTACTTTTATAGGATTTATTGATCGAAAGATGATTTTACATCTTCGTATTCATAGCTAGGAGCATCTGATGAACTACTTCCAAATAGAGCATTTGCAGCTTTTTCACCTGCAACCCATCCAACTCCCCAAGCAGCTCCTTTTGCTGCAGCTCGTCCTAATATTGCCGCGAATTCTTTTGGTGGTTCAATGTTTTGGTTTGATTCTACAGTAATATTTTTTGCTTCATCGATTGGTGCAGCTTTAGCTGCAGTAGAGTTAAAAGCTGCTCCACCTAATAGTACAGATAATGCCAATCCTGATCCAATTAATTTGTTCTTCATTTTGAAAAACCTCCTAATATTTTCTTGTAAAAAATATGATACATCCAGATTATTACATTTAAAGGATAATAAGTACACATAAAATTCTAAATTTTTGAATTTTGTAAAAAAAGACAACGGATTGTTATATTCTTAAAAAAAATGTAACAATTCAGCATAATTATATAAATAAATATCATAATTATATAAAGATATAAAAATATATTAATACTTAAATTTAAAAAACATACTTTTGAAATTATTGTTTTCTTTTTATGTTTTTATGTAGTTTTTAGATGTAATGAATTTTTGTTACTTTTTATTTTAATGACATGGGTGATATAAATAATGTTTTGAGAATAAGATTATAGTTTTTAAATCAAATAGTTATATCTGTTAAAAGATTAAAATAAAGTCAATTGATGTAAAACACAAATGATTGGGGGAATAATTGATTGTTTTGCAGGAGGTCAAAATGATCATATGTAGCATAAAGCATGGAGTGTTTAAATTTATAGAAAAGAAAGAAGTAGCTATTTTAATTAAATAATTGATGCCTTTTTTTTACTCTTAATAATAAAAGAGAAATTATCTATGAATATTATATTTATAGAGAGTTAACATAATGATCTATTATTGACAGAAAAGAAAAAAGGCGTTATATCAATGGATTTCGCTTTTTTTCTTTATCATGATTTTATACATTGTGGAAGTAGAAATTTTAAATTCCGGGGTGTTTATGTTAGGAAAGTGATTTGAATTTGGGTGTGTAGAGGTTCATGTTTGGGTGAACTGTTAGAATAAATAGATTAGGGTAGACAATAGTAAGTAGAATATATATTTATTAGATTTTACTAATTTTAGTTTATGCTGTTAAAAGTTTTTATATTAAATTTAGGTATATTGTCTAGACATAGAAAAAGCCTATCGAATATATAGGTAAATATAATGTGTAAATTTAAATAGAAAGAGGTTGGTTAGTTATGTATTATCAAAATACTTCTGAATATGATTATGTAGATGATTTTCGTCAACAACAATTTCAAAATTTAGTAGGTCAATTATTTACTATCCCTCAATCTGTTACATTAGCTAATGGGCAAACTCTTCAGTCAGGTACACGTGTTTTTATTCATAGAGTTAGCTTTACTCCATCTGGTCAAGAAATGGTTACAATAGTGTTTCCTTTAGGGATTGGTGGTAATCCTGTAGTTGGATTAACACAGGTTTCAGGTTCCCAACTTTCAGGTGCAGCTGTTCAATTTTTTCAAATGCCACAGGGGCAAGGGCAAGGTTTTGGTGGGCATGGACATAGATATTGATAAAAAAAACAATTAGAATTTTTAAGTTTATTTTTTTGTTTAAATTATGTGTATGAACATTTAGGAGGGCAAATCTAAAATTATACTTATTAAATAAATTAAAAGTAAATTTTTTTATTGAAAATGTTATAGAACTTTTAATGTGATTATTTTATATATTTTTAGATAATATAATCACAAATAGAATAGACTTGCTTTCTATTTTTATTTATTTAATATTGTACATTGTTGCTAATAAAAATATAAAAGAGGTATTAAAAATGAATAATTTAGATAATCAATACCCAAACAATTCATTTCCATTTCAAATAGATAATCAATATCCAAACAATCCATTTCCATCATCAAAAGATAATCAATACCCAAACAATTCATTTCCATTTCAAATAGATAATCAATATTCAAACAATCCATTTTCATCATCAATAGATAATCAATATCCAAACAACCCACTTCCATCATCAATAGATAATCAATATCCAAACAATCCATTTCCATTTCAAATGGATAATCAATATCCTCCAATATCTAAAAATGATTGTTATAAACCAGATATATGTCAGTTAAAGCCTGGGTATTATAAATGGATTCCTCCGCATTGGGAATGTTGTGATTGTTATTTAGATAAAAAAATAAAATATTAGATTACATTTTTTCTCTCTCATCTCAAAAAGAGACATTTTATAAATTTATAAAATGTCTCTTTTTAAGATTTAGATTAAATAAAAAATGTATCTAGGATATTATCTTTTTCTTCTTTACTAATCCCAATATATTTAAGTGTAATTTGTGGTGTGCTGTGATTTAAGATTTCCTGCAACATAGCGACATTTTTTGTTTGTTTATAGAACCAATAGCCGAAGGTTTTTCGCATAGTATGGGTCCCAATAGATTCTATACTGGCAAAATCTCCGGCTTTTTGCAATTGTCGATAAGCCTGAATCTTACTAATTGGTCGTTCTCCTTTTCGAGAAGGGAATAACCAGATGCTTTTTAGTGTTTGGGCATAAGAGTATACTTCATCAAAAATAGAAGTAAGATTAATGATACGTTCTTTCTTCGTTTTTCCTTCCCTGATTTTAAATTCTTTTCGTTTTTTCCGTTTTAGTTTTATTATGGTTTGTGTTTCGAGTTGGAGTAGATCACTTACACGTAGTCCGGTATGAATTCCAATAAGAAAGAGAATATAGTCTCTTTCGGAACAATGACGTTTAAGGGCCCATTTCATATCTTCGATCTGTTCTTTGCTACGGATAGGTTGGACATCAATGAGATGTGGTTTTTTATTCATGGATTTTGACCTCTTATTTTATAGTATTTTGAATGTATACTTTTGTTGTATAAATTGAAGATATCAGGGGATTTGGTCATAAGTCAATGTTTAAGGGGGAACGAATGTAAACTAATATTTAAAAGTTTACTTTCATAAGCAGAAAAAGAGTCCTATGTACAGGACTCTTTTTCTATTAGTTATAACAAAAAAAGCCAATCATGATATAATTGAATTGTCGAGAAACAACTATAATGAGAGGCTTTTTTATTCTTATAAATTTCTAATTACATAATAGCATAAAAAAAGTCTCCGTACTAGTTGTAAATACTAGGAACGAGGAGAAAAGTTATGACAAATACTATCAATTTAAAACAAGCTGAAAGGAATTCAAGATTGAGAGATATCGAGAATTCGAAGATATTGTCAGAAGAAGAGATGTACATAGCAAATGAACTTCAAGCAAAAGCTAATTTACATGGAATGAAGTTGGTACCTGAACGGAAAGTAAAAAATAAAGCTAAATTTGCTCAAATTATTCAAGAGAATTGGTTATATCTCATTCAAAATAATTATTTAAAAAACGAAGAAATTATGTTTTTAAATAAAATTATTGGGTTTATAGGTTTTCGTTCGAATTGTATTGTTCATGATATTAATGCAAAAGAACAATTACCCATGACTCAAACTGAAATTGCAGAAAAAATAGGATCTAGTAAAAATACAGTTAGTAGACTAGTAAAGCAATTAATTGAAAAAGGGCTAATTGGGCGTTTTGAATCCGGTAGGGATGGAATTAATGCTAGAATGTATGCATTGTATATAAATCCTAATGTAATTCTTTGTGGAGATCGTGACAATATTAATCAAACACTACAAACTATGTTTATAAGAAAACCTAAAGAATTAAAAAATTTACCTATAAAATTAGTGTAACCTGTATGAATTTCATACAGGTTTTTTTATAACTTTATAGTTATCGAATTCGATAACTAAAGTTATCGAATTCGATAACTATAAAAAATCCCAAATCCCTTGGTATTAAAGGCTTTTTTATAGTTACGTATGCTGTTCCCTTCTCACTCTCTATATAAAGAGCTAAAAGTTCCGCAAGGAACAGGTAGTATTTTTAAGCAAACCCGGCTTAAAAATCTCCACCTTTGCTAGAAAAAAGTCGCCTCGTCAATCCTCGGCTAAAGTCGAAGACTTTTCTTTTTTCTAACATCCTTGCCAAACTTTTTTTGGCTCGTTTGCTTTCATCGCCAAGCCGATAAACTCAAAAGTGGGATTTAGACATATCGGCTTGAGCTATTCATTATACGAGCCAAATCGCTTGGTCTAACGTTCTCCAATAGATTATTTATCTATTTTTAGATACGCAATACGTGGGGTCTCCCCACACCCCGGCCAACCTCTACCTCAAAAGTAGAGGGAATAGATTTGTTTTAAAAGCCTCAGAAGGGCTGTATTTCATTTTTTTGATGAAGGGCTATATAAAACTACTTTTTTATAAAAGAATTTAATCTAGAGGGGTTCTAGGGTCTTAAATGACGAATCTTAGGGAATCTTTTTTGTCTTTGCTTTTATACGATCTTGTATTTTTGGGAAGACATAGCGAAGCTTGCTGTCTTCGCTATGAATATGATTATGGATTTACTTGTTTAATTGAGAGAAGAATAACTTTTACAGATCATGTATGCGAAGTATACATGATCTGTTGAGACAAAGAGAGTTTGCCATGGGCGAATCCTCTTTGTCTTTTTCTAAGAAGCGAAAGCTGAATTAGAAAAAGAGGCATTCCTGATGCAGTGCTTCCAGGAATGCGAAATCCCGCAGGGCAAAATCCGCCTGAAGACCATTCACTCGGCTTGCCGAGCTTGTTTTTGATTCAAGCGCAGCGCGAATCAAAAATGAATGCGTCTGACCTTGGCATGGAAAGCGTTAGCTTTTTCATGCCAAGGTAGGCGGATTTTGCCCTGCTTGAGTTTTACAGGACGAAGGACGGTAAAACGATTCGTCAGGTGCTCTTGATCTTCCCGGTTTAAAGCCGTTAAGGCGATAAACCGGGCTCCCCGGAGGGGAGCATATGTACTTGATTCTATGTGATACCACATAGAATCAAGTACATTATACAATATATTAATTTAGATATGAGAGGTTTTGTAATAGGAATACATGGGGGAACAACTAGGGAAGGGTCGATCACTGAGTCTGTAACGTTTATGCCGCGAAAGTCACTTGACCATGAGGGGCACCCTCATGCAAACTCACCAGAGGTGGCCCCAGAAGGGCGGTTTTTGCCCGCTGGGGTTATCTTTGGGAGTTTGAGGGTGTAGAGGCTCATGGTCAAGTGAACCGTGGAATAAAAAGTGTAGGACGGAACCCCCAGAAAAGGGCAAAAACCAAAGTGGGATTATGTAAAATGATAAGCAAAGATCTGGATTTTTTGTGATGAATACTTATTTATGGTTAGTTAATATAACGTCTTATTATCGGTAGTAAGTTTTTTCATAGAATTCTTGTATAAACAAGGATTCTTCTTTTTTTTGCATGAAATTTTGTATAAATAAAAAAGATTTGGTTGTTATGAGTATTTAATTTTAAAATTGAGTTTGTAATAGGAATTATATAAATCTATTATGTAAAGGTTATGGAAATTAAGAATTTGAAACAAGTGGTACGTGAATTATTAGGAAAAAGGGTATATCATTGCTATAGCGAATATATTTTTTGAGGTGAAATGCTATGAAGACGCTATATAGTCCTAGTGATGTGGCAGAGCAATTAGGTATCCAATCTAGTACATTACGTAAGTATGCTGATGTCCTTGAAAAAGAGGGTTATACTTTTATTAAGAATGAACGTGGGCATAGGAAGTATAGAGAAAGTGATGTAATGGTGTTTCGTAGGGTTATAAATCTAAAGAACGACACAGACATGACATTAGAAAATGCTACAAAGCAAATAGTATCATGGCATCAAGGTGTTGAAGTATTGTCATTAGAACGACATGATGTTGAGCGCTATGAAGAACCTAATTTCAACGCTACACCGCTACAGACGATGATCCAAGAGCAAAAAGAGATCATTGAAAAGCAAAATGATTTACTTCAGGAATTAACTAAACGATTAATGGATCAAGATGAAAGATTTATACAAAGAGAATTGGAATTATTGAACGCTATACAATCGATACAGGATTCTCAGAAGTTTATAGCAATGAACTCTAGCGAAGAGATAGTGAAGAATCAAAGTCGTGATGAAATACTTTTAAAAACAATTAGAGAAGTTCAAGAAGTTAAGAGGATGATCTCAGCAAGTAAAGATAAGAGATGGTATGAGTTTTGGAAATAGTATTTTTTTAAAATTTGTTGATTATATTTTTTTATTTTATAAATTTCAAAAAGGTTTTTGTGGTTTTTTGGGGAATTAGGTAAATATTTGTATTTGTTATGTAACTTTTTAAATAAGTTATTTTTGATAGATACAAATATTATAAAGGGGGATTCATATGTTTAAAAAAAGTGTTTTAAGTTTGTTAGTATTAGTTTCTTTTGTTATAGGAGGAAATTCTATACGCGCAGATGAATCTTATTATGTTAATAATGGGATATGCAAAGACATCGAAAAAAATGTAGAAGAAAATAAATATGTAAAAAGTTGTTTTAAAGTATTTCCTGTTTCTCCTCTTGGTCCATCATTAAAAATACCAAATGATTTTTTATATGATGATGGTATTTATAAAGGGATTTTATATTTGACTCACAAAGAATATTCAAAGCATTCTGTTGTATCTTATTATGAAGGTGTTTTAAATAAATATAAGTAAAGAATATATACTTAGTAAGAAATTATATATTCTTTATTATTTTTTAATAAAAAACCAATTCTTTCGATTTATAGGAATTGGTTTTTTATTTATAAATTTTTGATTAGGGTTTTATTTGTTTTACTTTTCAGTTTAATTGTAAAAAATTATTTACTTTTTGTATGAAATATATTACAATCCAATTAGTGGAAATTATCCGATAGAAGAGAGGGAAGACATGCTTGAGAATAATATAGCGGTAGGAAGAGCTGAAAAAAAGTGGACACAACAGCAATTAGCAGATGAAGTAAATGTTAGTCGACAAACTATAGTAGCTTTAGAAAAAAATAAATATAACCCTTCTTTAGTATTGGCTTTTAAAATTGCTAATTCGTTGGAAAAAGATATAAATGATGTATTTCGTTATGAGGAGGATAAATAATGGGTAATATTGCTGTAACTTTTGTTTTGGTTTTAGTTGCATTAGTTTTTATCGCAGAGTTTTATAAAGCATCTTTTGAACGGCAGATGGAGTCGAAAGATGAGAGAGGTCAAATACTTATTTTTAAGGTGAAGTCTTTATCTTATAAGATTTTATCGTTTGGTATTTTAATTGGAGTAGTAGTTGTAGCAATATTTAAGTTAATGGATAAGGAATATTTTATTTATTACGTAATGCTTGTATTTTTTATTCAAAGTATAGCTTCGTCTGTTTATTTAGCAGTTGTTCGAAAAGCATAAAAAAAATAACACTTTATATTTGAAATAGGAATTATGTAAAGTGTTATTTTTATTTTGGTTTTATAGTTGTTGGTGAATTTCGGCTGGTGATTTTTTCCTCTTTTGTATAATAGTTAAAACTTTGTTATATTTTTGTTTTAAATAAGTAAATATGGATTTATATTCTTTATCTGTTAAAAATAGAAGTTGATTAGATATCATAATAAATGAAAAGCTAAAGAGTCCCATTACTATAGCGATACCTAGATGCATACCAATTATGCCCATCATACCAATATATTTTGTTTTTTTATTAAATAATAAAAATGGAAAAGCTAATTGTACAATTACTGTTATATAAGATCCTGTAACTAACATTAGATCAGATGAATGTATTAAGTTCTTGAAGAAAGGATGAGAGAATTCATCAACTTGTAAAACGTAATATAAAGCCGTACCATTTTGCCATAATTCACCCATTGCTTTATGAAGACCTGAAGTAAGATATAGTATACTTACTTGAACAAGACATGCGAGTATGGATAAGTTATGTAATAAATTTCTTAAAGAAATATTTTCAGTATTAGTAGTTGTAGATGGATTTATATTTTTTTTATTTTTTAAATAAGAGTCTAATGAAAAGTATTGAGTAGTATTAGCGAATAATAAATAGAATAGTAATATACGAGAAATATTATCTCCACCATCTAATATAATATTATTTTGAGTCATTAAAGACCAGATGAAAATGAAATTTAGGAATGATATTATTTTTCCTTTATAACCAAATAAAAAAAGTATTGCTATTAAAATTCCTAAATGATAGATAATATTGAAATATAAGTTAGATGTACTGAGACTATATAGAGAAAAATTGTTGAAAAAACGTTCTTCTGGACTTAGGTTTCCCATACTCATTAAGCCATTAGATCCCCATAAAAAGTAACGTTGTGAGTAATGAATTGTATAGTTATAAAGAATGATAAATCCAAATGCAATTCGGATTAGACTAGCTCCTATAAGCATATGTTTTTTTTGATTTAATAAAATCAACTTATTAATCATTGTCTTTCACTCCTTTGTACTAGAACATAGATATAACATTTTGTGGTTTTGCCCAATCAAGTTCAATATAACGTTTTTCATTATTAGGATTTTTTTCTTCTTTTTTTGAGAAAGGTATCGGGTTAGATTCTACAAGAAGAATTTTAAATTCTATAATATCTTTATTAGGATAGGCGCTTTTAAGATGTGCTTCAGCGTATCTGTTTAATAAATTATTTGATATTTTTTCAGCATTTTTACTTCTTTCATTTTCAACTAAATGTTTATATTCTTCTTTATCTAATTTCCCGTTGTTTATTTTTTTGATAACCTCTTGCATTGTATCATCGCTTTCTTGTCTTAAAGCAAATGCACCTCTAGGAATTCGTAATAAACGATTATATGGTGTAAATCTATTTTCTTGATTTTCCTTAATCATGTAGTCAACAATATCGATCCAACCAGTAGTCGTAGTATCATTATCTGATTTGATTTTGGCTTTTACAAAAAATTTACTATTTGTTGTTACTGGTGCAGGAGCAAATAGTCTCCAGTTTTGAGTGAAAATAGGATCCATATAGGCTGATAATTGTTTATTGTATTTAGCTTTTATAGGATTAGATGGAGTATTATAAATAAGGGTTATGGCAAAATGAAATATGAAAGCTGTACATAATAATCCAGCTATTAATTTTTTCCACATTATTATCACCTCACTAATTTTTTTAAGCTTTTATTGATTTCAAGATAAAAGTTTATGTTTTTTTATTTAAGGTATAAAATATTAATTATATATATGTAATGAATTTTATAGTTACATAGTTAAACGAGCCAATTCTTACTTTGTAGTAAGAAAGGCTCGTAATTATGTTTTGCATAGTAAACAAACAATTAATAGTCAAAAGTTATATTTATGTCTTCATAATCAAGACTATTAGTGCTGTTGTTTCCAAAGGCAGCATTAGCAACTGCTTTACCAACTGCTTTTCCAACACTAAAGGCACCTGCTGCAGCTACAGCTCGTCCTGCTGCGGCGAAAAATTCTTGTGGTGGCTGAATATTTTCATTTGAGGATTCTACGGCAATAGTTTCCTCATTAATTGGAGCTGCTTTAGTTGCAGTAGAGTTAAAAGCTGCTCCACCTAATAGTAAAGAAAGTGCTAATCCCGATCCAATTATTTTTTTTATTATTGTCTTCGACC
>NZ_QXCO01000067.1:0-12818 GCF_003458115.1 Bacillus sp. ISO11 | reverse complement strand
AACGTTGTACGCTTGACATGACGTACTATTGTCTGTCGCTCGATTATAGTGCTGATGTCGTTTGGCCCGTTAGACGTTCTTAATTTAAATGCGTTAGCTGAGTGGGCTGTCGCCTGATTGTTCACGCTGCTACATCATCTTTTTTTGAAGCTTACGGCGCCCACCGAGATCTACACTCTCTCCGTCGTCGGCAGCGTCAATGTGTATAAGAGACAGGTTCAAAATGATAAATTAGGATTTTCAGGGGTTAAGACCGTTATTTATTCTCCTATTTTAAATTAGCGAAATTTTCAAATATTAAAAGTGCATACGTTAAGATTTTGTATATAATATAATCAACCCGTAGTTATAGTGTTTGCTCCGATTCAAATTATGAGATAGTTTACTTTAACTTTTTTACATTATCTGAAAAAGAACTTGTAGGAATTCCTACAAGTTCTTTTTGTTCTTCGGATTGACGAATAGTAAGTGTTATTGGAGATACCGCTAACATTTTAAGAGTTGTCATATATTCTTATGATAAAATGTTGTAGAAAGCTTAAGAATTCTTAAGAACTTTTACCCCTTTTTCTTAAGTTTTGGACTCTAGAGTATGATTATGAGTTCAAACCTGTAGGATGACTAGGTATGAAAACAATTCGCTTTCTTATTTTTATATATAATGTACCAAAAATCAGTTGATGCAGATATTCCAAGTTCAAGGTTTCATGGAGACAAAAAAATTGAAGGAATTGATTTGAAGAAAGTAAATTATATTGTCAAATATGGACTGAGTACAGGTGTATTCACAGAAAAATTAATTAAAAGAAGAAATCTCAAGACAATTATTTTATTAGTAGAAAATAATAAGAAATTTTTAATTTTACTAAAAGCAAAATTAAAAGAAAAAGGGAACTTATTAATTGTATATGGATCAGTAGCAAATATTGAACAATATATTAGGGAGAACGATATTACGTATATACAGTATGTTATTTCTTGTCTTTCATTTGCAAGCTTAAGAAAAAAAGAAGATACAAATGTCTCACCTGCTTATGTCTTTAGCTGTTTTATACGAGAAAAAATATGGAGGAATCATATGGAATCAAAAATTCTTATTGTCGATGATGATAAAGAAATTAGAAATCTTATCTCTGCTTATTTGGAAAATGAAGACCTGAAAACTCAAAAGGCAGAAGATGCTATGGAAGCTTTACAACTGTTAGAAGAAAAGGAGTTTGATTTGATTATTTTAGATATTATGATGCCTAATATGGATGGTATTGAAGCGTGTATGAAGATTAGGGAAGACCGCAATATACCTATCATCATGCTATCTGCAAAATCTGAGGATATAGACAAAATTCAGGGGCTAGCCTCTGGTGCAGACGATTATTTATCAAAACCGTTTAACCCATTGGAATTAATCGCTAGGGTAAAATCCCAATTAAGAAGGTTTAAAAAATACAATTCATCAATAGGACATAATAAAAGCATTCTAGAAATTGGTGACTTAACCGTGAATACAGATACACGTCAAGTATGGGTAAGAGGAAAAGAAACAAGATTAACTCCAAAAGAGTTTGCTATTTTAGAACTACTTGCCCGCAACAAAGGGATTGTCATGAGTGTAGCAAAAATATATGAAGCAGTTTGGGAAGAGGTTTTTTATAAATCAGACAATACTGTCATGGTGCATATCACAAAAATAAGAGACAAAATAGAAGAGGATTCTAAAAATCCCATTTATATTAAAACTGTGTGGGGAATTGGATATAAAATATGAAGAATGTTAGTTTTAAAAATAAGATCATTATAAAACTTCTTGGTGCTGTTGCAGTTAGTTTTTTTATTTCAATTGGTTTAACAATTCTCATTTTGGCATACGTTATAGATCCGTTATTTGTAAAATACGAAGAGTTTGGTATGTTTGAATTCAAATTGGCATTGTTGTTTTTATTCGCGTTCGCAATCTTTACCTTTATCATACTTTTTTTGATATTGGTTCGAAAGAAAATAGTATATTTGAAGTTCATTTCAGATAATGTAAATGATATTGCAAATGGAAAACTAGGTCTGACAATAGGGATTAAGGGGAAGGACGAATTGACCCAACTTGCCCAAAATATCAACTATATGTCCAAGGAATTGGAGCATACATTTGAACAGGAAAGACGATTAGAACGTACAAAAAATGAACTCATAACGAACGTATCTCATGACTTACGCACACCGTTGACATCTATTATTGGTTATATAGATTTATTAAAAAGAGGGCAATACAACAGTGAAACACAATTACAGGAATACCTTGAAACCACGTATTTAAAATCAAAGAGATTGAAATATTTAATTGATGAACTGTTTGAATATACTCGTTTATCAGGCATCGATGCTAAGTTAAACTTTAATGAAGTTGATTTATCAGGTTTGTTGGAGCAAATAGTTGGAGAATACATTCCTATATTTGAAAAGGAAAGTTTAATTGTTCAAAAATCAATAACGGAAGAAACAATACCTATTTTCATGGATGTAGAAAAAATGGTACGTGTATATGAAAATTTGTTTATGAATGCGATAAAGTTCAGCATGAAACCTTCCGAATTATCCGTATGTCTTGAATTAATAGGTAACAAAGCAATTTTGAAAGTATCAAATAAAGTCGAGAAGCCGCCTGTTAGCGACCCTAATAAATTATTTGAAAGATTTTTCAGGGGTGATAAGGCAAGAAAAAATGATCAAGGAAATGGACTGGGACTTGCTATCTCAAAAAGAATTGTTGAACTTCATCATGGTAATATACATGCAGAATATAAAGAAGGTTGGATATCCTTTATTGTTGAACATCCAATCAAATAGATTGGCTTATGGAATTACAGGTTCCATAAGCTTTTTTTTATAAAACTTAAGAATTTTTAAGGATTTTTCAGGGTGTTTCCTAATTTTCATAGTTTATCATGTATGTACTCAGAGCAAAGAGGGGAGTGGAGAAATTAAAAAAATTTTCTTTACGGCTTTCGATTGGATACATCGTAACAGCCTTATAGAAAAGGTAGATGCAACATGACTATTTTGTTAGTAGCAAATATGAATAGCGACTTATTTTAAAGAAATGAAAAAACAAACATAGGAGGATATATATGACAAAACCAGTTGTAGATGTGAAAAACGTCCAAAAAGTGTACGGTAAAAAAGGTGAGAACCAATCAAATGCGTTAAAAGGTGTTTCATTCTCAATTCAAGAGGGTGAGTTTGTCGGAATTATGGGACCATCTGGTTCTGGAAAAACGACATTATTA
Organism: Bacillus sp. ISO11; assembly: GCF_003458115.1. Classification (NCBI taxonomy): domain Bacteria; kingdom Bacillati; phylum Bacillota; class Bacilli; order Caryophanales; family Bacillaceae; genus Bacillus; species Bacillus sp. ISO11. Next base: position 9,540 of record NZ_QXCO01000067.1, on the reverse strand, counting down.
AATGTAATTTCAACGTTAGATAAAGCAACGGGCGGAATTGTTGAAATTGCAGGAACAGATATTACGAAAATGAAACAAGGTGAGCTTTCTGATTTCCGTTCACAAAAGTTAGGATTCATTTTCCAAGACTTTAACTTATTGGAGAACTTAACTATTTACGAAAACATCGCTCTTCCACTTTCCCTTCAAGGTGTTTCATCACGAAATATTGGACAGAAAGTAGAAAAAGTAGCTGATATGTTAAGCATTTCAGCAATCCTTCAAAAGTATCCATCTGAAGTATCTGGTGGACAGAAACAACGTTCCGCGGCAGCTCGCGCTTTAGTACATGAGCCAGCAATTATTTTAGGGGACGAGCCGACTGGAGCTCTAGATTCTAAAAATGCAACGAGTTTACTTGATGCCATGACAAGCTTAAATAAAGAGCAAGGTGTATCCATTATGATGGTTACGCATGATCCTTACAGTGCAAGCTACTGTCAGCGTATTTTATTCATTCAAGATGGTGAGTTATATAAAGAAATTCATCGTGGTGGTACCCGTGGAAAATTCTATAAAGAAATTTTAGACGTGCTTGCAGACTTAGGCACACAAAAAGCGTAAGGAAGGAAGTTCAATCATGTTATTTAAGCTTTCTATGTCAGGCCTAAAAAGTAAGTTGCAAGATTATATTGTATTACTTGTTGGTCTGATTGTCTCTATTTCAACTTTTTATATGTTTCAAACTCTAGCATCCAATAAAACGTTCCTTGAATCTAATTCTTCTATTAGGGATATTGTGTCTGTATTTAAAATTGGTTCCTTTTTATTAGCGGTCACCACATTTTTCTATATTTTATATGCAAACTCTTTCTTATCAGCTCTTCGTCAAAAAGAATTTGGTATGTATATGATGTTAGGAGCAAAAAAGTATAAAGTTACCTTACTTATGTTTATCGAAACAATCGTATTAGGCGCTGCGTCTCTTGCGATCGGTATTGCAGTTGGTGTAGGACTTGCAGGAGGTATCGGTCAGCTATTAATGAAACAACTTGAGTTTGCTGGTGAAGGTTATAAAGCATTTTATCTACCATCTATAGCTATTACTTGTACCTTCTTCTTTGCACTATTTTTCTTATCAGCAATTATGAATAGTATGAAATTATCGCGTATTTCTGTACTGCAACTTGTACATGCAGATGCACAAACAGAACGTGTCGCCGTAAAAGGAAAAATGACCGTTGTAGTTGCATTCCTTGGTATTCTTTTATTAGGTATTGGTTATGCATCACTGATCTATATGTCATATGCAAATTCGCTAATTGCTTTGGGATTAATGGCCGTTGGATTAATCTCAGCAACCGCTGGTACTTACCTTATATTTGGATCCCTTCTCCCGGTTATGATTAACAAGCTAAAGAGTAATAAAAAACGTAGTGAAAAAGGCCTCAATGCTTTTACTTTTGCACAATTAAATTTCCGCATTAATAGTCTAACAAATGTGCTTGCAACAGTAGCAATTTTAGTGGCTCTTGGTGCTGGTGGAATTGCTTGTGGTATGGCATTTAAAAACAACATTATAAACATGACAGATCAAATGCGAATTTACGATTCAGTCATTCATAATCCAACTGCGGAAGAAAAGACAATTTTGGGTGGTATCTTATTTCAAGAAAAATTTGAATACCATTACAAAGTTGATGATAGGTATGTTTATTATCTTAAAGAAGATGTAGAAAAAAATCGCCCTTTCTTGCAAGGTATGAAAATAGAGAAAGTTTCAGAGGAAATACCAATTGGTGCATTTTCAATAAAATGGGTTAAAGGAGAAATCGACACAAAACAATGGATTCAGGCTTTCAGAACGATCCAGCCAAATTATATGTATCCTCATTATGAAATCAAAATTGTAGAACAAAACATATACGATGGGTTGAAGGGTAAAGAAAGTACTGTGTTTATAGGGAAAACAGATGATTTTGGATCATACATAAAAGAATGGAAAAAACTTGATGAATTACAGATAGCAAAATATAAAAATGTGAAAGCGGAAGAATTGGATAGTAAGTATCAAAAATATATTATGAGTCATGATTTTGCCAGCGGACTAATGTTTATGGGTTTCTTCGTTGGAATTGCATTTTTAGCAATGATGGCAAGCTGCTTAATGTTTAAAGTTCTGTCGGGAGCATCAAAAGATGTAGCACGTTATCAAATGCTTCGTAAAATCGGTGTTCGTCGTGAGTTATTAATAAAATCGATTTTTAAGGAGTTATTCTTTATATTTTTAGTCCCAGCAATTTTGGGTATTGTTCACGTATTGGTTGGTATGAACATGTTCAGCGTTCTTTTGGCTGATCCTTACTTTCGTATTTGGCTACCAATTATTATTTTCGTAGTAATTTACTCGATTTACTACTTGATTACAGTTCAATTGTATAAAGGAATTGTACTTCCGAAAGAACATTAATGTAATGGTATTATTTATACGGAATATCACCATAATCTGCCCCATTTATTAAACATTCTAAATGGATTTGGAAATAATAAATGGAGTAGTACTATAACCCATAAACGGTGTTTAATGTTCCGTACGATACTTTGTTTTTAGTAATGAGTTTTAGAATTTCCGGAAAGTATTGTTGATAGTGCCATTAGAGAAGTTAAAGAAGAAACTGGTCTTGAAGTTAGCAATCCTGTTTATAAAGGACTTTATGAATATGTTAATTCAATCGTCAAAGACCAAGATATGATATTTAACTATTTTACAAAAGACTTTAAGGGGGATTTACTAAAAAATTCGCCAGAAGGAAAAGCTGTTTGGTTGAATATCAATGAAGTTTATAATCTTTCTATGCAGAAATCCATTCGTAGAATATTCCCTTTGTTCTTTAAAGAAGGAAGAAAAAATAAAGGGAATGGGATCAAGAAAAAAATCAAGAGGGACAAGTTACTATAAAGAGAACATAAACAAAACAATGCTGGCCTACACATATTAGTATTATATAATATGTGTAGGCCTTTTAATTTTAAGCATCTATTAATTTAGGTCTTAATAATATACGAAAATCGCGTTTTGTTGACGGATTTCCTTATGATAAGGATTTTTTTACATAAAAAATAAAAAAAGATAGGATCGGCGAGCATACACTTATCTTTGGCCAAGGAGTAAACCAAAGGATAACCATCATATTTTTATTACAATATCTCTTGTTAATTTTTAATAGAAAAATCATGTGTAATATTCATATCTATATTGAGAAATTTATTACAAATTTAGTTGTAAATGTTTTTTTAATGAAACAATCTCGCCTAAAATTAAATTTATATAATTTTAGCTTGATAGCGATGTGGTGCTGCCCCTTATAATAAGGATTCTATTTTGTATCAAAAATTCAAAATTAAAAAGATAAGATCCGGCAATAGGATTTTATCTTTAGCGTAAGGGAAAAACAAGTGACAGAAACCAGCTTATTTTTTATAGTATTATATTTTTTGTTAATTTTCGATATAAAAACCATATATAACATCTATATCTATATTGAGAAATTTATTGCAAATTTAGTTTTAAGTGTTTCCAAAAATGAAAGGAAACTTTTATCCAGTAGTTTACTTTCATAATATTGATTTTTATACGTGTCTGGTAAAGAAGATACAATGAATTACTAATAAAAACTATAACGAAATCTAGTTCGGTATAGTAAAGTGCAAATGAAAATTCCCTCTTCGCTATCTCCCCAAAAAAGAACCACTGCTATAATCTTATAGACTGTATTTTCAGAAACATTACAAGCGTGTAAGTAAAATGAAAGGAAATTCAATATGAGAAAAAAAATCTTACTACTATAATGAATAACAGAAACACTCATGAAAAAATGTGTTGCGAATCTAGTTGATTTTTATGTCTTTCCATTAAGGTTTTGTCGCAGGAGCAGTACTGCATTAAAATTCAATTGAAAAATTTGATGAAGTTATCACCTTTAGAAAAGATGATTCCGTTAAGTATACATCAATTAGAGAGAACCACATGGATACGGTATAATTCTGGATTAATAATTACTAGATGTAACGATACTTCGTTATTTTTATCTAGAATATTATTTAAACTACCCAACACGGAACCTAATGGACTGTTGGAAATAGGCGATTCCTGAGAACACCGATGTATCCACCAGTTATCTTAGCAGGCTCTACCTATAGTCCCTGCGGTGAGAACATAAGTATTTTGTACGTTGATTTATCCCAATTTCTACTTTAGCTTTCTTGTCACAACTTTGACAAGCGTGGAGCCATAGAACGTTGAAGAATGATTTGTACCAGTATATAGTGGCGAACAGATTGACTTAGGCCAACCGACATTCATCTTCAACCTAAAATTAGTGTTGCACACCCTCACATTTTTTGGAAAGAGTCTTCTGTCGGAAAAAAATAAAAAACACAGAGGTGTAAAATGAACATTATTTCCGAACTATTCGTTAGTTTTGCAATTCCTACGATACAACTCACATTTTTATTCCTTCTCATACTTATTTTTAGCTATTTTGTAGTATACAAAAAGGTATGTAAAGGTGAAAAAAAGTTTACCGTACAACAAATTATATTATTGATATTAATAATAGGATATTATTCTCTTGCATTATCAGCTACTTCATTTGGTCGTTCAGATGATATAGCTTATGCAAGAACCATTGATTTTGATGTACTTAGTGTTTATAAAAAAGCATGGAATACATTTTCATTTACTTCCTTTTTCCATATCATTGTGAATATAGGTATGCTTTTTCCTTTAGGAATTTTATTCCCTTTATTTAGTAAGGTTTTTCAAAAAACAAAATGGATGTTAATGATCTCAATTATAGCAAGTTTATTAATTGAAATACTTGAATTTACAATGCAACGTGGAAGTATGGAACTTGTTGATTTACTTCATAATATTTTAGGAATGATGCTAGGGTATTCTGTGTTAAACATAGTTCTTATATTATTGAAGAAAAAAGAAACGCATGCACAGATGATGAAATATTTATTCCTTCCCATTACAGTAATTCTCATTGCATTTGGAATAATTATTTCGTACCATATGAAGGAATTTGGAAATATGCCTATTGATCCCAATACAAAAATAGATATGTCTCACGTTACGATAAAAACATCAATAGAGTTAAAAGAAGAAGGGGAAAAAAAACCTGTTTACAAAGATTCCGTTACTAAAAAATCACCTGTTCGAGATGTTAAAATTCTTTCTCCAAAGGAAGCATTTCAAAAACTGAAACAAGGAGAATTTGAACCTATAGGATCTTTCAATGCAGGTGATACATTATTAATTACAAAATATAATATAGATTACTACACTGATACAAAAGGTTTCTCTCAACCTATATATGTCTTTGAGGTACATGTAAATGATAATGAAGAAGATATTTGGTCTCAACCTATTTCCGCAAGGAAATAGGTTGAGGAAATATTATGAAGCTACTAGTACTGGTTGTAACCCATGATACATGGGAAAGGCGGAGTCTGTTTTGGAAGACTTCGCCTTTGTTTGTATAGTGCATGCAAGGGTACGGAAACGATTTAAAGAGAAGGGGACATCATCTATCAACTCTCATTTTTAGTTTGTAAATTTTGGGGGGATTTATCCTATAAATATAGTAAAAGTAAAAGATCTTAGTAAAGAATACACAGGTAAAGCTTCGCATACAGCACTTTTAAATGTAAATTTAACAATCATAGAAGAGAATTTGTTGGGATTATGGACCTTTCTTGTAGTGGAAGAACAACGTTATTGAATATGATTTCTACTATTGATTTGCCAACATCAGGGAGTATATTAATAGTAAAAATCCGTATTAACTTTCTACCAATAATTTAGCTTTATTTCGCAGACACGGGTACGGCCGAGATATATGTAATTTTGAATATAATTCATACATTCTTTTCTAAACGTACTTGTGATTACGGATTTCTTTACCACTTTTCAACTGATTATCATACATCCTAATCATACAGTTGGAACAAAGTGTTTTCAGTAGCTAATAGATGGATGCTTAGGGTGTACCCATAATAGACGAAACTGCATTTATAAGCCAATCTCATGCATACATTAACAGTAAAAGGGAATATGGTTCTTCCGCTCGTATTAGATGACCTGAATGTGAAAAGAATAAATAAACGAGGATATGAAATATCAGGAGGACAAGCACAGCGAACAGCGATTGTCTGTGCACCCATTCATTCCCCTAAATTAATTCTACCGATGAGCTAACAGGGAATTTGGATACTAAACTCTCTCAAGATGTAATGGAGATATTAACACAATTAAATATAGAAGAAAAGGAAACAATGATGGACAGTTATATAATGAAATTTGCCACAATGACAATTGTCCATTACTTTATAAAAATATTATGGACAGTCTTTCTATGTTAGGAGGGAATAAAAATGACTTTTCGACAGCTAGCATTGAATAATGTTATACGGAATAAACGAATATATCTTGGGTATTTTTTTAGTAGCATATTTGCGGTAATGATTTTCTTTACTTATGGTCTACTTTTCTTTCATCCAAATCTAAAAGGTGAACTGACTCATGTAAGTACTATAATGAGCACATTTGGGAAAATAGGATTTCAACTATCGTATTCCTTAATTTTTGTTTTCTCTTTCTTATTTATTTTCTATTCTGCTAGCGCATTTTTAAAAAATAGAACAAAAGAGTTTGGATTATTAATGTTACATGGAATGTCTCATAAACAGTTTCATCGATTAATTTTTTTCGAAAACATGTTGATTGGAATCCCTTCTATACTAGTGGGTATTGGACTTGGAATGATTTTTTCTAAATTATTTTTACTAGTTAGTGGGTCTTTATTGGCAGTAGAGCATAGGTTACCATTTTATTTTCCATTAAAGGCTATTGGAGTAACAGCTCTGTCCTTTTTTATCTTATTTCTACTTATTTCTTTGTTTACATCAAAAATGGTGAAAATGAAAGAGCTTGTAGAACTCATAAAATCAGAAGAAAAGCCAAAACCTGAACCTGAACCTGAAGTGTCTGCTTGGCTATCTTTGTTGGCTATAATCTTAATTGGAGCAGGCTACACTTCTGTCCACCACAGTATCGATGCAATCGCAATTAATTATATGAGTGGGAATGAAGTATTACTGATCGTTGGATTAGGGGTCACGCTTATTATATTTGGAACTTATATTTTCTTTCATCAATTTTGTATATATGTGATATACAATTTGAAAAATAGAGAAACTACATTCTTTAAAAGAACCAACCTCCTTGTTATTTCAGAATTAGCATTCCGAATGAAAGATAATGCGAGAACGTTCTTTATGGTTACAATTATATCTGCGGTATCTTTTACAGCAATTGGAGCTTGTACAGCTATCGGAAATCCTGAATTAGCAAAAAATGAGACCCCATTTGCATTTACCTATAGATCAGATTGGGGAAATCCACTAGAAAAATCTCATATTGAAGAGATAAAAAAACAATTAAAAGAATCTGGATTTTCTTATAAACTTGCAACAGCAAAATTTAAAATAACACAGAATGACATTAGATTAATTAATCTTTCTACGTATAATGAATATGCTAAAACACTAGGATATGAAATAGAAAAATTAACAAATGAAAATGAAAGTATCGTTATACTACCAATGAAAAAACACAAAAGTGTAGAGGACCTAAAACCTTTTGTGTTAAGGCATGGTGAACTAGAAGTACCAGTTACTGTTCAAAAAACATTAACTGTCCCAGAGTTAAAAGAGATGCTTGCTAAAACTGTTATTATCTCTGATGCTGTTTACAATGAAGTCCTAAATATTAAAACTGTAGATGTTGGTATCTTGCAAAATTACACTATATACGGTTTTATTATAAAAAATTGGCCTGAAACAACTGCAGTCTCAAAAAATCTTATGAAATCAGTTGGTACGAAATTAGGCGATTCTTATACTTTTTCATCTTTGAGTTTGAAATGGCTTGAACTAAAACAACAAAATGGATTACTTTCTATTACAAGTATATTGGTGGGAGTTGTATTCTTTGCATTTGCAATAAGTTTTTTATATTTCCGTCTATTTACTGATTTAAAACGTGATCAAGAGCAGTATCAAATGATTTCAAAATTAGGTTTAAGTCAAAAAGAGTTAAAGAAAATTATAACAACACAAATGATGATATTATTTTTCTTACCCATTGTAGTAGCTATGATTCACAGCAGTTTTGCATTTCTAACTTTGCATCAATTAGGACAAACCATAAGTAGGGAAATGTCCGTTATTCAAAGCTCAATTGTTGTATTAGTAAGTTTTTTTTGTATTCAATTTATTTACTTCCTTATCATTAGAAATTACTATATAAAACGCATATGTACAAAAATATATTCATAAAAAAGAGAAACAAAAAATTGAAGGTGCAGACTCAATCACTATATATGATTGAGTCTGCATCTTCAATATGTTAAAAAATATACTAAGATTAATCTATGTTGACTCATCTTTTATACATTATCTGAAAAAGAACTTGTAGAGATTCCTACAAGTCCTTTTTGTTTTTCATTTTAAATACTTAAAAGGTATAAGCTCAGTTTTACTTTTTACCAGTAATATGCTGTTAAATTTATCTTTCTTGTCCATCTGTTTGATTGGCTTGGAACTCCATGTTTAGCGCAATACTATCCCCTTGGAACACGTTCTGATCTGTGCCGTTGTCTTCAAATACAAACTTTATCCAAAACCAATCCATTTTCCCAGGTTTTAATCCCCTTGTTTCAGTCCACTTAGAATGAAATACTTTTTTGGAGGCAATCTCTGGGCTTTGTGATTTTAGTTCTGCAAGAGTTGTCTCGTATACAGGGCTTTTCGCATAATCCCAATCCAAAAGAAATTGTACTTTAATATGTTTACCAAAATCTTCTGTAGTGTTATTTTGTTTTAAATCGTTTACAGTATAGTCTATTTTCATCATGATATCTTTAATATCTAATGTACCACTATTTTTTTAATTGAATTTCTTTAATATTTTGTCCCCAGTACTGTAAAGTTTTAAACACGTAGGAAATAAATCCAAATTTACTGATAACAAGGATCAAAAAAGGAGGAATTCTTTTTTTGGAACGATAGAGCATTTCAGATACTGTGACACATGTATATCCATTGTTGTTTAAATACTTCATGATGCTTTCTGATGCTTCAACAGTTTGAGATGTCTGGGAAAATTCGCTACCATTCCAATCATGAAGTAGAATGATATTTCCAGGTTTAACACCTTTTGTTATATGCCTCGAAATCTTGCTAGCTGTTGGACTTCTCCAATCTTGGAGATCTTGATGCCACGACCATAATATTACAAGTTTTCTATTTTATACAAAATTACACCTTAAGTTGATGGATGTTTGGTGCTCCCCCTATATGAAGCTATACAAAACATACTAAGATTAGTAGTGCAGACCAAGGCATTGGTTCGCACTACTATTTTTTATATAGTAGAAGTGAAGAGAAGGTCGTGGGTGTCTTGGGATCCTGAATCCGTATACAAAACTGACC
>NZ_QXCO01000066.1:0-12984 GCF_003458115.1 Bacillus sp. ISO11 | reverse complement strand
GTTTTGTTTTTTGAAAAAGCGCGTATAAGCATCCGCAAGGTTGCGAACAGACGACTGAATCGCAATACTATCCACTTCTTTTAGCCAAACAAGCTCTTTCTTCATGGCAGGTAGTTTGGCAGAGCATGTACTATAGGTCAAGCCTTTTCCTTTTCCTGTCTCTTTGTATGCGTGATCCCATAAGGATAGGAAATGATTGAATACAAAGCGAGAACACCCAATCGTTTTGTTGATTAGAATTGCTTGTGCTTGATTTGGATAGATACGAAACTTATAAGCTTTATTAATCATTATTTAATTCACCTCCATTTTGGTATATGACTATTATACACCAAACGTACATTCGATAGATAATGGAGTAACACTTTCTGTATGTTGAACAATTAAGATGGCTTCCATCCATCCCTTGTTCAAAGCCAATTCATCTCCCACCTACTCACTGGGCTGTGGCCCTTCACGCTCCTTGAGGAAGGAGTCTTCTTGGCTAAAATGATAAAACGAACCGAAATTTTTCTTAAGAGTAGAAAATTCGGCTCGCTTTATGTTGGAATTTGCTTAGCGTATATTTTCGTTAAAATGTGGGCGGGATCCCATGCCCATCAACTTAAAATTTTAAGGTATCCCCAAAACAAAAAAATGAGCTTTTTTATTACAAATTAGCACAAAATCTTGTTCTGGGGGTAGTTGTATTTTCTTAGCTTGATAGCGATGGGGTGGTACCCCTAATAAGAGAAGATAATGTGCTCATCGCCCTTGATTGGGCTTTAAAAAAGTAGCATGTTTGTCCCAACCGAATTGAATTTTCCATTCTTCTTCGAATCCACTCTCAGTAACTTTATTCTTACGTAGTTCTTTCGTCGTATCTTCTTGATATTTAACGAACATTAATTGCTGTGCCTGATAATAGCCGTATATTGAATCGTTATGTTTTCCCATAATATATCAATCGGATTCTTATCTATGATCTCAGCAGCTAAATCAGCTACATCTTCTGGAAAATATTTATGGAAGAAACCATGTGTTACAGCATTGTATGTAAAACTATAGCCTTCTCTAATTTCTGTGGCTCAATGTGTTGTTTAACTAATTCCACCCCCAATAACTTTGTTGATTAAATGACCGACAACAACTGTTTGTTCTTGTTTATTTAGTTTCATCTTTATTTCACCTGCACTTCTAGAAAATTCACATGAGTCTTTAAATTTCCTACTTCACGCGATAAATTATTGATCTGCTCTTGTTGTTCCGCAACTGTTTTAATTAGCTCATCAATTCTTTACACTAATACCGCACATTGATTCTCCATTCTTCAGCCTCCTCCGAAATTACTCTAATTTAGTATTGAAATTCTCTAAAACTCGATGTATTATATTTTTGTGTTTTTCTCAGTTCCCAAGCCGAGAATACATCATCACTTCTGAAAGGACCCGAACTCCAGCGGGTTCTTTTTATTTACTTGAACTCATTTTCGAATTATTGTATTATATTTTCGGGTCTTGCTCCATAAATCATTATCAGGAGAATCTGCAGGTTTGCAGGTTCTCTTTGTAAAATAAAAAACATCCATTATATGAACACTTCATGTTATTATGATTAAATTGTTTTAATTCAGTTTGATATGCAGGTGAAACGAATGGAAAATAAAATTTATGTATATTAAAATTATACTAAGTTTAACTAATAAGCATCCAAGTTTCTTTGATTAATCACTACATTTTCTTTAGAGCTATATCCACATATAAAAAGACACTATACAGTGTCTTTTTATATGCTTTGTTCCTTTAATCAATAGTAGTTTCCTAATGTAGATAGGCTCCCGTAGATTTCATAAACGCCCTCCTCTATATATTAAGGGGCACTACCTTATGGTAATTATATATATATTTGTAATATTCTGCATATTTTTTATAAACTACCTAAATATTTACAATTATCAGAAGAGTGTTATATTGATAGTAATCTATTAAACATTAAAAGTTTAATAGCAAAAAATAAAGGGGGATATAAATTATGATGAAATCTAAAATCAAGAAAGCTATAGGAGGGATTGCTTTAGCAACTGCTTTAGTTACATCCGCATTACCTGTCAGCGCAGCTACTGAATATGTATGGGTTAGAGATGCATATCCAGGATATGATAATTATGTTTTTGATAGCGCAAAGCAACGAGTTCAAATTTGGTCTGGAAATAATTATTTTTATGTAGATTGTGATTTTGTTGAATATGGTAAATGTTTTGTGAAAAGATAAATAGAAATCAAGAAAATGCCAACTTTTTTGGCATTTTCTTAATTTCTATTTGTATTATGTGGGTCACCATACATGCCCATCAGCTTAAGAAAAATAAACGCCCTAAAACGAAAAAAATGAGCTAACTTCTCAAAGTAACTGCCTGTAGAGAAAAGAAATTTTCGTTTAGGGGGTACTTCAAAACCTTAGCTTGATAGCGATGTGGGGACCCCTTTTAAGGTAGGAATTTTAAATTTATATTTTTAAATATTTGAATGATTTAAAAACAGTCTGATCTATGCTAAAATGAATATGATATGAAAGATTGCTGATATATTTGCTATTGTAAAAGTAGTATTGATGGAATTATGTTGGTTCAAGTTAAAGCAAAAGACATCTATTAAGGTGTCTTTTGCTTTAATGTAATTTACTAAGAATAATGAATCTACTTAACTAATTGCTGTTGGATTTCCTTAATTAACAGTTTAGCACCTTCAGGACTAAGAACGATTTGAGCATTTGCTAATGATATATTTTTTTCTGAAATATCACCAGTTATTGCACAAGCATCATAAGATTTGTATTTTTGTAAAATGATTTTTTCATCTTCTACAAATATTTCCATAGGATCTTTTTCTACAATTCCTAATGTTCTTCTTAACTCTTTCGGAAGAACAATTCGTCCTAATTCATCTACTCTTCGTGTAACACCTGTTGCTTTCATCTTATCCACCCTTTTTATTTTTTATAAATTTTCATATTTCTAGCTATTAATCTCCTATGAACAAGCAGATTAAATTATGTTTGCTTGGTATCATCTGCATTTAATAGTACAATTATATATCTAAAAAGGGTTTACTAGTAGTAATTTGACTGATTGTATTGAAAGTAGCCTTTATGTAGAAATAAGTAGATTATCTAGATTAGGTAATTTTTGTTGTATAAAATCAAAATGTAAAAATATAAATTGTGTGATGTACACATTTTTCTTTCTTACTACCATACAGAAATTGTCCCCTTAGCTCTTGCTAGGGATTTTTCTATGTATATTATTAATTACATCATAAAAATACACACGTTGTAATAGTTACCTAATTACATATGAAGATGTGCTAAAAATGAATTAGACAGAATTAACAAAAGTAGTAGCGGAAAAAATAGAACTTACACCAAAAGAGGTAGTTGCAGTAACACAGGCTGTATTAGATACGATAATAAATGCGTTAGCTAATAAAGAAAAAGTACAGATACTAGGATTCGGTACATTTGAAGTGTGTGAAAGATCTGCACGTGCAGGACGTAACCCATAAACAGGTGAAGAAATGCAAATCGCTGCTTCAAAAGAACCTACATTTGAATCTGGAATAGAATTAAATGAGACAGTGAAATAAATGTACATAGTGAAAAGGATTTGATATTTTTATCACCCTTTTTTTAATAGCCTTTTTGTTCATAAAACAAAAAAGTATCAACCAAAACATATATTGGATGATACCCCTTCGTTTATAGACATATTATTTCTAAGTACACATCATGCAAAATTTATATAAATAATTTAGATTTCCCAAATAATGTAACCAACTTGTGTTACAATAAACATTTTTCATCAAAAAAAGACCTGCATAAATGCAAGTCAAATATAAATTATGGACTTTCTCTATATAAAGTCACAGAAAAATTTTCATATCAATTATGCGTCTGGTGATGGAAATCTTGCAGCTTCAAAATGCGTACTATTTTCTACATTAGAAATAACTCCAGCTACACTACTTTGTGCAAAAATCTCAACTATATCCCCTGCATTTAACTGAATGATTGATGAAACAGCAACAACATTAGCAAAGTTTATTGGACCAAAAAAATCATTATCTATTGCAATTGCCGGATTTCCATTAACTCGAATTTCTACCCGCGCTCTATAATTTGTGTTTAGATTATTGGGAATGAAAGCAATAGTCCCAATAACAGAATAAACACCTCTTGTCTTTGGAATAAAAATTGATGTAGCTGGATTATACTCATTCGCTAAATCAAATTGTTCATTTTGAAATAAGACCTTAACAAATGTATTTGCTGGTAAATTTTGATTAACTGTGCTCACAGCTCTAAAAGCAGATGCTCTTACAAGATTATATTGGTTATCATCAGAACAACAATTTACTTTTACATTAACCCAAGGTTTCTCCTCATGCTTTTTATCACATTTTTCATAACCCTTACTGCTTCTATGACAATCGTGATATTTCTTTTTGTAATCCTTACAATGATTACAGTAGTAATAAGACATACTAAATTCCTCCTTTTAATTTATTACTACATGCTATGTAAGATAGATTAGTAAAGTTTGGACAATCTGTTACTAATTTTAATAGAATTAAAATTAGGCCTATCAAAAAATAGGTCAGTGAAACAATATAACATGTAAAGCAGAAAAACTTCATTTGAACCTATCTATATCAACACTACAAAATGCTAGAATTCCATTTCTGTTACTTTAAAACCAAGCTCATGTTATACCCAAATCCATAGTTATCAGCTCAATTTCACTTTTTCCTCTGATAAAATGGATCACGTTTCATCATTAGCTGTTGTATACAAATGAATCTTTTACCGTATCATTCTCTCGATGCTTCATCTCAATAATTTTCAGCTGATCTTCATGTCCGTTCCATTTGTTTAGAATGTATCTTATGATTTTTATTGTCCCCCCACATTTTAAGAAAAAGAACAATGCCCCCAACTTAAGCCTGTTCTTCTTGATTTTTCATCCGAACGCACAATACTTTATAGTTTTTCAGCTCCTTCACAACAAGTCTACGCATCTTTTTTTCATCGATATTCTCAAAAATGACAACTGATCCATATGATACGGTTCTTCTCCATTCGATATCCTTACTTAAATAGTTCTCCCGTTTCTTGGTCATGTTATATTTATACATCCAGATTGTCATCTTTAGAATAAGCAGTTAGTATTTGCTAGCTGCCCTTTTATAAGAATCTAGTTATAATTAAGATTCTTATAATGCAGAAATTCCTATCTTATAAATTAAGCTCGTCACTTGAATTATAAAGATGAGATTACATCCTATAATTTTTTTCAGACTATTGCATATTCCATTTCTGAAAGAAGTGCTCTGCTTTACTGAAAGTGTGTGTAAAAAGAATCACCTTTTTATTTATGACAAAATAAATTTTTTATATAAAGGACACACAATTAAATAAACATAACTACATATGATATATTGTATCCTCTCTTTTTAGATTGTATAGTCGTTACAAAAGGGCACTTTTCTAAGTGCTCTTCTAATTACTTACCAAATAGTGTTTTTTTAAAAATAATGACTACAGAACAATTGGACACATTCCCCAATTTATTTACCCCTAAATCCATGTTAAAATCCCTTTTGAGTACGACATAACTCCCCTCCCAGTAAAGCACTGTAACATTTCATTCAGGGCTTCTTTTTTCATCAAGCCATTAGTTAATTCCACTGACCACCTTGACGTACAAAGTGACGGTCTTGTTTAATTTATTTAATTTTATATATAATAATAATTAAATTCAATTGCACTATTAAAATTCCTAACAGTTATTATTATGGAATCCACAATTGCAATAACTTTACTTCTAACATAGTAATACTTCTCGCTTTTTAATACCTTGGAACGCATATTGGAGTTGCTTCAATTTATGATAATGATTTTGTTTCAAAATTGCACCACCATTAAAAACATATATACAATATCTTGTGCAACTTTTTTATATAAATCTTGATCATAGACTACTTTGAAAACGCTTGTTTTATTTAAAAGCTACACAAAATTGAAAGAAATAAACATACAATGTCGTGTATTCTTTTTCAATGCATGTTTAGATGAAAGAACACTCTCCAGGGTGCTCTTTCATTTTTAAAAAGATTTTGTTTAAAGTATAAAAATAAAAACATATTTAGTTAAACCACTCATATACTTTTATAGTGTTGTTATTGGCATCATGGAGTGCTCTTTAGGCACTCCTATTTTTATGCTTACTAAATAACTACTTTGTTAAAATGAACACTTTATATTTTATAATTAAAATTTATAGACATAAATACATCCTTTAATCATTTTCTTTAGAGTTATATCAATATAAAAAAGCAATGTATATTATCTTTTCTTTATGCAGAAGTAAGCAAAAAAACTTTATAAAAGAGCACAAGTTTATATAAAGTAAGAACAAACGTCATTTTATTTTAGGTAGGAATTGCACTCCCATAGCAACGGCATTGACTTCAGCCGTATTTCAGAAAAGTCTATTCCTTTTATCACTTCAATCAAAAAAGCCACATTCTAATGCGTGACTATACAATAGAAGAATTTCCGTTTGTTTTACTAGAACATATTGAAGCGGTTTAGTATTGACTTAGAAGACAAAACAAGTTAGCTCAGCTGTCTTAAGACAAATTCGTTAGCTAATCAAAAGTAATGATTAACGAAGAAGTCCCCACTTCAAACAGTCCGCTAGGACATTAAGTGGCGGGTAGTTCACGGAAGCATTATCTACTCAAATGTCCATTTTATTCAACAAAAAGAAAGCACCTGCGCCAGTAGACTCTCTTAATGTGATAAGTAGTTTTCAATAAGCATTGAAATAAAATAAGTTACAAACCTGTACTTCGTTTCAATATATGCTTGTCCTTACCAAAAAGTGAAAACAAAAGAGCACACTCTTCCAATAAGTGCTCTCTCTTGAAAAAATATAGGGGAACATGTTGGAAACCGTTCAGTATCATTATATGATGATTCTCCCCAACTATAACTAATATATCCATTGAAAGCGTTTAATCTGTAGTTTTTATATAACAAAGAAAAAAGCATCCATTATGAATACTTTCCTTATCTATACCCGCACAACTCTTTAGACATACAAAACCTAAAAAGAGTCTTATGAAACACGTAATGTAATTTAGATATTTTGTTTAGCTGATTGAGATACCGTCTGTTTTCTTTTCTCTTTTTCGCACTTCAATTATAATCAGTTAATATGCATTCTGTCCTATTGTAATTGCATAAAGCTAAGAAATCCGAAAAGGCCTCAAGACTTTTTGAAAAAACGCTCTGAAGTCATATGATTTTTTCTTTTTTATTAGTAAAAGTCGGTTGTACCCCCACTCCCTATCGACTCAGAGGTAAGACATAAATATTCCTCATTCCCCTTAACTTTTACATATGTTTCATCAAATCTTCAGGAATTGCTTGTGCTTGATTTGGATAGATACGAAACTTATAGGCTTTATTCATTATCATTTGATTCACCTCCATTTCGTTGTATGACCATTACACATCGAACATATATTCGACGGATAGTGAAGTAACACTTTATGTATGACGAACAATAAAGATGGCTCCTTACCATCCCTTGTTCGAAGCCAATTCAACTCCCACCTACTCACTTCGCGTTCCTTGAGGAAGGAGTCTTCTTGGCTAAAATGATAAATCAATATTTGCTTACTTTATTTTTTGCATATAAAAGGTTAAGGAGTTGCATATATTCATCTTCTTGTCCAATATCAAATCGTTTCCCTTTAATCATTTTTCCATATACTTTTTTAGTCATAATTAAAGAATGTATCGCATCTGTTAATTGATATTCCCCCCCAACACCAGGTTGAAGATTTTTTAATAATGGAAAGATATCCGGTGTGAAAACATATCTACCTATTACTGCAAGATTAGATGGAGGATTTACTTTTGGTTTTTCAACAATATTTGTAACATCTATACAATCCCCTTTTACAATATTCCCTGCAATAATACCATACTTTTCTACATATTCATTTGGTACCCTATGAATGCCTATTACACTATTTTTCTTCTCTTTATAAATTTTAATTAACTGGCTTAAAGCGGTTTCTTTATCAGAAACTACAATATCATCTGGTAAAAGTACAGCAAAAGGTTCATTACCAATAAATGTTTCACCTAATTTTATCGCTTCACCAAGCCCTTTCGCATATGGCTGTCTTATATAATGAATTTGAATCTTAGGGACAGTAAGCTCTTTTAACAGATGCGATTTTTTCTCTTTTTCCAAAAAAGCTTCCAATTCTAATGATTGATCAAAGTAATCAACTATTAAATCCTTTCTGCTAGAAAGTACAATTAATATTTGCTCAACACCCGACTTCACAGCCTCTTCTACAATATAATGAATTGCCGGTTTATTACCTATAGGAAACATTTCTTTTGGAATTACCTTTGTAATTGGAAGGCTCCTAGTGCCATAACCAGCTGCTGGAATAATTGCTTTTTTAATCACTAATCTTCTCTCCTTCAATTGTTTATAACAATGTATTCAGCACCCTCTGTACCTGCGCATAATGAAATTAAAAGAGGCCTTTACCTTCTGCCTACTTTCATTGCTTATATGAATAGGCCCTTTTACTTGTCACCAATTTAACTTGTCCATCAATATACTGTTACAACTAGTACTAAGTTTAGAAAGGTGATTAGCATATGAAGATATGTATTATAGGCTCTGGTTATGTTGGTATTACATCAGCAGCAGTATTAGCAGACTTAGGTCATGATGTGATATGCGTAGATAAAGATCAAGATAAAATTTACTCTCTCCAAAAGGGAGAATGCCCCATTTATGAACCAAATTTAAAAGAACTTATTCATAAAAATCGAAAACGATTACAATTTAGTTGTGATATTGATAGCACTATTCGACAATCGCCCATTATTTTTATTGCTGTAGGGACTCCTTCTACATCAAGTGGAAAGACGGATTTAAAATATATCTATTCTGTTATCGATCTACTAGTTCCAGCTATAACATCATATAAAACTATTATTACCAAAAGTACAGTTCCACCGGGTACAAATCAGCAAATATGTGAAAAGCTTATTAAATCTGGTGTTTCATCATCCCTATTCAATATTGTTTCTAATCCTGAATTTCTTCGTGAAGGTTCTGCTGTTCGTGATATGCTCCACCCAGATAGAACTATTATAGGAACCCAAAAAGGTGACAAAAAGTCGTTAAAAATTATGCAGAATATATATAAAGGAATTAGTGCTCCTTTTGTTTGTACTGGTCTAAATGAAGCAGAGATGATTAAATATACATCCAATGCATTTTTAGCTACAAAAATATCATTTATAAATGAAATCGCTCGGATTTGTGATGCATATAACATTGACATTGTTGAGGTGGCAAAAGGAATTGGCCATGACTTTCGAATTAACCCTCATTTTCTTCAGGCGGGACTGGGATATGGAGGATCATGCTTCCCAAAAGATTTACATTCACTCATCTATACAGCAAGTGATAAACACGTAGCGGTTCCTATTTTACAAGCTGTACAATCCATTAACTCCACACAAATAGATCTCTATGTTGAAAAGATTCAAAAAGCTATAAAAAATCCCTTTTCAAAAAAAATAACGGTGTTAGGAATTGCATTTAAGCCAAATACGGATGATATTCGTAGCTCCCTTGCCGTAATACTTCTTGAAAAATTAATTCCTCATGGCTATGATCTACATGCTTATGACCCCAAAGCTCTTCTTCCTCCACATTTAAAAAGACAAGTTACACAGCATGATAACCTAGAAACTTCAATCACAAATTCCGATTGCATTATTATCGCAACGGAATGGGATGAATTTAAAACACTTAATTGGAAACAAGTCAAACAAGTTATGAAGGGACGCACAATCGTAGATGGACGCAATTGCATTGAAAAAGATGAAATAGAAAAATACGGATTACAATATATTGGAGTGGGTCGGTCATGAAAATACTTGTAACAGGAGCCGCTGGTTTCATTGGCTCACATTTGTGTCAAGCGTTACTTAAAAATAGTGCATATCATGTAGTTGGAATTGATCATTTCATCGGTCCTACTCCAGCCACTTTAAAGACAGATAATATACAATCTCTCGAATTGAATTCACGTTTTCAATTCATACAAGAAGATATTTTAAATATAGATTTATCAAAACTATTACAAGATATAGATGTTGTTTATCATCTAGCTGCTATTCCTGGTGTGAGAACAAGTTGGGGAAAAGATTTTCAGTCTTATGTTTCAAATAATATAATAGTTACACAGCAGTTGCTTGAATCCTGTAAACACATAAAATTAGATAAATTTATTCATATATCAACATCTTCTGTTTACGGTGAAAAATCTGGCGCAGTTTCTGAAGATTTATTACCTACCCCCCTATCTCCATACGGTGTTACCAAATTAAGTGGTGAACACTTATGTCATGTTTATCACAAAAATTTTCATATACCAATTGTTATTTTAAGATATTTCACAGTTTATGGGCCAAGACAACGTCCTGATATGGCATTTCATAGATTAATTAAACAACTTTTAGAAGATAAACCTCTCACAATATTTGGTGATGGAACACAAACACGCGATTTCACCTATATTGATGACTGTATACGAGGAACGGTGGCAGCTTTAGAGACCAAAAAAAGTATAATAGGTGAAGTTATCAATATCGGTGGAAAGGAACAGGCTTCCATTTTAGACATCATTTCTATTTTAGAAAAAATATCAGGGAAATCAGCAACCAAAAAATTTCTAAAATCAGTTCCTGGGGAACCGAAGCAAACATGGGCAGATATATCTAAGGCCAATACATTACTGCAATATTCTCCAACAGTTTCTCTATCCGATGGGTTGGAAGCAGAATTTCATTATATAAAACAACTATACAAAGGAGATTAGTTTATGAAAATTGCATATATTTGTACAGAAAAATTACCATCTCCAGCAATTAAAGGTGGAGCAATTCAAATGATGATTGATGGGGTGTCCCCCTATATAAGTCAAGATTATGAACTTACTATTTTCTCTATTTCAGATCCAAGTCTTCCAAATCAAAAAACACAAGATAATGTCAATTACGTGTATTTACCTCAAAAAGAATATGAACAGCATGTTATAAGAACACTCCAAACCAATGCCTTTGATATTATACATGTCTTTAATCGCCCTAAAAATATACCTCTATATAAACAAGCTTCCCCACACAGTAAATTTGTATTAGGTCTTCATAACGATATGTTTGCTGAGCATAAACTATCCATTTATGAAGGCAATCTTATTCTTGAAATGGTTACCGCCATTGTGACCGTTAGCAACTATATTAAACAAACTGTGATTGAAAGATTTCCACAAGCTGAAGAAAAGATTTCTATTGTTTACTCTGGTGTAAATTTAAAACAATCCCCCTCCATCTGGACACCAACAGGACAAAAGATAAGAAATGCATATCGTACAAAATACGGTATCCAAGATAAAAAGGTGATTTTATTTGTTGGTCGATTATGCAAAAATAAAGGACCTGACTTACTCATTCATGCTATGAAGAAAATTATTCAAACACATAAGGATACGGTACTTGTAATTGTTGGTGGTAAATGGTTTAGTGATAACCGAGTAAATAAATATGTTAAAAGACTATATAAAATGGCTAGGCCAATTAAAGAACACGTAATTTTCACCAAATTTATTCCTGCAGATCAAATTCATAATATTTTTCTAATGGGGGATATATTTATATGTAGCTCACAATGGAACGAACCATTGGCACGTGTTCATTATGAAGCAATGGCTGCTGGAATCCCAATTATTACAACAAACCGTGGGGGAAATGCTGAAGTTATAACAGATGAATATAACGGCTGCCTAATAGAACAGTATAATAATCCAATGGAGTTTGCCAGACTTGTCCACGCTTTGCTATCCCAACGAGAATTTGCACAATGGATTGCTGAAAACGGAAGAAAGGTTGTAGAAGAAAACTTTACATTTAAACATACAGCCACAAAACTTGATCAGGTATATAAACAAGTCGCTGAATCTACAAATCAACCTTCTAAAAACTTATTACGCCCTCTCAAAATTCAAATCATTTAAAATACCATTATTATCCACTTTGTTTAGGTCCACAAAATTTAAACATAGAGCTAAATAGAATTAAATATTTTTGATACAAATACAATTTTCTTTCCGTACAAAATTTTTTATAGGATAAACTCGATGGAGTAAAAATGCTACGCTAATCTTTTCCCCATTTCTTTAACCAGATGATTTAATATAACAAGGAAACAATTAAATACAAAATGACTAAAAATAATTGTTCTCGCAATTAAGATTTTTTATCCTTGATTCGGCCAAATGCAAATTTGTATACCTTATCGATTGATATGGATTGCCTCTCATTTCCTTGTGAAATTTCTCTACTATAAAATAAAAATATAGGCTAATGCCTACCTAGGGTCAATCCATTCCTATATTTAAAGGTTCACATTTTCACCTATTATATATGTAGAGAGCAAAAAACGCTTGGGGAAACCAAGCGTTTTTAAGTATCAATTATTTTATGCGTCTTCTTCTTCGCCCTCCTCGTCTTCCTCGTCTTCCTCGTCTTCTTCGTCTTCTTCGTCTTCTTCGTCTTCCTCGTCTTCCTCGTCTTCTTCGTCTTCTTCGTCTTCCTCGTCTTCTTCGTCTTCTTCGTCTTCTTCGTCTTCTTCGTCTTCTTCGTCTTCTTCGTCTTCTTCGTCTTCTTCGTCTTCTTCGTCTTCTTCGTCTTCTTCGTCTTCTTCGTCTTCCTCGTCTTCCTCGTCTTCTTCGTCTTCTTCGTCTTCTTCGTCTTCTTCGTCTTCCTCGTCTTCTTCGTCTTCTTCGTCTTCTTCGTCTTCTTCGTCTTCTTCGTCTTCTTCGTCTTCTTCGTCTTCTT
>NZ_QXCO01000065.1:0-14029 GCF_003458115.1 Bacillus sp. ISO11 | reverse complement strand
CTCTTTCTGTAAATAGTTTTTTTGTCATTTTCAACATTCTCCGATCTCAATTTTCCTTTTATTATACAAGAAATACCCTATAGAATAGACTTTTTTCAAGTGTCTATTCTATAGGGTACATTTTAAAGTCTATAACTTTTTTTATTTAACCTATTTTCTTATCCGCTCTAGTTGCTGGTTGAACTTGGTTTTTTGCTTTTACAACGCTAATGCCATATCCGATAAATCCACCGATAATCGCTGGGAAGATCCAGCCTAATCCTACTTCCTGCATCGGAAGGAATTTAGTGAACACTTGGCTTACTACTTCAATGTTAACTCCAGCTGCACTTAATCCATCGAATAAGCTGATGATAAATGTTACGATTAAGCTCACTTGATAAACTTCAGCTCTTCCTTTGAATAATGAATGGAAGAATGTTAAGAAAATCAATACGATTGCTAGTGGATAAATTGCTGTTAATACTGGAACAGAAACTGCGATTAACTGTGTTAATCCTACGTTTGCAACAATTGCACTAAATACACATAGCGTGATTGCAATTGCTTTGTAAGGAACATTTGGGAATAACTTATGGAAGAATGAAGAACATGCTGATACAAGTCCCACACTAGTTGTTAAACAAGCTACTGTAATCATTAATCCTAATAATACTCCGCCATATGATCCGAAATAGTAGTTAGAAACTTTCGCTAATACTTCTCCGCCGTTCTCTAAATGTCCAAGCTTTGCAACACTTGAAGCACCCATATAAGAAAGTGCTGTATAGATAATTGCTAAAATAGATGCTGCAATAATTGTCGCTTTTGCACAAACGACCATAATTTGTGTTTTCGTTTTCGCACCTTTTTCTTTAATAGCATTGATAATGATAATCCCGAATACAAATGATGCTAGCGTATCCATCGTTAAGTATCCTTCTTGGAATCCTTTAAAGAATGCATGTGATGTATAAGCTTCCACTGGTGCTTGCATATCTCCAATCGGATGTATAAAAGCAACGATTACTAAAATACCGATGAAAGTCAACTTAATTGGCGTTAAGATTTTTCCAACAATATCGACAATTTTCGCGGGATTTAGCGAAAAAAAACAAGTGATACTAAAGAATATAATTGTGAAAAGAATTAAAGGTGTAGAACCTACTCCTTCTGGCATAAACGGCTTAAGACCAATTTCATAAGAAACATTTCCTGTTCTTGGTATTGCAAATAACGGACCAATCGCTAAGTATAAAACTGTTGTAAACACAATCCCAAACACTGGGTGAGCACGACTAGCTAACGACTGCAAATCATCTTTACCTGAAAAACCAAATGCTAGTACACCTAGTAATGGTAATCCAACACCAGTTACTAAAAATCCAGCGTTAGCAATCCATACATTCTCTCCAGCTGATTGACCAAGCATCGCTGGAAAAATTAAATTTCCCGCTCCAAAAAATAGTGCAAATAACATTAATCCAATAACTACTATGAACGAAAACGGTACTTTATTCGCCATAATATAACCCCCATTCAAGTTTCCTTATCTCATTTTCCAATTTTAACTAATTGAATTTTCTGAATATTTAATTTAAGTATCAACTATTCTTGAATTCATTATAGTTTGCTATATAATATTTTGCAATACTATTTTCGAACTTTTCTTTTATTTTATAAATATACATTTTTTAACATGAAAAATAGACTAAAAAACCAACATAGTCATCCATGTTGGTTTTTCCATTTACTATCATGAATTAAAATTTTGCTGCTACTTTTTTAACGTTTTCTAGACCTTCTTCAACAATTTGTTGTGAACGATCTGGATATTGATTGTGTCCTTCAATTACAACTGTCTCTGGATTTGTAATTCCCCAGAATCCAAGTACAGTTGTTACGTAATTAACTGCCATTTCCATAGGAGCCATTTGCTCTGAAGAGTAATCTGAACCACGAGCACCTAACACAACTACTTTCTTACCACCAACTAAACCTTCTGGGCCATTTGCTGTATATTTAAACGTTTTTCCAGCTTGAGATAAGTATGAAATATATGTGATTAATGGTGCTGGTACTGTAAAGTTCCATAATGGGAATGCAAATACAACCTTATCAGCTTCTAAAAATTGATTTAAATATTGATCTACTGTAGCAACTGCCTTCTCTTCTTCAGCTGTTAACTCCATACCTTGGCTACGTTTATATCCACCTGAAATCGCAATATTTCCGTAATAAGGAAGATCTAATGCAAATAAATCTAATTCCGTAATTTCTGTATTTGGATTTGCTTCTTTATAAGTACTTACAAATGTTTCATACATTTTTGAACTAACTGCTTGCTCCGCTGGACGATCGTTTGCTTTTACAAATAATACTTTCGACATTTTTTTATTCCCCTCTACAGTCGTATTTTCTTCTTTTTTACCAAATAATGAGCTAAATAGTCCCATTTTCTTCACCTAATCTTTCTTTTCATATTCATTATTCATCATCATAAAAATTCTTATTCTAAGAAAAAGTTCCAATAGATACCTTAAGTTACGCCATTGCAACTTTTTGTTATTTAATTACCTTATGTAAGTGATTGTAATATAGCCACTTACTTTAGTCAAGTAACTTTTAATGAAAAATAAAATCTCGACTTAAAAATATTAAGCGAGATACAATTGAACACCAAATACATCTTTATTACTTGTATAATAAACTTAGAGAGGAAAATTCATATATAGAAAGGATTTATTCATGAGCACTATAGAAAAGATTCAAACTTTTATTATTCTTTTTGCTGTTACATGCGGCATCGTACTCGGACAATTTAATATGATACATACGTATTCAGACAAATTTATTGTCCCCTTCTTATTCTTCATGCTATATGGATTATTCCTCAGCATCCCATTAAAAGAAATAAAAAACGGATTTCGCAATTTAAAATTTGCTGGAACAAGTCTTACTATTAACTTCTTATGGACACCTTTACTCGCTTGGGGGTTAGGGGCACTATTTCTTTCCGATCATCCAGCACTTTGGGTTGGATTTATAATGTTAATGGTTACTCCATGTACAGATTGGTACTTAATCTTTACTGAAATAGCGAAAGGTAATGTAGCACTTTCTACTGCAATTTTACCTGTAAATTTAATTTTGCAAGTACTGCTCCTTCCCATTTATTTATTTTTATTTGCTGGTGTCATGAAAACTGTAGCGATTTCTGTTTTAGTAGAAAGTATTGTTATCGTAATCGTCTTACCATTTATACTTGCACACGCTACAAAGTTCATTATGAATAAAATGAAAAAAGCTGAACCTCTCGAGAATAAACTCATTCCTTTTTTCAGCTCTGCTCAAATTGTATTTTTAAGTTTAGCAATAGTAGCGATGTTTGCATCACAAGGTAAATATTTACTACAAAATATGAATGTTGTTTTATTATTACTCGTTCCTGTTCTATTGTTCTTCATCATTAATTTTTTACTAGGACAATTTATCGGGCGCATGATGCATTTATCTTACAAAGATACAGTAAGTCTAAGCTTAACAACGTTAGCAAGAAACTCACCTGTTGCACTCGCTATCGCTGTGACCGCTTTTCCAGACGAACCTCTTATCGCACTTGCACTCGTTATTGGACCATTGATTGAGTTACCGGTACTAGCTTGTGTGTCACAAGTTTTGTTGCTTATTAAGAAAAAACGGCAATATGCATAATAAAAAACGTCCCATTTTGGGACGTTTTTTATTATGGAAAGATTACATACAACACTTACTTCTTATTTATCAATACAAATGAAATTACCGAAACTACAAACGTAATAATATCCATTATAAATCGATGGGCTCTAAAAATGTTATATGTTATAGAGAATTAACTTTTCGTTACATTAACAGATCCTTTCTAATTAAAAATGATAGGAAACGTAAATATAACGAAAGCTGCCCAAAGTCCGTATATTGGCAAATACTTCGTAACGGCATCTTGGATAGCTTTTGGTCCTGATTTATTTTGCAAGAAACGCATATAGGAAAACATAATCCAAATTAGATTTGCCCAGATCAGTATGTTTACACCTAAAACAGCTAGTCTATTAGGTGTAATCCCGTAAGAAGAAAGTCTAAATACGATGGCTGACAATGCAACAGTATCAATAATAAGTGCCAAAACAATTAAGGAAAAATTTATATAATCTGAAATGTTCTTTTTCTCGTCCGAGTCACTCTCAACGATAGAAAATATAGTAACAGCCAATACACCAAGCAGTATTCCGTTGAAGGCCATTAGGAAATTGCGATCCAAGAATGGATTTTTCCCGACCCAAATTACCGTTATAAGATAGATAAGCAAGGTGATCAGGACGAGAGGACTAAAAATTTTAGATATGTATGGTGTAATATTTTTAGCAAGCTTAAGATTCATTGATACTAAGTATGCAGTCACAATAGCGAGAGCGGCTGCTCCAAATAAAACAACATTACTAAAATAGAACTCTCCTATATCTAAGTCAACAAAGCTAAATAAACGCATGGTGAATATTGCTAGTATCATTCCGCTCACTGCCATGCTCCCGTAGAGAAGACAATATTCTAAATTAAATTTAATATAGGCTAATCTTGTACCGCCTTTTGAATATTCATTTCCTGTAAACGCAAGCCCTACTAAGACCCATAAAAATATAGGAAGATGTAAATAAGCAAGTATGGTACTGTCTTTATAATTTATTGGCAATGTATTAAGATACACCCCGGAAACTAGGAATAACGCTATAAGGGAATAAATAATACTTTTTTTCGGCTTATTATTGTAAACAAAATAAGCAGCAATAAAGGGAATTACACCAAAAGCCAAGTTTATTGGAGCAATTGCTTCCTGCTCAACAAAGTGGAAAATGATCCTGGTGCTTATGCCGGCCAGAATAGCTAAAAGGCCCATGAATAAGAAGCCTTTTTGAAACAAAGATGTTTTTTCTTTATTTACTTTCTCCTTGAAATGCAACCTTTCATACCAAGCACCTAGAATTTGAGAATCAGGGTTTTGGTCCCATGCTTGTGAGAATGCTTTTTTAAAAGCTTTCGGATCTTTTCTATACATCTTCTCCAACTCATGGGGGTTATCCATATTTTTAACAATCAAATTGTTACTGTTCATAGTTATACCTCCTCTAATTTTAAAATAAGGTTGTTACCTTTTAACAAGAGCACCTCACTCATTTATTATGATTTTGATTTTAATACAAAATTTATCGTTTTACAATAAAAAATTATTATTTAAAGGATTTTTTTTATCGTTAAATTTTATATCAAAGAAAAACAAAAGAGCATGACAATTTTATGTCATGCTCTTTTAACAAATTAATTCTCAAATACAAAATTAATATTATTATCTTTCCACTCTAATTTCGCATCAAACGTTTTCTCGCCCTTTTTAAAACCTTTAATTAAATCAGTCTTTTCACCTTTTAAGAGCTTTGTCATATTCTTTTGCGAAATTGTTTTACTTAATATCTTCTTTGAAATGGTGAAATCACATTGCGTTGTATTATAGTTAGAACAACCGTAAAACGTTGATTTATCAATTACATCGCCATCACATTTTTTACAGCTACCAACCTTTTTACCCGTTGTAAATTTCGATCCTTTTCGTTCAATCGATTCAACATGTAGTCCCGTGAAATCCCACTTCTCAGACATTTCCACTGCGTCTTCAATAATTTTAGCTGATAGCTTTTTCGTCTGTTCCATAAAAGTTGCTGGTGAAGCTGTACCTTCACCAATTTCCGCAAGACGTTGTTCCCATTTCGCAGTCATTTCCGGTGAAGCTAGTATTTTGTCACCAATTGCGGTAATTAATACTTTTCCTTTATCAGTCGCATACACTTGGTTTTTCTTTACATCTATATATTTACGGTCTTTCAGCATCGTAATAATACCCGCGCGGGTCGCTTCCGTACCTAAACCTTCTGTTTTCTTCAATACCTTCTCTAGCTCTTCATTCTCTAAATACTTACCGGCTGTTTTCATTAACGTAATAAGTTGTCCTTCTGTATAACGCTTCGGTGGCTGTGTTTTTCCTTCTTTCACTTTCACCTTTACAACTTTTCCCTCTTCGCCTTCAGCTACAATTGGAAGAATGGTTTCGTCATCTTTATCGTCTTGGAAAATAACTTTACGCCAACCTTCTTGAATTTGCTGTTTTCCTTTTGAAATGAATTCAGCGCGTTCATCTACAAGCGTAATGATTGTTGTATAGTCAAAGATTGCAACTTCATAATGAGCTGCAATGAGCCTTCTTACAATCATATCGTAAATTTTCTTTTCATCACCGGATAGTCTGCTTGGGTTTGTAACTTGCTCTGTCGGAATAATTGCGTAGTGATCTGTTACTTTCTTTTCATTCACATAACGCTTATTGTTCATAATGGATTCAATTGGTGCCGGTAATAAGCCTTTATATTCATCAAACTGACTTAACTTCTGTAAAATATCAGGGAAAGTCGCTGCTTCTCCTTGAGTAACATAGTTAGAATCTGAACGTGGATAAGAAACAATCCCTTTTTGATAGAGTGCTTGCGTTATATCAAGCGTCTTTTTCGGTGAAAACTTAAAGGCTTTATTTGCCGTTGCTTGCAGTGATGATAAGTTGAATAAAAGCGGCGGCTGAAACTCTTTACGCTCCGTTTTCATTTCCTTCACAACAGCCGGTTTCCCTTGGCAAAATGCCGCAATTTTATTCGCCATATCAGGGTCTTTTAAGCGGGATTCATTATCCTTCTCCCATTTCCCGTCATATTTCTTTCCTTCTATATTAAAGGTTGCAAACACTTCCCAGAAAGGCTCTGACTTAAAGTTTTCAATTTCTTTCTCACGCTTTACAATCAATGCTAACGTTGGTGTTTGGACACGACCAGCAGAAAATACATCATTCATTCCTTTTTTCTTTAGCAAAATACTAAACACACGTGATGCATTCATACCAACAACCCAGTCAGCACAAGATCTTGTGTATGCTTCGTAATACGTATTAATTGTATCTGATTCATCAAGTAAATTTTTAAACCCTTGATAAATAGCTTGCTTCGTTAA
Source organism: Bacillus sp. ISO11 (assembly GCF_003458115.1). NCBI lineage: Bacteria > Bacillati > Bacillota > Bacilli > Caryophanales > Bacillaceae > Bacillus > Bacillus sp. ISO11. Next base: position 6,967 of record NZ_QXCO01000065.1, on the reverse strand, counting down.
AGACGAAATCCATAGACGCTTCATCGGCTTTTGCACATTACAAAGATTAATAATATTTCGTACGATTAGTTCCCCTTCACGCCCAGCATCGCCTGCGTGAATAATTTCTGTTACCTGTGGATTATGTAACAGCTGTTTCACAACGTTAAATTGCTTATACTTTGACTTTGTTACTTCAAATTGAAAACGCTCTGGAATCATCGGTAATGTATTAAGTGACCATTTTTTCCACTCTGCGTGATAATGCTCTGGATTACATAACTGCGTCAAATGACCAATTGCCCATGTACAGTACGCTCCATTTGGAAATAACTCATTTGCTTCTACTTCTAAATATCCATCTTTCCGGCGATATTTAAACTGTGAAACAAGAGCCAACCCTTGATCTGGTTTCTCGGCAATAATTAATTTCATTTTATAACTCCCTATCTGTATTCCAGTGTTACTTTCATTGTCTATATGTTTAGAAGCGATGATAAAACAACAATCTTATTTATCATTCGCGGTTTGTCTCGCAAATGTGAGACCTATAATATTATACGCTTATTCTTTATGGCTTCACAATAGAAACTCATAATATAACAATTTCTTTCACATGCTTACAATTAAAAAAGACGCCCTAAAAAATCAGGCGTTCCTTTGCTTACATCTATGAAATTGTGCAGATAATATGCAGATATAAATTATCATAAGTACACATATGATGAAATGAACGATAGGACAAGGAGGTATCATAATGTTTGCTTATACGTTAACTACCTTAACACTTTGCTGTACCTCAATTCTTATTGCATCCAATATTTCTAAACGTAAGGGTACCCTAATGGAGTATATGGTATTTATTATGTCTTTTAGTATGAGTATCGGTTTAAGTATTGGTTTTTATTTAGGCATTCTCTTTAAGGGGGAATTACTATATTCTACTTTACTTGCTATTTTAATTAGTGGTTTTATCGGTTTTTTAGTGGGTCTACGTTTTCACCTATATACTGCTTTAGAAGGACTGTTCTCTGGATTAATGGCAAGTATGATGGGAGCAATGATTACAGAAATGTTAAACGCTCAACAAGCTCATAGTATATTGTTCATTAGCCTTTTACTTACTATAACGATTACTATGTCCTGTGTGATTCAATTGTTATCGGAGAACTTTTCTACTTTTATCCAACAGCGTTTTTTGTTATTACTTTCAATTAGTGTAGTAATTATCGTTGCCGTATTCGCGACATTCCCACATCATACTCCTGCACCTTCACCTGGGCATAATCAACATATACATTAGTACTTGCAACAAAAATGAATAAGCAGCTATCCATAGGATAACTGCTTCCTATTATTCTGGCTTATTAGGAATGTTTTGGTTTGGAACATAGTCAGATTTATAATCTGTATAGTTCACTTCCGTTACCATCCCTGCTGAAGCATGATGTAGGTCGTGACAGTGGAACATCCACTCACCGGGATTGTCTGCTACAAAGGCTACTTCATATTCTTCTCCTGGTTTTAAGTTCAATGTATCTTTTACAATTGGAGAACCTTCTATCGGTTTTCCATCTTTACTCAACACCTGAAAGAAGTGCCCGTGTAAATGCATTGGGTGATCATCCATTTTAGAACGATTTACCAATTTCACTTTTACTAAATCACCCTTTTTTACTTGAATTGGGTCAATATCCGGAAATACCTTTCCGTTAATTGTATATACCATTTCATTTTCATTCATTTGCGTATTTAAGTCCATATTATATGTGGCAGTATACTCTTGATTTAACGTGAAACTACCTAATTTTTTAGCACCATATTTCGTCATATCTAATTTCGCTAATTTTCCCTTTTCATCTGCTTTATCTTTCATCTCTTTGCTGCCATCATACTCAATAACAGCTTTCATTCCTTTTGCACCTTTATTTTTTGAATGGTCCTCAACATACCACTTCCCAGGATTATTAGCAGTAAATTCAATATCATAACGTTCACCCGGTGCGATTGAAATTACTTTATCCTTTATAACTTTTGGATTGTTTATTGGTTGACCATCTGTCGCAATTACTTTTATATCATGACCGTGAACATGTATATCATGTGATAGATAACCAGCATTAACAAGTCGAAGACGAACTTTATCTCTCTTATTCACTTTCAATGGCACTACTAAATCACCGCTTTTTCCATTGATTGTGAATAAATCATACATACTCATATCATGACCTTCCATCTTCATATTTCCATGGTCCATTCCTGCCATATTGCCAGAGTCTTTTTGATCACTGCCCATGTCCATACCAGAATGATCCATGCCGTTCTTATCATCATTCTTTTTCGTATTTTCATCACCTTTAGATTTATTACCTATTTGCCCTTTTGTCATTTCTTTTAACTGCTTTTTAATTTCTTCTTTATCTGTAACCCATTCATCCAACAGTAATGTGTAATCTTTATCATATTTTTCCTTTGTATCCTCTACAATGAGCGCTCCATACAAACCTCTATCTAATTGATTTACAGAATCTTGATGCGAGTGATACCAGTACGTTCCTGGTACGTTCGCTTCAAATTCGTAAGTGAAACTTTTTCCTGGTTCAACTGCATCTTGTGTCACGCCCGGAATTCCATCCATGTTATTTGGGACAGGATATCCATGCCAATGAATAGATACTGGTGCAGATAATTCATTTTTTAATGTCACTTTCACCTTTTCACCTTTTTTCACTCGAATTTCTGGACCAGGAGATGAGCCATTAAATGTCCAGACTGGAACAATAACACCGTTACTTAATTTTTGCTTTTCTTCTTTCGCTATTAAAGTAACTTCTGGCCCTTTTTCAACCTTCAATGGTTTTGTAGCTGTTTCAGTCTGTAGTGTTTTGTTATCATTCATATTTTTATGATCATTTGTTGTATTTGTCGTCACAGAACAGGCAGCAATTAAAAATATTACAGAGACAGTAACGGCTGCTAATACAACTCGCTTCATGGACAATCCCTCCTTATTCTTTTTCAAAATCATTATAGAAATTGATTTTCAAGAAAATAAGGAGATGTAATTAGCTCTTACGTAAGCTAATTGGAAAATTACTAAAAGCGGAGACATTACAAGAGACGAATATTTTAGTAATACAAAATGCTTTCCTTGTAGCGACTATATTAGCCGTTCTCGTATTTGTTTTGACGTTATTTCTTAAGAAACAATAACACTGCTATTATTAAATAAGAAAAATGTAGCTAAAATGCTCTTCACAAAAGAACTTAGATTTCTGTATAATAAGAACTAATGTTCCTCACAGACAATGGACTCAAATTACACAAATATATCAAATAGAAGAGGATTGATATACGATGAAAATTGATAGACCAAAAATTTCACCAGAGTTATCTTCAAAGAATTTTCAAGATATTTTTTATGAAGAAGATCCAACATTGGAAGTGTGTGAAATTATAGACTCCACTTTCGAAAATGAATCTGTAGATAGAGTGCGGTTATATGATGCGGTGATAAAAAACTGTAAGTTTACTAATACAGACTTTAGCAATATTGATATTACAGATGTTTGTTTTGAAAACTGTGATTTATCAAATGTTAATTTAAGCAATTCTTCTGTTCACAGAGTCGAATTTAAAAACAGTAAATTAATCGGAGTAAATTTCACAGGATCTAGCTTAGGAAATGTTAAATTTGAGAATTCAATTTTGAATTTAGCGGCATTTGGAAATTCTAAACTAGAAAAAATCATCTTCAATGAAACTTCATTAAATAATGCAGATTTTTTTGACTGTAAACTTAAAAAAGTTGAATTCCAATTATGTAGTCTTGATGAAGCTAATTTTGATCAGACATCACTGAAGGGGATAGATATTAGTTCTTCTACCTTTGATACACTTACAGTTTCAGTGAACGATTTAAGAGGATGTAAAGTATCGACATATCAAGCTGTTCAGTTTGCTACTTTATTAGGATTAATAATTAAAGATTAGTATTTCGAAGAAAAGAACCCTATCCCGAATCATGGATTTTTTAATTGTCCACGATTCGAGATAAAGTTCAAATAATTTAGTGATGACTCTTTTATTATTTTACTACAGCTTGGTTTCCTTTTACATGTTCATTATTTACACTCATAAATTCTTCAATTTCTTCAACTTCCCTAATGATATCTTTTGACAAGTTTTCATACCCGTCTTTCGTTACAAGAATGTCATCTTCAATACGAATTCCAATTGATTCTCCTTCAATATAAAGACCAGGTTCAATTGTTATAACCATACCTTCTTCTAACACTCTATCTTTATATGTTCCTACATCATGTGTATCTAAACCAAGGAAATGGCTGACACCATGATAATAGTATTTTGATAACTCTTCATCTTCTTGAATTAAACCAATTGCTTTACACTCTTCTGCCAGTACCTTTTTTGTATGCTCATTTAATGCAGCGAACTTTAATCCTGGCTTAATAATCTCTGTTGTTTCTTTTAATGCTTTTAATACAATATTATAAATTTGTTTTTGGCGACTAGAGAATGTTCCATTTGCCGGGAATGTATAACTAATATCAGCGTTATAGTAGTCTTTTTGAGCACCTAAATCTAGTAATACTAAGTCACCATTTTGAATTTGTGCATCATTATCTTCATAATGAAGAACTGTAGCATTTTTCCCACTCGCCAAAATTGTATTGAACGCATGGTACTTAATGCCAGATGACTTCAGTGTAAAATCAAATTGTGCTTCTAATTCATACTCCATCATGCCTGCTTTTGCATGCTTAAGTACGTTGTAAATACCGTCTTTCGTTATAGCAATCGCTTCTTTAATAATTTCAATTTCTTCCTCTGTTTTAAATACTCGTAATTCACAAATGTTCGGATATACATTACCAATTGTTACGTGTGGGTATTTTTCTCTTACATGTTTAGCAAATGCTAATGTTTTTGTCTCCGTACCATTCCAATCACGACGTTCTATATCTAAATATAGATGCTTCGCATTTTCTGTAAAAAGTATATTTGACATTGTCTTTTCAAAGCTATCTAAATATACAACTTTCTTTATACCTGAAATTTTCTCTGCTTCTTCGTTAGAAACTGTTTTACCGACCCATTTTTCCATTACTGGATCTGACTTTTCAATGAAAAGTGTTTCTTCAACACTACTTCCAACCTTTTTCAGCATAAAAATAACATTTGGTTCATCGATTCCCGTTAAGTAGTAAAAATTACGATTCGGTACAAATTTATAATGTGCATCAGCTGACATATGCGGTGCTTGTCCCGCAAATAAAATCGTAATAGACCCCTCTGGTAATGTGTTTGCTAATCGTTCTCTATTTTGAGCAAAAAATGTTGATTTCATGATAATCCCCCTAGCGTTTTATGTATAATTGTGAAACTAATTATTCAATACACTTCATTCTATTATTGTTATAATTTTTCGTCAATTTTTAACTAAATTTTAGATAGTATTGACACAGGCAACTAAACAAGTTACAATAACTATAAATTAGTAAGTTACTAATTTAAATTTAAATAAGAGGTGAACAAAATGCAAAACATTTTATTCCGTATTAACGAATTGTCAAAAAAAGAAAAAGCGAATGGATTAACAGTTGATGAAAAACAAGAACAACAAATGTTGCGCCAAAACTATACACAAACATTTCGTGGAAGCTTAGATTCCATTTTATTAAACACAAAAATTGTTGATCAAAATGGTCTTAACGTTACACCTGCTGCATTACAAGATGCTCAAATACGTTTAAAATTAAGCAAATGAGTTCCGAGCTAAAGAATTCTAATAAAACATAAAAAGAGCTGGATTTCCTATATAGAAATTCCAGCTCTTTTTATTGTCTTTTTTAATTTAGTAAACGAGCGATACATTGCAATTCTCCACGACACAATCATCGCAAATGCAAGTAAGAAAAACATGCCGCTTAACTCTGCCAAATCAATTGATTGGCTTAAATATGACTTTAATGCCACGCGTACAGCTAATAAGCCTACTAAAATAAATATGAATGCTTTTGACGGTTTCATAAATATATGTTCGCCTTTTATTTCGAACTTAGTTGTTTTAATAAGAAAAATAGAAAAGATAAGCCCTATACTAATTGCCTCAACTATTTCTAACGATGTTAATCGAAACTCTGGTAAAAAGTACATCGTTGCGCCTGTACTCATAAAAATTGGCGGCAATATAATTTTCTTTTTCGTTACCGGCTTTTTCGCTGCTTTAAAGCGCAGAAACATGACACCAACAGCCATACAAACCGCTAAAATACTTGATAAAAGTGCTATCATACTCTTCCCACTCCTATCTATTTAAAAGACTTTTTGAGCAAAATCATAAACCAAACGAGCCCGACACTTATAATAACATGACCTAATCCAGCCATATGGCTTAAACCGTAAAAGTCAGTTCCATTTACTTGTAGAAGACCTCTCCATAGCATTGTAGCAATAGTAAAGATTACTCCTACATTATAAACAACAAACCATGCACAAAAGCTCTTTGTTTCTTGTACATGAAACACTTTACATAAGGCTAAAGCAATTAAAAAGAATACAAAACCGAGCACTAATACATGTGTATGCACTAATTGCAACATTGTGGATCCTTTAATTCCTTGTGCTTTCGAATACTCTCTTGCAAATACACCTGATAATAAACCAATAATTAAGTAAATAAATGCCGCATTATATAATTTCTTCATTCTATTCCTCCTGTTGTAAACTTTCTATATTCGCTGCAATTATTTTAAGCAAAGTTTATGAACGGAGTATGAACAAAATATTACATTCAATTTTTGAAAATAAAAAAGCCATTCCACAAATAATAATTGTTGAAGTGCACCCCAATTGTTAGACACAGTCTAACAATTGGAGGTGCATTTTTTATGGCTAAATTTTCTTCAAAAGAAAAAATCCAAGCGGTGAAACGATATTTAGATGGTACAGAAAGTGGAAAAAT
>NZ_QXCO01000064.1:0-14074 GCF_003458115.1 Bacillus sp. ISO11 | reverse complement strand
ATATATAGATTATTACAATACAAAACGGATAAAGGCAAAATTAAAAATGAGCCCGGTGCAATACCGGACTCATTTTTATCAAGCTGCCTAATGAAATAACCGTGTCTAACTTTTAGGGGTCACTTCAATGTCGCAAAGCTTTTTTGTTTTACTTTTTAATTTTTACAAGTTGAGAAGCTTCGACGCCGTTGTAACCAGGGAATTCTTTACTTGGGTCTTTATCAAATTTTAATACACCTACAGATTTTTCATCACCTTTTACATTGTTGTAAGTTGCGTCATCGACAATCGCATACATATCTGTATATGCACGGCCACTTCCGATAATTGTGTTGCCTTCATATTTTAATTTCGCTCCATCAAGTGTAGCATTTTCTACTTTTTCTTTTGCAAATAATACACCTTGTTCTGTTGTTACAGCTGGTAATTTATCAAGTGGTTTCGTGTTGTCTTTTTCATCAACTTTGCTAAGTAACTCTTTTTTCACTAGTTCCTCACCAGTTTTCTTATCCATTACAAGAACTTTTTTACCATCTAATGTTGTCATTTTCATTTTATAGAAGTCTTTTTCTTTCACTTCTTTTTTGTTTTTATCTGTAATTTGCTGAACTTGTTCTTCTGAGCCGTACAGTACAAAACCGTTCGCTTTCTCTCCTAATAAAGAACAACCTGATAATGCTCCAAGTGAAATTGCTGCTGCTAATCCGATTCCTACTAATTTTTTCATGATGATTTCTCCTTTTATATGTTTTATATTAAATACAATTTTTGTATTATTGCTTACAAGTGAAGAAGCTTGTTTGTTGCTTCTGGTATTAGTGTATAAGAAATATCAGAATGCAACTATCGAGTTAGCTTACAGTAACATTACACTTATGTAATTTAGTGAAATTGCACAAAAGTAAGTTAATTTCAAAGAGGGATAATGAGAATATATTAGAAATACAATATTGTATATAGAATGTCATATTATAATGGATGTATTTTGGAAATAACATGTAAGGACATATTAGTTTTGTTATAATAAACACATAGGCTGTAAAAATGAATATTCTTTACTGTAAAGGGAGATTTTTCAGTTTTCCAAGTAGTGAATTTGAAATATGAGGTATATCATAGGAGGAATTTAGATGTCTGTATTCAAACGATTAAGAGATTTAACAATGTCGAATGTATATTCATTAATTGAAAAAGCGGAAGATCCAGTTAAGATGACGGATCAATATTTACGCGATATGCAAGCGGATGTACAAGAAGCTGAGAAAAGTGTAGCAGCTCAAATCGCGCTTGAGAAGAAATTCAAAATATTATTTGAAGAGCAAGAAGCACTTGTGAAAAAACGTGAAGAGCAAGCTCATATGGCTGTTCAAGCTAATAACTTAGATCTTGCGCGCCGTGCACTAGAAGAAAAACAAAATGCGGAGCAAAAGATGAATGAGTATAAAGCAAGCTATGAGCAAAATAAAGCTGCTGCTGATAACCTGCGCCTAAAGCTAGAAGAAATGCGTAAGCAATTAAATGAGCTGAAAAATAAACGTGAGACACTTGTAGCGCGTGTAAATGCGGCGAAAGCACAAAAGAATATTAATCAGGCGATGTCTGGATTTGATTCAAACTCAGCAAAAGCTGGTTTAAGCCGTATGGAAGAGAAAGCTCTTCAATTAGAGGCTGAAGCAGAAGCAAGCGGTGAAGTTTATAAGAAAGAAAAATCATTAGATGATGAATTCGCAAGCTTAAACAAAAATTCTGCTGTTGACGATGAATTAGCTCGTATTATGAAGCAGTATGAGAAATAATATAGAATAAAGACAAATGAACCGACATGTCTAAATATATTCATGTCGGTTTTCTATTATATTTAGAGGAGGTTTTGCAATGACATGGATGAATGTAGTTGCCATGCTTGTATGGACTGGAGCGAGTGCAGTACTTTTATTTGCAATTATGTGGGTTGATTCAATTTTTACAAAATACAATGATTTAAAAGAAATTAAAAATGGAAATACAGCTGTAACAACTCGTTTTATTATGAGATTATTTGCACAAGGGTACATTTTATCCCAATCAATTACGAAAGCAAATGACTTATGGCAGGCACTTCTTGCTTCAGCAGTTTCTTTCGTTATTTTATTAGTGGTAGAAATGTTTATCGAATTTGTATTAAAGAAAATGTCTGGTCTTGATTTAGAAGAAGGTACGAAAGAAGGTAGCGTTGCACATGCGATGTTAGCCGGATCATTACATATTGTTGGTGCACTAATTTTAGGTGCTTGTTTATAAAGAGAAAAGGAGGGGTAGATCATGAGTTTATTTAAACGAATTAAAAATATAATGAAAAGCCCAGAGCCACCGAAGCCGGAAAAGAGTCTTTTAACGTTAGCTCCTGGCGATATGATTGAAGTGTCATTAGTTATGTATGAATTAATTGGGAAAACGAGTATGCATTCGCGTAAGGAAATTGTTTTGACATTGCAAGATGGAAAAGACATTCGTTATTTAAAAATTGAAGATCGTGAAAATACGTATTACAAATTATATACACCAATTGATGGTCGCTTAGATTCAATTGATGAAATTCCGACGACAATTGAAATGGATGATACCGAGTACCATATGGAAGAACAATATAACGGACGTGTTGTTGTTATGGGAAAAACTCCATTCTCAGCTTCAGAAGAACAGCACGTATGGGAATTCCAATCAGACAATCGAAAATTATTGCGTATTGAATGGCAAAATGGTCGCACAATGATGTATGAGGGAGAAGCAATCATTCCTGCTGATGTACAAATTATAAGAGCAACGTAAGGGGGCGTAATCATGTCAAACCGATTGTTTACCATGATTAAATCGTTTGTAATCCCTATACTTGCTATCGTTATATTACTTGTTGTTGCTGGTTATGCCTTATCAGGTTGTCAAGGCGGGCAGACAAAGTCGATTCAAGACCGTTATCCACTTGAATCTGTTGCCAAGGAAGGTAAACAAGAATCTTACGTGTATAGGGCCGCCAATCGGTCAGTTCCTGAAGTAGCGAAGGAACTCATTAACGAAAGAGAACCGAAGCAAGCATCTAAAGAAGACGAAAATCAAATGTTCCTCGTTTATTCTGATAAGATTTATAACCTGCAAAAGGATAAAGAGAAACCATCTGATACGTTAATTGAAATAAGTAATAAAGAATTTGTCCGTCAAAATTACCAACCGTCCTTCTTGCAAGGATATATTATGGGTAGCATATTAAACGATATATTCGGTTCAAAAAGATCATCATCCGGTGATTACCGAGGATATAATGACAGACAAAATCATCAACCAGTTATTCCAGAAAGACCACCTACGAAAGAAGAAAAGAAAACCCCACCTCCAATTACGAAGGAAGGGAAAGGATCTATCATTAAGCGAGGCGATAATGTAGATTCGAAACCATCAGTAGGTGATAAGGGAAGTATTACTGAAAAAGGAAGTAATACGACGCCCCCACCTTCTACTGGAAGCAAGGGGAAAATTACGAAAACACCAGGCGGTTCAAGCGGATCAGATGTGAAGCCAAAATCATCTATTAAAACGCCGCCAAGGAATACATCTCCTCCGAAAACGAGGGTCGGTGGTTCAGGAAAGATTACGAAGAGAAGATAGTGTAGAGACCGAAAAGTGTAAATTGCTTTTTGGTCTTTTTTTGTTATGGGAATTAATCCCTTTCAGTTGGTACGATTTAGGCATAAGGGGGCGAGTAAAAATATATCAGCGATTATTAGAATATATCGACCACAACTCAAAATATATCAGCGATTATTGAAATATATCGACTTACCGACAAAAACTGACAACGATAGCAACTTAATAATAAAAAGAGGGTGTGCCAAAATTTTGGCACACCCTCTTTTATATAACGATTAATGAATATCACGTTTCTTGAAATTACCGCCTTTTACTTCTGCTACGTCATAAACTGTAATAAAGGCGTGTGGATCGATTTCATTAATAAGTTCTTTCATTTTACTTTCTTCTAAACGGTTAATTACGCAAGAAATTTCTTTGAATTTCTCTCTTGAATAACCACCGTATACTTCGTTATATGTTGCACTTCGGCCTAAACGATCGCGAATTGTTTCTACCATTAATTCAGGCTCTTTTGTAATAATTTTAAATGCTTTTGAACCACTTAAACCAACTTCAACGATATGAATCACTTTCGAAGCGATAAAGTAAGCAATTGCCGAAAGGATAGCTCCTTGAAGACCGAATACCGTTGATACGAAAATAAATACGAACATGTTTAAGAATAAAATAAGGTCACTCGTTCCAAATGGTAACTTACGAGAAAGCAATACAGCAAGCATATCGATTCCATCTAATGCCCCACCGTTACGTAATGCTAGTCCCATACCAAAACCGATGATAATACCACCAACAACTGTAACTAATAATGTATCGCCTTCAATAATAGCTGGTATTCCGTGCATGACAACGGTACCTACTGCTAATGAAGCAATTCCGATAATAGAATAAATCGCAAAGCTTTTACCGATTTGCTTATACCCTAACCAAACGAAAGGAATGTTAATAACTGCGATTAGAGCTCCTAATGGCAATCCAAATAATCTTGAACTAACGATACTTAAACCAGTCACACCACCGTCTGATACGTTATTTGGAATTAATACTGCTTCTAATCCGTACGCTGTGATAAATGCCCCAATAATAATCATCAAAGCTTTTGAAGCAATTTTTAGCTTATTGGGCTTGTTTTTGATAATTTTCTCCATATAATTTCCTCGTTTCAAACTAGTTTCTTATTTGTTACGTAATTCACACCTAAATTTTATTTTAACATTTAATTTGAAAAAATTCTCCTTTAATGGATGTATGCAGGGAATATTATCACCATATTATCTTTAAAATATTTTTGAAATCAGTATAAGAAATCCCATCCTTTCAAAGGATGGGATGCTATTAAGAAAATATAAAACTAAGTACTGATACGAATAAAGCGAAACCTAAAATAGTTCCACATATTTTCATATGGCGCTTACGTCCCATTACGACAATCGCAACATATTCGCGAATCATTGCGTTAGGCCAGTAATAAAATGCAGTTTTTGACCCGATTCCTTGGCTATTAAGACCAGCTTGTCTAGCGTATATGCCAGCGCGGAAAAGGTGGAAATTATTTGTGGTAAAAATACTTTTATATTTACCTTCAGGTTTTAAAGAATCCATAATTTCTTTAGAGAACAACATATTTTGATATGTGTTTACAGAGCGATTTTCTTGCACCGTATGTTCAAGAGGAATTCCTTTTTCAACAGCATAATTTTGCATTGCTTCTGCCTCTGGAAGACCTTCATCTGGACCTTGACCACCAGAGAAAATAATTGTTGGTGGTGTATTTACAGCTGCTTGTTTCCAATAGAAGTCGATAGCTTTATTAATGCGGCTTGCAAGTAATGGTGGTACTTTATCATTAATTAAGCCGCTACCAAGAACGATGATGAAATCTTGATTACGTCTTGGTCTGTTGAATTGGTATAAAAAATATGCACTTAAGAAGTTAGATAAGTGTATAAAGAAATAGAAGCTTATAAGAGAAATAGCTGCAAAAATAGGCTCTAAATGCGATGAGACCAAACTTGCTGGGTTTATAATAGGGAGTAACATAAAGAATAACATCCCTAAAGCAGCAAGGAGTGTTAAACAGTTAGTGAACCGTCTTCCTTCTCGCTTCATTAAAATTCTAGCATTAAGAAATAGCCCAAACATTAAAGCAACAATACCGAAAGGAAGCATAATAAGAAGTGCTAAAATAGGTAAAATTATAATATAGCGTAGGACATCACTACTTGAATTTACAGATATAATCACACAAAAAAGAAGGAAAAAACAGACAAAGGAATTAAATAAAAAGCCGTTTATTATTTTTCGCGGATCTTTTAAATATGAGATAAGAAAAATAATAAATAATATAAGAGGAATAATTCCGAAATACATCATAAATATAGTACACCTCAATTTGTATAAGAATTTGACATACCTTTTATATTACATGATTTTATAAGTGAAAATGAAAGAAAAAGGATTTTGAATTTTCTCAATAAAATATATGGATACATATGTTACAATATATTCAAAGCGATATATTAAAAGTAAAATGGTTGAAAAGGCACTCAATAGAGTGCTTTTTCTTTTTGTATGCAATTGTGCATATTATATTTTTTTTCAAATGAAGAGGATTACAATATAATTTGTAGACAGACTTTATAAAGCAGAATTTAATACAAACATTTCCCTCTACTTTTTGTATCTAACAATCGTATAACAATAAATAATTCTGTTTTATAGTGTCTGTTTTTGAAAGGTGTCTTTTTTGAAGGCACCTTTTTTTATTAGTATAGATAGTTTTCACTGTTAGCATAGTGTAAACTATCTATACTAAACATTAGCAATCTTCCGTATAAATATTATCAATTTACTATATATTCCAGTGGTGTTAACCTACATATGAAAGGCTTTCTTTTTCAAAATATTACCCCTAATAAAATTTTGAAGAAGTCAACTGTCTCCAAACTTGTCTTTATGCTTAAAGAAAAAGCACTCAAATTGAGTGCTTTTTCTTATTGAAACATGCTATTTTTCTAGGCGATTTTCATAAAATAAAAGTAAAGAAATGAAAGTGGGTGACAAAATGCCGGCAGTTGTGGAAGGTGTTATTATTGAAAACTGCAATGGAACAATTAATGTAGGGGATAAATATAACGTACAGCCGATTGAAAAGACGAAAGCTTATAATGGATCGGGATCATCAAATACAGGAATGAAAGTACAAACGTTTAGCGGGATTAGTACGGCGGATGTAAGGGATAATGATGCGTATGATCAAGTTATTCAATCAACGTTATAATTTTAAAATGCAAAATTGCATAAAGTAACATGTTTGTTGTATGTTACACTCTAGCTGTGAGCTGTTAATGATTCTTCTGTATTATAGTTGTTAGATTAGAAATATAACATCTTATCGAAAATCATACGTACAAAAAAAGACACTTCAAACGAAGTGTCTTTTTTTACTTTAGTGATACCCTTTAGCAGAGTCTTTATGAATTTTATTTTTAAAAATACTGTAGCTCCAAAGCTGATATCCAATAACGATTGGTACCATAACCATTGCAACGAAGAACATAATTTTTAAGTTTAATTGACTACCAGCTGCGTTATATAACGTTGTACTGTATGCATCGTTAATACGAGATGGTAACATTCTTGGGAACATACCTGCAAAGCCAGTTGTCATAAACATTGCGATTGTTAGGCAAACGAATGTGAATGCAAGGCCAATTTTATGTTTGTACACCATAATAAGTGCGAGTACACTCATTAGCATTGCAAGTACTGGAAGAATGAATAGTACCGGATATTCCGTAAAGTTTTGGAATAAGTTTGTCCGATTAGCAGTTGCTACATAGAAGATAGCTAAAATAATAGCAGCTGCCATTGAAAATGGTCTTGCGATTTTATAAGCACGATCAGATACTTCACCAGTCGTTTTAATCATGACCCAAAGGGCACCGGATACGACAAATATAGCAGTGAAGAAAAGACCACCTAATATACCGTAATGGTTTAGTAAGCTAAGTAAATTTCCTTCATAGCCATTTTTTCCGATTTGTAGTCCGTAATAAAGATTAGCGAATGTAACACCGAATAAGAAGGCGATTAGGAAACTGCCAATTGCAAATGCCCATTTACAAGTTTTTTGCCAAATTGGTGAATCATCTTTATGCATGAATTCCAGTCCAGCGGCACGAGCAAATAGTGCAAGTAATACTAAGAATAACGGTGTATATAAATAACTAAACATATTAGCATATGTGACTGGGAAGGCAGCAAATGTTGCGCCACCAGCTGTAATTAACCATACTTCATTACCGCCCCAGAACGGGCCAATTGCTTCTTGTAATTGATTTCGTTCTTGTCGATCTTTCGTAACGAAAGGAAAAATCATTCCGTTACCAAGTGCATACCCGTCAAGAATGAAGTAAACTGTCCAAATCACGCCCCATAAACCGAACCAGATGATTGCAAGCATATCATGAGACATGAGCTACACCTCCCTCAGTAGCAGGTTCTTCTAATGCGGCAGGTCCTTTTTTCGCGAACTTCAGCATTAAGTATACGTCTGCGATTAAAAGTAAAGTGTAGAATAAAATTAAACTAATTAATGAGAACCAAATTTGCGGGACAGATATAGGTGATACAGATTCTGCTGTACGCATTAGTTTATATACTGTCCATGGTTGACGACCTACTTCAGCGACAATCCATCCTGCGTTAATTGCGATATAAGGAAGTAAGACAGACCATATTGTAATTTTCAAATAACGTTTTGAGTTTTCTAGTTTTCCTTTTCGGTTTAAATAGAAGCCATACCAAGTTAATGCCATAAAGAACATGCCGAGTGCAACCATTAAGCGGAAGCTATAATACACGAGGTTAACATTTGGACGTTCATCTTTCGGAATATCTTTTAAACCAACAATTTCGCCATTAAATGAATTTGTGTAGAAGAAGCTTCCGAGTTTTGGAATCGTAAGGAATTCAAAGTTCTTCTCATTTTTTACATCAGGAATTTGAACAATTGAGAAGCCTTGTCCTTTTCCAGTTTCCCAAACTGCTTCCATCGCAGCACCTTTTGCGGGTTGATATTTAGCTGCTGATACACCAGATTGATGTCCCATAAACGGTGTAATTGTTGCGGCGAATAAGCCTAACATTAAACCAAACTTAAATGATTTTTTGAAGAATTCTACTTCATTTTTACGTAATAAGTGATAAGCACTAATTGCCATAACGAAGAAAGCACCTACGATATAACAACCAACTACAGTATGGAAGAACATGTTCCAAGCGTATGGATTCGTAACGAGTGCCCAGAAATCATTTAATTCAGCGCGGCCGTTACGCACGACGTATCCAACAGGGTTTTGCATAAAGCCGTTTGCTGTAATAATCCAAAGGGCGGAAATGTTTGTTCCAAGTGCAACCATCCACATACAGAAGGCACGGAACTTTGGTGAAATTTTGGCTTTACCGAATAACCATATTCCCATGAAAGTAGATTCTAAGAAGAAGGCAACGAGTGCTTCGATTGCGAGAGGGGATCCGAAAATGTCTCCCATATATTTGGAGTACTCAGACCAGTTTGTTCCAAATTGGAATTCCATCGTAATCCCGGTTATAATCCCCATTACGAAGTTAATTGTAAATAATTTACCCCAGAAATTTGCCATTTTACGGTATGTTGGATTCAATGTGCGGGCGTATTGAGTTTCCATACATGCTACTAAAATGACAAGTCCGATTGTCAAAGGTACAAATAAAAAGTGATAAAAAATAGTAATTGCAAATTGAAAACGACTCAGTAACAGAACGTCGGACATAATAAATATTCACTCCTTTTTTACATTATCTACAATCAGTTTATAGTGAAAATACGTTTAAAGTATGTGAAACTTGTTACAAAGATGTGTGTATATTTTGAAAGAATTATGTCGATTATCTGAAAATATCTTATTTTTACTATAAAGCGATATCCTTTTTGAGTTTTTCATATTTTGGTACACTATTTATGTAGTGTAAACGAGAGAAAAGAGGGTCCTTTACTATGAAGTCATTAGAAGAGATTTTGCAGTACAATGAGAAATTTGTTGAAGAGAAAAAATATGAAGAGTTTGTAGCGGGGAAATTTCCAAACAAAAAAATGGTAATTATTTCTTGTATGGATACACGACTTGTTGAACTATTACCAAAAGCGATGAATATGCGTAACGGTGATGTGAAAATTATTAAAGTAGCAGGCGCTGTTATTTCACATCCATTTGGAAGTATTATGCGTAGTATTTTAGTCGCTGTATACGAACTTGGCGCTGATGAAGTATGTGTAGTTGGTCACCATGATTGTGGTATGGCAAAAATTCAAGCAAGTAGTACGATTGAGAGAATGAAAGAACGCGGTATAACAGAAGAGAAATTAGATATGCTTCGTTATTCTGGAATCGATTTAGAACAATTCTTGCGCGGTTTCTCTAGTGTGGAAGAAAGTGTAGAACATAGCGTATCAGTACTTCGCAACCACCCATTACTTCCGGAAGAAGTACCTGTTCACGGTCTTGTTATAGATCCTGATACAGGAAAATTAGATTTAGTTGTGAATGGTTACGACAATTAAGAATTTACTTTGTCATCCTTTTTATCTGGGACAGGATCAAATCCTCCCGGGTGGAAAGGGTGACATTTTAATATACGCTTACAAGTAAGCCAAAAGCCTTTGAGTGCACCATGTTTTTGAAACGCCTCTAATCCGTAATGAGAACAAGTTGGATAAAAACGACATGTTGGTGGCGTCATCGGAGAAATGAACTTTTGATAAAAGCGTATAATCCCAATAAAAATCTGTTTCATAACGGTCTCCTTTTCAGCATATTCTTAAAGTATTATAGCACGACTGTACATAATACTTTACTAATGTGCATTTCCGTTATATCATATTGGATATAACGGAATTAAATTAAAAGCGGGAGAGATGTTGTATGCCATCAGTAGAAAGCTTTGAATTAGATCATACGATTGTAAAGGCACCTTATGTAAGACATTGCGGAGTTCACAATGTAGGTAGTGACGGTATTGTAAATAAATTTGATATTCGTTTCTGTCAACCGAATAAACAAGCAATGAAACCAGATGTTATTCATACGTTAGAGCATTTATTAGCATTTAATTTACGTAAATATATTGATCGTTATCCGCACTTTGATATTATCGATATTTCACCGATGGGCTGCCAAACAGGATATTATCTTGTAGTGAGCGGAACGCCGACAGTTCGAGAAATCATTGATTTATTAGAACTAACATTAAAAGATGCGGTTCAAATTACAGAAATTCCGGCTGCAAATGAAACGCAATGTGGTCAAGCGAAGCTTCACGACTTAGAAGGAGCACAACGCTTAATGAACTTCTGGTTAAGCCAAGATAAAGATGAACTTGAGAAAGTTTTTGGATAAAAAGAAAAACTGCCTGTGAAAGGGCAGTTTTTTTATTGTGCTAAGAGCGACCATACTCTTCTTTTGTATGAAAATATATTAGATACTCCAACATATAAAATAAAGGCAGAACAGAGAAAATAAACAAATGCTTTCGCTTTTTGCTGCTGCTTTATTTCATCGATTCCCAAAAGGATGAACACGTAAGGTAAAAGAATAGTGAAGTTTGCAAAGAAGCTAAATAGGACGAGAGAAAGAGCGATAGTGGCGATTATAATTCGAATGTTTTTTAACATGGAATCCCCCTTAGTAGAAAGACATAGTTACTGAGAGAAAATAATTATAAATGCTAAATTGGTCAAAATTTCATTCTACATGTAGTGAAAGTAGTTCGATATTAAGAAGAAGAATATAAGACCAGAAACGAAAAAATACGGGATACTCATTGATTTTCGTCCGGATTTTAATTCATTAATTCCTAGAAGAATAAAGGAACAACTGAGAATAAATTGTAAGTATGGAAGAAGTGAAAAATTATCGGTAACATGGATATAAGTGCTTAGAATGAGTAAGAGAAGCATGAGAAATGCTAAAAAACTCCGTAATATAGTTAGAGTTAGCATTGTATAGCCTCCTTTAGACCATTTACTAGAATATTTCTGTGAAACCAATAAATAAAGCAGCGGCCCCTGCTAGTAGAGCGAGCAGACTACCTCCTGTTTGTCGTTTTAATATTTCCTCTAAACTTATGGTGAGGGCCATACCTCCTAAAAAGATGAACATATAAGGCATTATTTCTCTACTACCAGTAAAAAATCCATAGATTGCTATAGATAAGGCAATAAGTGATAAAGTAATCCGACCCCCTTTTAGCATAAAAGACCTCCTCTATTTTATGTAGGTAATAATGAGAACTATCCAAATGAAAGCACCGGCAATAATACAAATAAATCCAGTTGCTGCCTCCTTTTTCTTTATTTGTTCAAATGCGATGAGAAACATTAAAGCCCCTAATAGAAATTGTGAAAGAGGTAAAAAATTATTTTGACCTGTATATAATCCAATTGCCGACATAACGATCACAGTGAGTGCTACTATGATGCGAAGTATACGAAGCATATTAGGAATTCTCCTTATTCTTTTTTGTATAAGGATTGTCTTCTAGTTTATCGACGGAATGTTTATAAGCATAGCCTTTATTAATTGTCATGATGGAGAGTACGAGGATGATTAGGACGATGATAATACCGATAATTAATATTTTGAACATAAAATCCCTCCTTTTCTTTATTTTACATAATTTTGTAATTGATGAAAACAATAGAAAATAAAAGGATGAAAGAAGGGTGTTACATGGAGACGAAAAAAACATATTATATATCAATAGGAAATGGTCAAATTTCACAAGTGAAGACGGCGGATACGTATAATTTTGAGATTTCCGCAAATGATGAGGAAATTACGGAATTAAGAGAGCACTTTGATCAAGCATATGTAGAAGATTTAGGGTCATTTGTACGCTCCCACGTTCCATTTGTTGAGTATCATCACGATTCAAATAATGACCGATATGATGAACAACTACAAAAAGCATATAAAATGATTTACGATTTAGGAAATCATGAGACGAAAGAATTAGTCGCGCAAATGGGAATAATCAATGGATTGTAATTGGATAATATTATGCAGAAAAGCGAGAATATGCTACAATTTGTGGTAGGAAAAACTTGTAACCATCAATAGGGGAGTAATGGCATGTACAAATTTAAAGATTATTACCACAACACTGTACAATTATCGTTTGAACGTTATCCATTTTCTCCTGAGCCAAAGCATGTTTGGGTTGTATGCCGGTACGGGGATCAATGGTTATTAACGCATCATTTACGTCGCGGTCTTGAATTTCCAGGTGGTAAAGTAGAACTAGGGGAAACACCGGAAGAAGCGGCAGTTCGAGAGGTTCATGAAGAAACCGGCGGCATAGTTTCTGATTTAACTTACTTAGGACAATACAAAGTATCTGGAAAAGACAAAATAATCATTAAAAACATTTATTTTGCAACAATTAGTGCGGTAGAAGAACATACGCATTACGAAGAAACGAAAGGGTCTGTTTTATTAAAAGACATTCCTGACAACATTAAAACGAATAGAAAATTTAGCTTTATAATGCGCGATGACGTATTAGCGCGTACGATGAAACATATAGAAGAAATCGGCTGTTTTACGAAGTAAAGTAGCCGGTTTCTTTTTTTGTATGTAAGAATAAATGTAAATATATCTTTACATTATTTTGGGTATATTATACAATTTTGTAAAGATATATTTACATTTTAGGAGGGGGAAGATGGATAAAAGAAAAGAAACGACTGTTACTGTTTCGATGGTTAAATTAAACTTTTCTTTATTTTTTATAATAATTGCTTTGTCGTTTGGAATTGGTTATTTGCATATATTTCTTTCAGGTGGGGTTCAAGTTGAAGTTACATTATTAACGATGTTTCTTTTTATTATCGCAATGATTGTTCTCGTTTGTATTCATGAGGCGATACATTTAATTGGCTTTCGCTATATCGGAGGTGTTCCGTGGAGTGAACTAAAATGGGGCGTTAATTGGAAATTAGGTGTTGCATATGCTCATTCTAAACAGGCGGTTACAGTAAAGCAAATGAAGAAAGTGTTAATGCTTCCGTTTTTACCAACTGGAATTTTGCCAATTGTATTGGGATTAGCTATGAATCTGGAGCCACTCTCATTTTTAGGAATTCTACTAACAGGAGGTTGTATCGGTGACATTGCCGTATATCAAAAAGTTTCAAAGTTTCCAGATGATGCGCTAGTAAAAGATCATCCGAGTAAACCTCAGTTTACAGTGTATGAATAATAAGAGGAGGCGTTTGTGAAAAACTGGTATTATCCCCTATAGGTAGACAGTAAAAAAAGAGTCCATCTGATATGATGGACTCAATACTGTTTTATCTGGAGGGGATTTTTTTATGGCAAGAAAAGGACAATCATTTCAAAAATATACAGAA
>NZ_QXCO01000063.1:0-14577 GCF_003458115.1 Bacillus sp. ISO11 | reverse complement strand
CCTCGTCTTCTTCGTCTTCTTCGTCTTCTTCGTCTTCTTCGTCTTCTTCGTCTTCTTCGTCTTCTTCGTCTTCCTCGTCTTCCTCGTCTTCTTCGTCTTCTTCGTCTTCTTCGTCTTCTTCGTCTTCTTCGTCTTCCTCGTCTTCCTCGTCTTCTTCGTCTTCTTCGTCTTCTTCGTCTTCTTCCTCTTCTTCGTCTTCTTCGTCTTCTTCGTCTTCTTCCTCTTCTTCGTCTTCTTCGTCTTCTTCGCCTTCGTCTTTTTCGTCCTCTTCTTCGTCTGTAAAAGTAATTTCTGTTTCATCAACATATTGAATTTCAACCTCTACACCATTATGCATGCCTGATTGTATTACTTCAGCTAGAGATTTTAGAACTTCTTGTAAATCATCACCAGGATTAACACTAAAGCCATTCTCAACATCTAGTTTTATTTTTGCTCTTTTCACATCAGCCATTTACCTAACTCCTTTCATATAGATTTATATATACTATGTTGAAAGAGTATAAAAAGATTAATATATTTGCGGAAGTTTCATTAATCGTTCTCCTTAGCGTTATTTACCAATTTTGATACCCATGGACCTTTTAATGGATGATCAGGAGTAATAATAGTGACTTTTATTTTTGGCTTTTCTATTTGCGTTAAAACGATCTCATTTAATTCCTCACTTTGTTCTTCCAGCTCTATTACATCTTGAATCTCTTTATCTTGTACGTCATCAATCATTGTAGTTTTTGGTGGTAACTTCTCTTCTAAATCTAGCAATCCGATTTTGGGCAACTCCTCTAATTCCACTTCCTTAATAATCGCTAAATTCTCTAGCACCGAAGATTCATTTAGTACAATATTTTTTTGCTGCTCATACTCTGACAATTCCCATCCCATTGGCCCAGGTGGAGAAAATACAAATTTCTCTAAATCTAAAATAGGGATTACTATCTCTTCTTGTTCTGAACTCATTTTATTTCCCCCCACTATTGCTCTTGATTTCATGATAAATATCAGAAAAATTCCGTAAAAATTCTTCCTTAGAATCTTCAAGTGCAATAATATTTTGCAATGCCCAAATATACTTTTCGTCAGACCACGAACGCTTTTGTCCTAAATAGTATTTATGTGCAATTGAACAGAATAAGTGAGGAAACGATAAATCAGTCCAAAGAACACGAAATTGTTTTTCTGAAAAGGAATTTTCCGAATTATATGCACTCAACATATGAATAGCTAAATTAGTATCCCAAACTGACATTTTTTTCATTACTTTATTTAAAATAATACGTAGGTCCCTCACTGGTAAATCACTTGTAATAGAATGTAGCTCTTTCATAAACATAGCATCATCTATTTCTGTAAACCTCGCTAAGGTAAAATCTTGCTGACAAAAACTATTAGATGCAATAACTTCTTTTGTCCATTGGTCATAATATGGATCATTTAGTTCTTGTAATGCTTTCTTTCCACGTGCTAACATCTTATCAACATACTCTAAAAACATAGTTGAAAATACATCATCTGGAAAGGAAAGTGCAATTCTTTTGTTTCCTTCTAACTCTTGTAATTTCCATCTATACAATTTATGCCATTTTCCTAATCTACTCCGAATTTTACTTTCTTTCATCGGAATATATCCTTCCGATGCTTGATGGAATTTACCTGCATATATTAGTACCTTCTCTAATTGTTCTTTATTATAATAAATGACTTCTTTCCCTTGATGCTTATCATATAGTACATACGCATACTCATTAGATCCAATACAAAAGCCCCCTCTTTTTGTTTTATGAATTTTTGTAATTGGCAATCCATTTTGAAGGAGATGTAAATGTGCTCCAGCAATAAATAGCATCCTTTTGGGGTGCATTTGTGCTTGTTTTAATATTTTTAATCCTTCTTCTGTTTCAACTTCCCACATTGTTCTCCCACTTCTGCTTGATTGTAAAAAAATATTACTTATTTCAAATGGATAAAAGCTAAGGACCTTTTTTAAATGTTCACTCTCTAATCCAGTTGTTTCTTCCACCTTTAATCATCCCCTTCTTAAAATTTATAAGATTTCCCCATACACTTTCATTAAATCCTTAGCAACTCGGTTCCAATTAAATTCTTTTTCAACCTTACTACGTCCATATTTCCCTAACTGTTTTCTTTTATTTTCGTTATTTAAAAGATTAATTATCTTTTCTGCATATGCATCAGGGTTTTCAAAGTCATTGACAATATATCCATTTTTTCCTTCTTCAATTACTTCAGGATTACCACCTCGGTTACTCGTAATTATTGGTAAACCTGCTGCCATTGCTTCATAATGCACCCTAGCAAGGGGCTCTTGCCACTGTGAAGAGCAAACAAAAATATCTGACATAGCATAAAGTGTTGAAATATCCTTTGGCTTAACAAATTTAATAAAGACTACATGTTCTGGAAACATAGCGCCTAAGGTATATAAGTGTTTTACATAATTATTTACATTGTTATCTCCAAACCATTTTGAACCAATAAAAACCATTACAATGTCTGGATTTTCCTCAATTATTTTAGGAAGAGCTTGTAGCAAAATATGAGGACCTTTTACTTTACTCAAGCGTCCAACAAATAAAACTATTTTTTTATTTTGTAAATCCAACTGTTTTTGCACATGACTTTTAACTTTTGTTCCATTCACTGTCCACGAAGGATAGTACTCATTTACATCTACACCAGAATATACTGTTCTCGTCTTTGCTTTTGCAGCTTGAAAGCGCGAGGTAATTGTTCTTCCTATATAATCACTAACTGTTACAATTTTTGAAACAGCTGCAATACATGCTTCTCCCTCTTCATCACTTATCTTTTCATATGCAAACATTTCATTATGCACACTTAACACAAATTTCGTCTGTGGTGCTGCCTCACTTAAAATTGTAATCCAATTTGGACGATTGCATAAATGAACTACATCATATTTTTCCTGTTTCAAATGTTTAATAACATAATGGAGATATTCCTCTTCTGGAAACCGTATATACCTTACGCCTTTGTCTTTTTCTTCTGGTTTCAAATTTGGATCTGTTATAGAAATAACTGTCACATTTTTTCCATTTGAAGCAATAATGGAAGCAACAGAATCTATATAAATTTGAATAGCTCCACCTCGTACAGCTGGTACAGGTAGCTTTTCAGTCGAAATTATGGCTATTTTCATTAAAACGCCTCCCTGTTTCATAAAAATACAACCTTCTTCATATGTTACGAAAAAAACTTTGTGTTTGTGATTTATCGACCATTTTTTCATCCTTTATTATGAAAATTAGTCAATAGTACTTTTTCTCCTTAAAGGCAAATGGCTAGAACAAAAATGGTCATGTACCATACAGTAATAAGAGAGCATAAAAGGATGGTGATATATGTGGAGAATAACAATGAAGAAGCGGTGTATACATTATCGCCCGAAGAGGAACAAAAACTAGTAGAATTGGCAGCGACAATGATCCAGCATTGGGATATTCAAGCAACTACAATCGAATTAATACAAGGTGGACAACTGGCCTTAGTATGGAAAATTCAAACTGCAGATGGACCTTTTTGCTTAAAGAGAATTCATCGCCCCGAAAAAAAAGCTCTATTTTCCATTCACGCTCAAGATTATCTAGCCAACAAAGGCATGCGTGTTCCAAGCATAATTCCAAGCAAATTGAATCAGTTGTATACAAAGCACGGTCCATTTTTATTTGTTGTTTATGATTGGATTGAGGGAAGACCATTTGAGCTTACAATGCAAGAAGATCTTGAAATGATTATGAAAGGGTTAGCAGATTTCCATGTAGCCTCTATTGGCTATAAGCCCCCACCAGGAATACCTATATTTACCAAACTAGGACGTTGGCCCAATCATTACATTAAAAGATTTCAACAGATGGAGATTTGGAAAACTTTATCTGCAACTATGCCAGATGATCCATTTTCACAGCTATACTTGGCCGAAATTGATACGTTTATTTTAGAAGCAAAACAAACGCACCAAAGACTATTGGAATCTGAATATACTAAATGGACTGATGAATTACAAACATCCCCAAATTTATGTCATCAAGATTATGGAACAGGAAATTCCTTATTAGACCCAAGTAATCAAATTTGGGTAATTGATTTAGATACGGTTTCTTACGATTTACCTATTCGAGACTTGCGTAAAATGATTATTCCTCTATTAGATACAACTGGTGTTTGGAATGAAAACCAATTTAAAATTATGATTAACGCATATGAGTCAGTTTCTCCTTTAACAGCTGAGCAGAAGAAAATTATGTTTATTGATATGTTATTTCCATACGAATTGTATGATGTAATTCGCGAAAGATATGTTAGAAAGTCGCCTTTACTTGCTGATGAACTTGCTGGGGCTATGGAATATGAAAGGATTAAGTCAAAAGCTTTAAATATATTAATAGAGGAACTTTAATACGCAATACTAAGAGTTCTAGTGTAAAAATTACCATTATTATTAATAAAGAAAATAGTTTTGTTGCATGCATCATTTTATAGTGACATAGAACTTATAAAGACGGTTCTGGTGCAAAAAGAAAATGAAGCGCATAGATTCCTAACGTTGTTCTTAACTCTTTCGGAAGAACAATCCACCCTAATTCATCTATTCTTCGTTTAACACCTGTTGACTTCATGTTAATATTTTTAGTTACTACTCACATATGAACAAGCGGATTAAATGATGTTTTTCCGGTATCATCTGCATGCAATACTACAATTAAGCCTTTGTGTAACACATGGAACCAAATCACGCTATAAAGCATTAGCGGACATTAAAAACGGCGAAAATGACTAAAATTATATAGATTTTTGGGTACACAAATGATTTTTGACCGCACGCTTCTCGTTTTTTGATTTCAGAATGTCCTATAAGTATCATTAGCGGACATCATAACACTCAAAATCGGTCTTTTATATCCACTAATATATGAAATGAATATTCGCTAATACTTAATGTAAGTTTTGGTTCCGTTGCTACACAGACAACTATATCCTATCTAATGACTGTGGTTGCAATATCAAACACTAAAATCAAAACATCTTTTTATATCATTTTAAGGATTTTATTTCCTCGTATTCCCTCATTCTCTTGT
This sequence comes from Bacillus sp. ISO11, assembly GCF_003458115.1. Classification (NCBI taxonomy): domain Bacteria; kingdom Bacillati; phylum Bacillota; class Bacilli; order Caryophanales; family Bacillaceae; genus Bacillus; species Bacillus sp. ISO11. Next base: position 9,460 of record NZ_QXCO01000063.1, on the reverse strand, counting down.
AAAATGTCGCTTTCTTCATGCCAGCCTTGTCCATGTATTCAACAGCGTTGATCTTTCCTACCTTCCATTCCTTGCTATCCTCTTGCATGTACCAAACATTAGAATTGAAATCTTTGAGATTACTGTTTCCTTAACTACAAAGAAAACGCTAAACTTCATATATACTTCTGAGGATGTTATGTAATACTAATTGGTTTTTATGATAATTATTCGTAAGTGGATAATTCACTACGCGCCTCGCCTATTGTATCCCTAGCAATTCTTAACGCTTTTAAACATTTTCCTAATTTCGCTAAATCTGTTTGGCTCGCAGCATTTCCATAGGTTGTCTTAACAAATTGCAAGTTATCCATCGCCTTTAATCAATAGTTAGAGGATATATATCTATGCCCTCTTATTGCTGATTGGTGTTAGAATTGCTGCTCCCACAAGCAGAATATCTGAAAAACACTCGTAGGGGTAGCACCACACCGCTATCAAGCTAAAAAAATACAACTACCCCAGAACAAGATTTTTTGCTAATTTTTAATAAAAAAGCTCATTTTTTCGTTTTAGGGCTGATTTGTTTTCTTAAGTTGATGGATGTGTGGCGAGCCCCCATGCCCATCAAGTTAACAAATTTAAATATACCCAAAACAAAAAATTATACATTTTCACCTGGAGATGCTAATTTTATCGTTTTGGGGTACTATAAAGTTTTAGTTTTATAACAATGTGGCGATATCTTTAACTAAAATCAAGTTTTATAAGGCACTTTTAATCAACCTTTATTCCAAAACTATAAATAATTTAATCACCATGGATACTAATGTCGGACCTTAGGTTAGAAAATAACTGGTAGTTTTGCAAGGGAACGAATTTTACTATGGTTATAAATCAATTGATCCGCTTCGATTGCTAGGCGAAGATTAGGTAGCCGCTTTAACAAAGTGCCTAATGCAATTTGTCCTTCTAAACGCGCCAACGGAGCTCCTAAACAGTGATGTATACCAGCCCCAAAGGCTAAATGGTTATTCTCCTCCCGTGAAATATTCAATTCCTCTGGATAAGGAAATATGTTTGGATCAATATTTGCAGCAGTCAGGGAGAGTAGAACTAATTCGCCTTTACGAATCCTATTTCCATGTATTGTCACATCTTCACTAGCAAAACGGCTACTAAACATAATTGGGCCAGCATAGCGTAATAGTTCGTCGACAGCGGAAGGCAGCAGAGAAGGATTTTGCCCTAGTAAATTCATTTGTTCAGGATGTTGAAGTAACGCTAGTACGCCATTACTAATTAGATTAACTGTCGTTTCATGTCCAGCGATAATGAGCAGCCAAATTGTCGAAAGAAGCTCGTTCTTACTCAACTTGTCTTCTTGTTCTTTTGCTTGAACTAGCGCGCTTATTAAATCATCACTAGGATTTAGGCGTTTTTCGTTAAACAATACTTCAATATAATTAATAAACTTTTCAAGTGTTGCTGTCACTGCAGTCCCTTGACCAGGATCCACTGAGGCGTTCATCAGTTCTTGTGTCCATGCGCGAAACTGATTTCGATCATTGGTGGGAATCCCAAGCATCTCTGAAATGACTATAATGGGTAGTGGGTAAGCAAAGTCTGCAATAATTTCCATCTTTCCTTGTTCCTGTACAACATCCAACAATTCGTCGGCAATTTGCTGAATACGAGGACGAAGGTCCTCAATCATACGTGGTGTGAAGGATTTAGAGACTAGCCGACGTAGGCGAGTATGATCAGGGGGATCTACCGTAAGCATATTCGGCATATTCATAAGCCATTCAAATAGTTTACTCACTGCTGTATTCTCCTCAATAGGATTCTGCTTATCACGAGGCGGTGTGAATTTTCGTAAATCTTTGATAAAACGGGAATCTTTCAAAATTGCAACCACATCATCATAGTGAAATGCAACCCATGCCCCTCCCATGCCATAAAAGTCATCAATGCGAAAGAAACGCTCTTGTTGCTCCATGAGGTTTTTATAGAACATAATGGGATTACGCATAGTTTCCGGCGAGTTCAAATCGTTAAAAGTTAGTTTTTTCATTAGTTTCCTCCTTATCAGTATAACTATTGAATGCTTTAACATTAACCCTAATCTTTACCGTACTATTCTATGACCGCTCATGTTACAAAAATGATATATCTAATTCATAGAACGATTCTGTTGCAATGTTTCTCAAGAAATTAATATAGATAAGGAAATATGACTAAATATTATGCAGGTATTAGGAATCAACATATCGTTAACAAGCTAAGATTTTGAAGTAACTCCATAAAAAAATTCTGGAAGGCAAAACTCTACTGTTTAAAATATTTACATTCTCCCTTATTATATCAACGTTGGTACTAATCCAAGTTGACAGACATATGACGTGACTCCTATGATAAACCTCAATTTGGTGAAAAAATATGATTTCGGATGGATATTACATAACTTTGTGGATACATGGTTTTGGGATATAATATAAATTACGCAAACTGCAAGTAATTTCTCACCCTTAGTATGCGAGTTTACTCGGTATTTTTATATAAAGTGCCATTAATATAATGTCAGCATAAGAACCATCTTTGAACCTAATTTGGTTTATTTGCCTACCTTCTTCTCTAAATCCTAATCTCTTGTATAAATTTATTGCCCGTTTGTTGTTTGAAAATACATCCAGACATATCTTTTCTAATCCTTCTTGTTGTTTTGCCCATTCAATAAAATAGGATAGTAACTTTGTTCCAATACCCGCATTACCGAATTCCGGTTTGATCCCCATTCCAAATGAACCGGCATGGTGTAAACGCATATAGGAAGATCTAGAAAAAGATAAAAAACCGATGACTTGATCATTAAATTCTACTACTAATGTTAATCCTCCATTTCCTTGTCCTGTTTGTATCTTTTTTTGATAATCTTCTGCTTTCTCTTGCGGCTCTTCAGGTGATCGAAGAAAAAAATTTGTACTTTCAACAATCTTTTGTTTTATCACAACTATTTCTCTTGCATCTTCTACTGTCGCTCTACGTATGTTCATCATATATTTTCTCCCCCTTTATTTCCCCTAAATAATAGCAAGTACTTAAACTAATTTAAAGAATTAATTTCCAAAAGACTTAAATTAACCTTAATAAAGGATAGTACCCCCATTGCCATCAACTTAAGAAATTGGTAGCTCCCCAAAACGAAGAAAATGAGTTGACTTCTCATAAATCACGGTAAAACAATATTTTTTTGTTTTGGGGGTACTTCAAAATTTTAGCTTGGTGGGTATGTGACGAGCCCCCTAAAAGTAATAATCGTTACTTTGCTCTAATAAAAAGTCATATAAAAAAGAAACGAAGTCAATTTGACTTCGTTTCTTTTTTTACTAATTCTTTTTTTCTAGAATACGTTCAACCTCATCAACACTTAACTTGCTTGCTTTAGCAATTGTTTCAATTGGTACACCTAGTTCATGCATACCGTTAATTATTTGTATTTTCCCTTGCTGAATCCCTTCTTTTTTTCCTTCATTACGAGCATGAGCAAACTTTGCAGCTTCATCCATCAACGCTTTCTCCCTTACTTCATACGCTTGTCGGAAAGAAGAATCTTGACTCATACGTTCCCATTTGTTCATAGATTTTTGTAAAATCGGGTCTTGGTTCATCGCAATATCCTCCAATGTCTGGGTTAATCGTTCATCTTCATTCGCTGGAAGTAGTAACAACCAGCGAACAAACGAATCTTCCCAAGGATTTACTTGTTCATTACGCCACTGTTGCATTAATTTTGGAATTTCCACTATATGAATTTCAATATCATCACTTAACTTCTTTTGTTGCTGTTGATTCCATAGGATTCCTATTGTATGAAATGCTTCATATTCTGGAAACATCACAAAGTTTAATAAATTAATCGTAATGGTTTTATGAAGAGAACTATATGGCATTCCCTTTTGTAATTTGGATGTATATAGCCTTCCCCAGTACTATAAACTTCTCTTAATCATGTCATGATTGTTATTCAACTGTATTTCTACATTTACCTTTGTTCCTGTATCTAATGTAGCGGAAATATCTAAAATCGATAATTTATCCTCTTCGTATTCTCGGTGCAAGTGTGGATCTTCTAATTGTAACGAAACAATGGGCGATTCCAAAGAATCCTGTAATATAGCATTTAAAAAAGCAATGAGAATATCCTCATTTCCACTTGTACCAAATAATTGTTAAAAAGCAAAATCAATGCGTAAATTCACTAATTGTTGGTTGGACATGGGTTTTCCTCTTCCCATCTCATATGATGTTTTTCTTTCATTGTACATAAAAGAGTGATTCATATACAAATGAGCTCTTATATCTGTGGACATAAGAGCTTATTTGCTACCATACATAATTAACAGATTAGTTGGCTGTCATAGAAATTGAAAGATTGCCTACTGTAAGGAAACTCACATTTAGTATACAAAATACGAACAAAAATGCCAATACACAAATGTATTCAAGACAGTATATGACATTTGAAAAGTTGCTTCTAGATTTCTTTAAGAGCGTTTTTCATGAAACTTTACTTTTTACTTGTTTACGGGCTATCTTATGATAACGCCCATGCTTTACTACCTGTCTAGCATCAATTAACTCCTCTTCCATCATATCTGAAACCTCTACAACAATGGTATTCGGTGAACTACCCGCCACTTAACGCCCTAACGGACTGTTTGAAGTGGGGGCTTCTCGGTTAGTCGTTACTTTTGGTAGCTAACGAATTCGTCCTAAGACAGCCGAGCTAACTCCCTTGTTCCAAGGGTTATTTTATTGCTATCTATGCTAACGCCAATAGGCGTATTGCTTCATTTTTGATATTGATAGCTGCGTTATAATCTCTATCGAGATTTACACCGCATATACAAGAATAGACTCGCTCAGACAATGACATATTTTTCACATTTCCACAACTGCTACATGTTTTTGTGGAAGGAAACCATTTGTCTATTTTCACAAGTTGTTTGCCTTGTTCATGTAGTTTATAAGCTAAAAAAGAAGTGAACATACCCCACCCATTGTCAGCGACACTTTTTCCAAAATGAAGTGCTTGCGACATTCCTTTCATATTTAGATCTTCAATAGCTACAACATCAAAATGAGTAGCTAACTCTTTAGACTTATGATGAAGGAAGTTCTTACGTTGATTCGTTACTTTTTCATGTAACTTAGCTACACGGATACGTTGTTTATTCCAACGAATAGAACCTTTTGTACGTCTTGATAATACTCGTTGCGCCTTTGCTAATCGGTCTAACATTTCACGATAGAACTTAGGATAATTGGCTCTCTCATCCTCAGAACTGACGTATAATTGTTCCATCGCAAAGTCTAATCCAACAACTGTTTCTACTTCTTTTTGTACGATCTCTTTTTCGTATTCAGTCAAAATGGACACATAGTATTTACCAGTAGGTGTCATAGAAATCGTACATGACTTGATTATATGGTCTTGTGGTATTTCTCTATGCTGTTTGATACGTACCATTTTCAGTTTTGGCAATTTGATATGACCGTTAAGCAACATAATATTTCCGTTCACTACATTCGTTGTATAAGACTTTCTGTCTTTTTTGCTTTTGAATGTTGGGAAGTCATTTTGACCACGAAAGAAATTTTTATAGGCAGTTTGCAAGTTTAGTTGAGCATTTGCCAAAGCTAATGAATCCACTTCTTTTAACCACTCAAATTCTGCTTTGTATTTCGCAGGAGTGGGAAGCTTTTGTTTCTTTAGTTGATCCTTATCATCTTTATGTTTTTCATACGCTTCTTTCCGTTCAGCTAACATTCTGTTATACACGAAACGTACACAACCGAAAGTTTTACGCATAAGATGTGCTTGGTCTTCTGTTGGATACAAACGGAATTTATATGCTTTATTCTGCTTTGTCATATCATTTCACCTCACTTTTCACTTTGATTTTCAATATATGTTTTTACTACGTCTATTGGCGAACCACCAGTAGTTAGCAAGCAAAAACTTCTTGACCAAAACATCTCTTTCCAAAGTTTCTTTTTCACTTGTGGAAAATCTCTTTTAATAAGTCGAGAACTTGCACTTTTATAAGCATTGATGAATTTTGTCATTTCTGTATTAGGGTGTGCCTTGAACAAAATATGAACGTGGTCTACATCATGATTCCATTCAACTAACGTGATGTTATAGTTTTCAGATAGTCGAACAAACATATCTTTTGCATAGTCTGACATATCATCATCAAACACATTTCTTCTGTATTTCACGACCAACACAAGGTGATAATATAACAAGAATACTGAATGGTTATTACTATCTAATTTCATTTATATACCAGCCCTTATAATTTATAAGACTGATTATATCAGAGGCAAAATAAAAAGGAAAACCTTTTGGCTACGCCAAAACGAAATTCATCTGCCACCTACCGTTGGGCTACGCCCTTCACACGCTTGAGGAAGGAGAATTCTTTCCGGAAATTCGTTAAAACTCCTATCACATATCCAGTTAATTGCAAGGAAGGATTCTTACGATAAGAAAATTGAACGCAATCACCAATTTTTACTTTTGCTGTATGTTTCATATAATAACCTCCTAAATTATAATTAATCATTCAGTAGATTTTTATGTTTTGTTTCTTCATACTGCTTAGCAAGTTTGTAAAACGAAGAACGTTTGATACCATATTTCTTCATGACTCCTACTGCTGTAATGCCACCAGACTTCCATTCTTTATAGGCTTCAATAAATTCGGCTGTAATTTCTACTGGAGGACGTCCTAACCGCTTACCTTGCCTTTTAGCTAGAGCAATACCCTCCACTTGTCGCTGTTTAATATCATGCCGTTCTTTTTCTGCAAAAGCAGATAAAATGGTAAGAGTTGCTTTCTGAATAGCACTTTGAATAACATCATTTGTACTCTTACCTGTGTAATTTACATTAATGAATGGTTCTTTTATAAATTGTAAATTAATCTTATGCTTTTCATAGTATCTGAATTCCTCTAGGACATCATTCATGCTCCTTCCTAGTCTAGTTAAAGAATCAAATACAATGGTATCACCTGTACGAGCAAGACGTTTTAACATTTGATAATTTTCGCGTTGAATATTTCTATCAGATTGTTTATCGATAAAAATATCTCGATCTTCTATCCCTAAATCTTTCATATTTCGAATTTGTCGTTCTTCATTTTGATCTTTACTGGAAACTCGTACATATCCAAATGTTCATAGAATATACAGACATCTGTAAAATTTTAAACTAACGTTTATAGACACACAAAATACTTCCCACATCTTCGAACACATATTAATAAAAACCCATTGATCTCATGTACACATACTGAGATTAATGGGTTTTATCAGTTTAACATTCTATATGTTTTGTAAAACTCATTTATTAAATAAAAAAATCCCTTCACGATTTGTGAAGGGGTCAGTATACATTGAAAGGGTACTTCCATTTTAATATGTAAAAGAAAAAACTCGTATTGATAAAATTAACCTTTTTGTTTTTTGCCGTTTTTAATTTACTATAAAGAAACTGTAAGGATTAAATTCATCCTATATAGAGTTTTTGTGTTTCTCATTAGACATGTATATTTGATAAATCATAATTTTTTATGCAATATTGCATAAAAAATACCTGTCGCTCCTGCTATAATTTTGAATGTAAACTGTTGCATCCAACATTTTATAATCTTCTATATTCATTAATATAGAGACCCTAATTGTAGGAAAAAGGAAAGAATATTGGTGGTTCTTCCCTTTTTCCTTATTTTTTATCTCTCTAATGATTCATTCTATAGTCTAAAATATTTTTATTAATGAAACCTGTTAAAATACAAAATTTTAGTTAGCAAACGAGAAATAAAAACTTCATTATTATTTCTGCTATATTTCAAGGGCTTTTTTCTAATACAATAAGAAAAACAAAAAGAACTTGTAGAAATCACTACAAGTTCTTTTTGTTTTAAAGCGAATACACGGGACACATAAATTATCTCATTATTCATAACGGGGAAACCATATTGATTACGGCTTGATTTCATTATATAACAAATATTAACATCCAGAGTTTTAATATTTGAAAATTATGTGAATTTATAATTAAAAATCCACCCTTCCTCTAAAAAATTTATCGTTACAAGTTTTCTTAAGGTTTTTTCTTCATGAGAAGTAATTAACTTTTAAACTCTTTCTAATATTCAAAACCACTATTTGTAATCCAATCCATATTTTATTGATACCAATCTAGTTACAGGTATGCTACAATCCATTTGAAATATTGCTTTTGGGAATGCAATTGCTATTATAATCGCAATTTATTTTCTACAAACTGATTGGGTGTCAGCCCAAATTGCGGTTCTATTCCGCAGTCCTTAACAAATTGTTAAGGACTTTTTTATCATTTTCAGACAGAAGACTCCTTCCTCAAAAATGTGAAGGTGTGAAACACCAATTTTAGGTGGAGATGAACGTCGGTTGTCATATAAAAGAATCCATGATAGTGCTTTTTCTAAATGAATATGTTACTCTTTAACGGCTGGTATTTATCATCGTAAGAAATCCAGTAACTTCATCAAAAAAATGCTCCTAGATTGATCTAGGAGCATTTTTTTGAAACATTATTTTTTATTTGCCTTTGATTCACTTTATTATAGTAACCGTGTTTTACTACTTGCCTAACATCATCTACTTCAAATCCCATTATCTCTGTAATATCTACAACAATTGTATTCTGTAGAACACTGACTACATATCCGGTTAATTCTAAATTAGGATTTTTACGATATAAAAATTGAACATAATCCCCAATTGTTACTTCTGTTTTATGCTCCATTTGGTACCCCCTGAATCATCCTTAATTATTCGTTAGGTTTCCCTTTTTTTACTTCTTTATACTGCTTAGCAAGTCTATAAAATGTAGAATATTTAATAACCTATTTCTCCATTGCTTCTACATTAATTGTATTGAAAATTTTTAGTTAGCAAATTAGAGATAGATACTTCATTATCATTTCTGCTATATTTAAAAATTTTTACTCTAAATACAATGAGGGGTATCACCAGCATTTTGGAAAATAACCACGCTAAGAGTATGCAAGATATTATACAGTTTTTCTACTAATTCACGAACAAAAGAGGACCCTAAAACCTTGTCAGGATAGTAATGTATAGAAAAATGCATAGACCCATAGCACAAAAAAGGGGGTTCCCTTGTGAGAGTAGGGTTCCTCCTTTACTATTGCTATACTGATAATAGGACGTTATGTTAACCTCACATGAATAGAATATACATCTTAAAAACAGAAAAAGACTACCTTTTCCTGAACTGAACCCAAAAAATTAGACAAATATATTAAGCAGCTACTAAGGATTGAACTCTGTATTGCACAGGGGACAATCCTTTTAGTTTTGTTTTAATTCTTTTGTGATTGTAGTAATGAATATAAGT
>NZ_QXCO01000062.1:0-14691 GCF_003458115.1 Bacillus sp. ISO11 | reverse complement strand
GCTTAAAAGGAATTGAAGCGAATGAAGATCGCTTAAAAGAGTATGTTGAGAAAAGTGTAGGAATTATTACAGCCGTGAACCCTCATATCGGTTATGAAGCAGCAGCTCGCGTTGCGAAAGAAGCAATCGCGACAGGGCAATCTGTTCGAGAACTTTGTGTGAAAAATGGTGTATTGTCACAAGAAGACTTAGAGTTAATTCTAGATCCATTCGAAATGACACACCCAGGGATTGCAGGAGCAATTCTTTTAAAGAAAAATTAAAAGAAGAGGGGGGAACAAGTCCCTCCTCTTTGTTTACAATATAGGGAGATTATAAGTAAGTATACAGTGGCGTTTAATGGTTCATAGAAACAATATTAAGAGGAGCAGAAATATGATCAACACCACTTTTAAATAAAGAGGATTTATTAAAATATCCTATCATGTTAACAACAAATTCACATGAATCTTTATAAAGCATTATGACCAACTATGAATCAATAGTTGGCCATAATGACCTTAAAGATCCATATCTTTTAATCCAGGACTATGCTCATTTGGCATTTCAGGAAGTTCTGGTACAGGAAACCCTTTTGGCGGGTCAGTTACTGCTAATGTTCCTTTGTTTCTACTTGGTGATTCACCTTGGAATATTTCTCCCATTCTTGTTGGATCTAAACTAAAATTAAATTGTGCGTTATGGAATCCCATGTCTACATACTTTCTGCACTCTGGGTATTTATTAATATCATAGTTGGGCACAGGGAAGAGTTTCCCCCATTCAACACCCAATGTCTCTAAAGCTTTTGCGAAAGCATTTTGATGTGCATTATCACGTACAATTAAAAATGCAAGTGTTTCTCTAAAAGTTTGATTGGAACTCATTTCATAAATTCTAGTTTTTTGAAGTACACCTGTAGATTCAAGTACTACGTTATCTAATAAATCGCTAATTAAGTTTCCATGACTATATACCCAAGAGCCATTCCATGGGTTGCCAGCTGCATCAACAGGCAATGAACTTTGAGCACCTACAATAAAGTGGTGAGGATTTGCATGTTTAACCGCTTCATCAAGTGGTGCTGTGTCAATACCAGCATTTCCTGGCGTAGGTTCACCAGATCCAGTTAATAGTTGATTAATTGTATGTTGTACAAGTTCTACATGGCTTATTTCCTCTAAAAAAACACCTCGAAGTAAATCACGATATTGCTTCTCTTTACCTCTAAAATTTGAGCTTTGGAAGAAGTATTGCATCATTGTACGCATTTCGCCATAATGCCCACCTAATATTTCTTGTAAAACTTTTGCAGCAGCTGGGTCTGGTTTATGCGGCTTAATCATATTAATTATTTCTTCTTTATAATAAAACATGAAGGACACCTCTTTTTAAGTTAGTTAACATTGTTATCGTGTCCGCTATTTGGTTAATTAATACTTTAATTCATTTTTTTACCAATTAATTATTACCTCAAAATGCAAAGTTTTTGGAAATAACTATTTTAGATGTGAGATGAAAATGGGGGATAGATACTTAGCATTTAATAAAAAGATAAGATTATGAAATGTAATCCTATCTTTTTATTAAGAATAATGAATTGTAGCTTCAAGGTTTCAGAATGACTTTTATACAGTCATCTTCACGATTATTAAAAATTTGATAACCGTAGCTCGCTTCTTCAAGGGGGATTTTGTGTGTAATAATCTCTTTTGGGTCAAATTCTTTATTTGTTATTTTTTCAAATAGTTCTGGCATAAAATGAATAACAGGTGCTTGTCCCATTTTAAGATTAATATTTCTAACCCAAAATGCCCCGAGTGGGAATGCATTATAATTGCCACCATAAACACCAGTCATTTGAACCGTTCCGTATTTTCTTACGGCTTTCGTAGCAATTTGAATAGGGCCGAGAGTTCCACCTTGTAATTTCAATTTTTGTTCTAGAAATTCTAGTGTTGATTTTTTTCCATCCATGCCTACGCAATCAATGACTACATCGGCGCCGCCATGTGTAATTTCCTTTAAATGTTCTCCCATATCAGGGAACTTTGTAAACTCAAATACCTCAACATTGTTAATCTTTTTTGCATAATGTATCCGATAATCTAAGTAATCCACTGCAATTACACGTTTAGCGCCTTGCATCCAAGCAAATTTTTGTGTCATTAACCCAACAGGTCCACAACCAAGGACGATAACAGTATCACCTGGCTTAACGCCTGCGTTTATTACACTCCAATAGGCTGTAGGTAAAACATCTGATAAAAATAGTAGGGATTCATCTTCAAGCTCGCATGATTCCGGTATAACAAATGGAGTGAAATTTCCAAATGGAACTTTTAAATATTCTGCTTGTCCGCCTGGATGATTACCAAATTTCTCCGTATAACCAAAGTATCCACCAGAATCGTAATGAGGGTTTGAGTTATCACATTGACTTTCCATTTCATGTTGGCAATAGAAACAATGTCCACAAGAAACGTTGAAGGGGATGACAACACGATCGCCTTTTTTCACTTTAGTGACATCTGGCCCGACTTCTTCAACGATTCCCATTGGTTCATGGCCGATAATGTATCCTTGAGGTAAGGGCATGTTACCTTGATATAAATGTAAATCAGAACCGCAAATAGCGGTTGAAGTAATCCTTACAATAATATCATCTTTTTTCTCTAACTTTGCATCATCAACTTGTTTAACTTGTACTTGATTTGGTCCTTGATAGGTTACAGCTTTCATCTCATATCTCCTTTTGGATTATGTCTCAAAACATAATTTTATTTAATCTCTTGGTGAAATAGAAATCTTGCTTTTATTTACTGAAGGGAATTAGGAAGTATACATAGTATTGTTATGAAAGTATGTTATATCAGTTATTCTTTCTTATATGTTTTGCCCTACTTTAAGAAAAAAATCAATTTTTATTCATAAACTAATTTCCATAAAAAGGATAATTATTTTTTCATAATTTGTAACATATTAAAAACATCGGAGGTGAAATAATATGGCAAACAATAATAGTGGAAATCGTAATGAATTGTTAGTTCGAGGCGCTGAACAGGCTCTTGATCAAATGAAATATGAAATTGCACAAGAGTTTGGTGTACAACTTGGTGCAGATACAACAGCTCGTGCAAACGGATCTGTTGGTGGTGAAATTACAAAACGTTTAGTAGCAATGGCTGAACAACAACTTGGTGGTAGAGCTAATCGCTAAGTGAATTGGTATAAAATATAGCAAATATGTAAATCAATTTCTTTTGTGTATTTATAAAAATAAAAAACCTTATATTAAACAGATTCTCACTCAAAGATTATTGATAATCTTCTTTCATAATCTTTGAGTATTTAATTTGTAAACTACTTTCCTAAACAAAAAACACGCAGTGTTGGAAAGGTGTTTTCCATGCATAATAGAAAATCTTTTGCAGGAAAAAGCATACTTAAAAATTTGATTTCAATATTGAAATCAATATTTATTATGATATTTTCGAAAGGTAGGAATTTAAAAATGGGTATATTAAGTGGAAATCCTCAAAATGAACCTTTACATTACGGAGAAGTATTTGACATTTGGAGTTATCTTCTTGCTGCACAGGGTGCAATTGCAAGTCATCAAGTATTTATGAATCATACAGGTGATGAAGATTTGAAGAAGTTTTTAGAAGGCTTAATTGAAAATGATATGAATTCGGAAATAGAAGAATTAAAAGCTCTTTTAAAGATTAATGGCGTAGCATTACCGCCTGCTCCTCCAGAACGACCAGTTGCATCTATCGAAGACATTCCCCCAGGGGCACGTATTAATGATGTTGAAATAGCAGCAGCTGTTTCTACAGGATTAGCAGCTGGACTTGTGACATGTAGTCAAGTGATGGGAAAATGTCTTCGAGAAGATGTAGGGATGCTATTTGGACAATTTCATATGAAAAAAGCGCAAGCAGGTGTAACGTTGCTGCGTTTAAGTAAGAAAAAAGGGTGGGTAGTTCCACCTCCGTTACATGTAAGAAATTCTGATCAAGCTTAATAAACAAAAATAAAAAAGTGGCATTGGCCACTTTTTTATTTTTTAGATGTATCCTCAAGCTTGGATTTATTTATTGTGGAAGAATCTATATATTCATCTGATATTTCCATAGCATATTTATCATGATGAATATGATTGCGATTTTTTAATTCATCGTCGTTACGTAGCACTAGCCTCTTCATATAAATATGGAAGAAAACTTCTGTTCCACCAATAATTAAAGCGGCTATAAATGAAGAAAGTCCAATGTTACGAGTAGCATCTAAATTAGTAAACAAGGATGTTAGTAACCAAGTTCCGAAAAAGCTTAAGCCGAAATCTGCCATTGTAGCAATCATATTTCCGTATTTAGGTAAAATGAAGAGGTCTCCAATTAAATAGGCAGCTCCCGTAAGAAAAAGAGAAATTAGTAATACTCTAGGAATTGAAATGCCTTGAAAGATACTGAGCATGATTAGCAATACTGCAGTTATCGCTGTGTATTTAATTAATAAGGCAACAATATGTTTCATCATTTTCCTCCATTGTTTAAACGTATATGGAATACAATATTTCATTAAAAACGGATTATGCTTTTATATAGCGTAACCCGTTTTAATCACCCCTTAATGGTAAGAAGTACAACCTGGGTAAGAAGCAGGCTTATACTATGGATAGTATTTGCGGAATATCGAGCTTTATTCATAAAGGGTAGTTCCATTCTTATAATAGAGATGTTGCCTAAGTACAGTGTTTTTTCATATTAAACTTAATATTCGTTGGTGTTTTGATTCATTAATATAAAAATAAACAAAGTATTTCCGCATTTAATGCATCTTTTTATCTATATATTTTCCGTAATCAGGTACAGCAATTTTATCAAATTCTTGAACGAGTGTTTTGAGGCTTGTTGATAGCAATTCACCTGACATTGGTATCCCATGTCCAGTAATAGCGACTAGAGGCTTTAATTCTTCTAATTTAATGACTGATTCTTTAGCTGCTTTCCAGTCTGTTGTTAAATAACGAGGGGGTCCGCTTATTTCCTGTTCTTGAGTTATTACTTTATACAGATACTCCTGTTTCACTGTAACAAAAGCGTCCCCAGCAATTAAAGTTCGGTCTTTCTCTCTGAATAATGAAATATGCCCAGGAGTATGCCCTGATGTATGAATCCATCTAAACTCTGGCATATGGGGAACAGTTCCATCGGTAGGTAGTGCTTTTACGCTATTTCCTAAATCAATCGGTTCATTAGGGAACAGGGGAGACATTTTCGCTACCATACCACCTTCAACTGTAGGGTCTGGTTCTGGATAGCTTTGTTGTCCAGTCAAAAACGGTATCTCCATTTGATGGGCATAGACTGGAACATCCCAATATTTAATGAGTTCAATTATTCCTCCAACATGATCAAAATGCCCATGAGTTAAAATAATTGCTTTTGGGCGACTATTGGTACCAAATCGATCTTCAGCGATAGAGATAATTTCATTTGCACATTTAGGCATTCCAGCATCAACTAAAACAAAATCATTGGTCTTAGGATTTCCAACAAAGCATATATTGACGATTTGAATCGTGTAACAAAATAAATCAGGTAATACTTCGAGGCCATGACCACTTTCAATTGAAGTTGCTGGAATAAACTTGTAATCACTTCCATAATTCATTTCCTTGTCCACCTTTTATCCCCCTTAATATGTTTCAATACGACATTATAGTTCCCTAATTTCTCAAATCCATTTTGAGGCATTTGAAAAAAAGAATAGTGGGGGGAGTACAAAAAATTAAGTCCTAGAATTAAGGTGGAGACATATGAATTTATATAATAGTTTCTACAGTTTTTTTGAGAAGGGTGATGGGTTAATAAAAATTAATCTTTATATTTTAATGTGTATTTATATAAAAAATACATAACAGTAACTAATAAAACGCCATTAAATAAGACGATGAATTGTACAGATGCTTTTCGTAATGAAAAAATGTTTAGTTTTGGAGATGGAATTGAAGTGAATGAGAGGTGGAGAAATAAAAATAATTATCTCTTCCTAAGTTAATTATATCATGTAAATCAAGTTCGAAATAGACTGTTTATTCGTATTTACTACTGATACAATCAAGAACACACGTAAAGTAAGGAGAGATGTTACATGAGTTCTTTCGTTCTCGATTTTCAGGAAATAGAAAACACGCAGCTTTTGCTCGTCGGTGGAAAAGGTTTGAATTTAGGGGAGTTAACAAACATTCAAGGTATACAAGTACCCGAAGGTTTTTGTGTTACAACGGTAGGATATGAAAAGGCTATCGAGCAAAATGAAGAGTTTCAAACTTTGTTGCAGCAGCTAACAAAGTTGAAAATGGAAGAGCGTGCTCAAATTGGTGAAATGAGTAAGAAGATTAGAGAAGTCATTATGGCAGTAGAAATCCCTACTGATGTAGTGGAAGCAGTAGCTCATTATCTCTCGCGTTTTGGAAATGAACATGCGTATGCCGTGCGTTCGAGTGCTACGGCTGAAGATTTACCGTATGCTTCATTTGCAGGTCAACAAGATACGTATTTAAATATTATCGGAGAAGAAGCGATTTTACAGCATGTAAGAAAGTGCTGGGCTTCTTTATTTACAGATCGAGCGGTTATATACCGAATGCAAAACGGTTTTGATCATAATCAAGTTTCTATATGTGTTGTCATTCAAAAAATGGTTTTCCCTGTGGCTTCAGGGATTTTATTTACTGCGGATCCGATTACTTCGAATAGGAAGGTGTTGTCAATCGATGCCAGCTTTGGACTTGGCGAAGCGCTAGTATCTGGATTGGTTTCTGCAGATAATTATAAGGTAAAAGAAGACGAAATCGTCGAAAAGGTCATCGCAACGAAAAAATTAGCCATCTATGGACGAAAAGAAGGCGGAACAGAGAGAAAGAAAATTGCTCCTAATAAGCAAAAAGTTCAAACACTTACTGAACAACAGATTTTACAACTAGCACGCATCGGAAGACAAATCGAAGCTTATTTTGGTTGTCCGCAAGATATTGAATGGTGCTTAGTTGATGATACAATTTATATAGTCCAAAGCAGACCGATTACGACTTTATATCCAATTCCAGAAGTAAATGATGGGGAAAATCACGTGTATATATCAGTTGGTCACCAACAAATGATGACCGATGCGATGAAACCATTAGGTTTATCTTTTTTCTTGTTAACGACTAGTGCCCCTATGCGTAAAGCGGGAGGCAGGTTATTTGTCGATGCTACGCAACAATTAGCTTTACCTGCTAGCAGAGATTACTTAATAAACACTTTAGGAAAATCGGATCCACTCGTAAGAGATGCATTAACGACTATAGTTGAGCGAGATAATTTTATTAAATTATTACCAGATGATGAAAAAGAAAAGAGTGTTGGTAAAGGTGTGCCACCTGCAAGCGCGCAACCAGAAATCGAAAATGATCCAGCAATCGTTACGGAATTAATAAAGAATAGTGAAGCATCACTTGAAGAGTTAAAACAAAATATGCAACTGAAATCAGGAGTGGACGTACTTGATTTTATTTTGGAAGATATTCAGCAATTAAAGAAAGTATTGTTTAACCCGCAAAGTATCGCTGTCATTATGGCTGGTATGAATGCTTCAACATGGATAAATGAAAAGATGGAGCAATGGTTAGGTGAAAAAAATGCAGCAGACACGCTTTCTCAATCCGTACAAAATAATATTACATCTGAAATGGGTTTAGCATTAATGGATGTCGCTGATGTGATTCGGCCGTACAAAGAAGTTATTACGTATTTACAACATGTAGAAGATGATAGCTTTTTAAATGAACTAGTTCAGTTTAAAGGTGGAGAAGAAGCTCGAGATGCTATTCTAACTTTTCTAAATAAATACGGAATGAGATGTAGCGGAGAAATAGATATTACGAAAACGCGCTGGAGTGAAAAGCCAACTACAATTATCCCGATGATTTTAAATAATATAAGAGATTTTGAATATGGTGCGAGTAAGCGGAAATTTGAAGAAGGACTGCAAGAAGCTTTGAAAAAAGAAGAAGAGTTAGTAGATCGATTACAGCACTTATCGGGTGGAAAACAAAAAGTAGAAGAAACGAAGCGAATGATTCGTAATATCCGTAATTTTATCGGCTATCGTGAATATCCAAAATACGGTATGATTAATCGTTATTTCATATATAAGCAAGCGTTACTGAAAGAAGCTGAGCAACTTGTGCAGAGCGGTGTCATTCATGAAGTTGATGATATATACTATTTAACTTTTGAAGAGCTTCACGAAGTTGTTCGCACGAATAAACTAAATTATGAGCTTATTCATAAACAAAAAAATGATTATAAATTATACGAAAAACTAACGCCTCCTCGTATAATGACGTCCGATGGAGAAATCATTACAGGTAAATATAAACGAGAAAACCTCCCAGCTGACGCGATTGTAGGTCTGCCTGTTTCGTCTGGAGTAGTTGAGGGGAGAGCTCGCGTTATTTTAAACATGGAAGAAGCGAATTTAGAAGAGGGTGATATATTAGTTACAGCTTTTACTGATCCGGGCTGGACACCATTGTTTGTGTCTATAAAAGGGTTAGTCACTGAAGTTGGCGGACTTATGACCCACGGAGCAGTAATTGCACGTGAATATGGATTACCGGCAGTTGTTGGAGTAGAGAATGCTACGAAATTAATAAAAGACGGACAACGAATTCGGGTACATGGAACAGAAGGGTATATTGAAGTGTTGTAATGAAATAAAAGAACATCCGCTATTATAGTGGATGTTCTTTTATTATATAGCTGACTTATTTCTTTAAGCCAGCCGCATAAAAAGGTCCATGAACTGCGATTATTGATAATATGAACAATAATGTTCGTACGCAAATATTAGAAGGGTTAAAAGCAAAAGGAGATACTGTAACAACAGATCAAGCTGCGAAATTAGTAACACCTATTGTAAAGAACGTGAAAAATATGAATGAGGTCGGCAAAAATAGTGCGAACGGTAACTCACCAATATCATTGTTCCAGCCGTTATGGATTGCAAGTTTAGCTAGTGCAGCGATTATTTTTATTGCGATTAGTAAAATGCCAGTAAGCTCAAGAAAAGAAAACTTTCTGTTAAAAGTAAACCAAATCGTAACAGGAGCTATTGCGACACTTGTAATTGGATTTGGTCTTACATGGATTGCGGATGGGATGGTAGGGTTAAATATTTCGAACTTCACGGATACAGCTCTATTCTTATCCATTACTTCTTTTAGTTTCTTCTTAATGATATCTGCGGTACTTTCATTGGTTGGGCTAAAAGGAATCGGTTTATTCGCTTTATTACTATTCTTCGGGGCGCCGTTACTATCATTAGCACCTGAGATGTTGTCTCCGTTTTATCAAGACTGGGTTTACTCATGGTTACCAATGAAATTTATGATTGAAGGCCTAAGAGAAATCTTCTTCTTCGGAAAAGGGTTAAGTTGGAATACTCCTGTTACTGTACTCGTTTGGATTGGTATAGTAAGTATGGTTACTATATTAGCAACTGCATTCAAACGTAGTGTAGTAAAAGGGCATAAAACAGAATTGAACGCTTAAAAAAAAGCCGTTTCACTAATTAGTGAAACGGCTTTTTTTGATGAAATCTATAAGCTGAAGAATGAATATTTGCTGATAATAAAGTTTGTTAATTTTTCTGGCTTTTCCTCAATGTAAACACCTAATTGTTGAAAAGTGTTATGTTTAGAATTAAGTCGGGATCTCTAAAGGTCACGTACATTCCAGACAATCTCACCACGTTCGTCATCCCACGTACTGTGATGACGCTTAAATCCTATCTTTTCTAGTACCCGGAGGGAAGCGATATTCCAAGCGCCTACAGTCGACCAAAGTCTTTGGCGTCCAGTAGCAATCGCCGCGTCCAGTACAACAGATGCCGCCTCAGTCGCATAACCTTTACCATGAGCGCTGCGGAACAACTCGTATGCAATCTCCGGCTCTTCAAGTGTGGAACGACCGATAATCAAGCCGCAGTATCCGATGAAATCGCCTTCGTCTCTTCTTCGAATAGTGAGAAGGGAAATGCCATTTTCATCTGCTTTCTTACGCATCTCAATAAGCCGGTTACGAACGGAGTCGAGGGTCGGCATGTCCACACCACGTTCGCCAATTAATTTCCTCATCCAAACTGAATCGGATTCCTCCCACATACTCAGGTCAAGTCGTTCGGTTTTTAGCTGGAACTCCATAGTTTTAAATAAAGATGGCATAGTGGAACCTCCTAATTATGTCACTTAACTCATAATAGCTTCGCACCGCATCATGTTGAACCAATCGTTGATTCGCGAATTTATTTTCCTAACTCCCGCGAGAGTTTATAGCAACAGTATACAATAGTATTATTTTATGCATAAGCAATTCCTTTCCAAAATAGACCCTTTTCTCAAACTTTTCTTTCAATCTAAAGCCGTCCCGTTAAATACACAGGCTCCTACTATTTCTAAATGCATAAAATGTTAAGCGAAAGTATGGGGGGATACGATGTATAATTCAAATTATTATGATTGGTATAGGCAAAATGATAAGTTGATAAGTGATATTGAAAAAGCTATAAATGGAGAGTATAGCGCCATAAGCTGCTATGCAAAATTAGCGAATATGGCTCCAAGTCAAGCAGAGAAAAAACAAATTCTTGAAATTCGTAATGATGAAATAAAACATTTTCATCACTTTGTACAAATTTATACGAATTTAACTGGCAGGCAGCCGAAACCACAGATTACCGAAGACTGTCCGAATACCTACTTACAAGGATTAGAGTTCGCTATACAAGATGAGCAAAAGACAGTAGATTTTTATTTGGAAATTTCAGATGAGACATCGGATGCACATCTGAAAGATTTGTTACGGAGAATAGCTGCGGATGAACAAAATCATGCGGTATGGTTTTTATATTACTTCGTGAAGTCGAAGTGAGCATTAAGAATGAACGGCTAATGTGGTGCATATATTAGAAATTATTTTAAAAGGCAGTGCAACAATTGCATGAAAAACTTAATAAGCATAAAGAAACCGTTTCATAAGTAGTGGGACGGTTTTTTTTCGCGGTGAAATACAAGTTACATAGATATCGACAAAATATGGTAATTTAATTTGGTATATAATGTATGAAATGAAAACGAAAATAAATAAGCTAGGAGCAAATAAATGAAAAGAGGAATTACAGTAGATATTCCAAATGAATATGATAATTTACTTTGGAAAGTGTTAAAGCCAATTGATATTTCTTCATATGATTGGTGGGTAGGGAGTGAGGAGTCATACTTAATAGCACGTGGTGGATTGGATGAGGCATTATTTCCAGAAGGACCAAGTATAGTGGAAGGATCAGATTTGAAAATATTATTTAAAGACAATATATATTATGTTATTTTTGCAGATTTAAAAGCGTATTCAAAAGGAGAGGAAGTAGTAGATATTGAAACATATGAAGCATTTAAAGAGAGTAAGTGTGAATTAGTTTTACTAGTTGCGGATTGTACATACGTCACAATTTACGCTAAAGATCAAAAACAGATTGAATTGATGTATGAAAACGCAAGGAATCAAGGTTATTATGTTGAATACGTTACCGACGAAAATGACGGTAGAACGCGTTTATCAGTATGATAGCGATAGGAAAGGGGAACAGCGATATGGAGAGAAATACAGTTAAAGAATATACAATTCGAACTGCTACTGAAGAGGAAAGCGATAGCATTATTACTCTATTAAAAGAAGTAGCACAATGGCTACAATATAAAGAAGTGGATCAGTGGCAGTATCTTTTAGGAGAGGAAGCTACGGCTGAAATACTAGAATGTATAAGAGAGAAATATACATATGTTGTTCTGAAAGAAGATGAAATAGTTGGTACGGTTACAGTTTCTCCTAAACAAAATGAATGGGATGAACATATTTTTGGTAAAGAGGAAGTTTCTAATTCATTATATATTCATAGATTTGCGGTGAAACGGAAGTATAAGGGGAACGGAATTGGAGAATGGATTTTACAGTGGATAGAAGAGAATGTACAACATGACAAAGAGTATTTGAAGTTAGATTGCGTGGGGCATAATCGTACGTTGAATGATTTTTATAAGAAAAATAATTTTGAATATGTTGGAAGTACGGATGGGCTTAGTAAGTTTCAAAAGAAAAGGAGAATGTGAATGCATCCAATTAACGTAAGTTTAGTTGAAAAGTTAATACAGGAACAGTTTCCCGAATGGGCCCATTTAGAAGTGAAACCTGTAAAGTTTAGTGGGCATGATAATAGGACGTTTCACTTAGGGGATGAGATGAGTGTAAGATTGCCAAGTGATGCGGCATATGCACCGCAAGTAGAGAAAGAAAATAGTTGGCTTCCTATATTAAGTAAGAGACTTTCTTTACCAATTTCTACACCAATTGCGAAAGGAAATCCGTCTGAAGCGTATCCATTGCCTTGGTCTATTAATAAGTGGATAGAGGGAGAAACAGTTACGAAACAAAATGTTCGTGATTTAAATGAATTTGCGGCGGACTTAGGATCCTTTTTAGTAGAATTGCAATCTATTAATGCGAGTAACGGCCCTTTAGCTGGAGCACATAATTTTTACAGGGGCGGACTTATATCGGTATATGATAAAGAGGCGAGAGGTGCGATCGAAAATAATAAGGACGTTTTTGATGAAATCGTATTAAAGCATCTTTGGGATTTAGCACTTCAGTCAACGTGGGAGCGTAAACCAGTTTGGGTTCATGGGGATGTTGCACCTGGAAACTTACTCGTTAAGGACGGAAAGCTTTGTGCTGTAATTGATTTTGGTATTTTAGGTGTAGGAGATCCTGCTTGTGATGCGGCGATGGCATGGACTTTTTTTGATAAGAATAGCAGAAACGTATTTAAAGAAGTATTGCGCATAGATGAAGAAACGTGGAATAGAGCAAGAGGATGGGCACTTTGGAAGGCGTTAATTACATATGATACGAATAGGGATAGTAATGAAAAAGTAGCAGAAGAATCGTATCGTATCATTCAAGTGATTGTGGATGATTATGAGAGGTAATAGAAAAGCCTATTTTAAAATAGGCTTTTTCATATGATTAAATAGTAGAAATGGAAAGAAGGAATATAACATAATTATACAGAATATTTAGATAATAGGAGGTGTCGAATTTTGAGTGAAATTGAATTAAAGAGTAATGTAATTAAGACAGGGAGAGAGAAGGGAATTATTCTTCGGTTTATACTTGCTAGTCTTGTTGGGGTGTTTATGTTTTTCGTTCCTGTTACGATAAACGGTGCATCGTCTATTATGATTGATCATATCGTATCGTGGATTAGGGCTTCGGTTCCAGGCATAGTACCTTATTATGCATTATTTGTTATGGCAATTGGTGCGATTTATCCATTTTATACGAAGAAATGGAATGCATCTATCGTAGACATTTGTTTTTCTATTTTAAAAGTAGTTGGCGTTGTTTTTGGCATATTATATTGTTTAAAAGTAGGACCAGCTTGGTTCTTTGCGCCAGATGTTGGACCGTTTTTGTATGAGAAGCTAGTCATATCAGTAAGTTTGCTCGTTCCAATTGGCTCGGCGTTTTTAGCGTTATTAGTCGGATATGGATTGCTTGAATTTATCGGTACATTTTGTCGGCCAATTATGAGGCCATTATGGAATACGCCGGGGAGATCGGCAATCGACGCAGTTGCGTCCTTCGTTGGAAGTTATTCGCTTGCTCTCCTTATTACGAATCGCGTGTATAAAGAAGGAAAGTATACGACAAAAGAAGCGGCGATTATCGCTACAGGATTTTCTACAGTATCCGCTACATTTATGATCATCATCGCAAAAACATTAGATATTATGCATTTATGGAATGTTTATTTTTGGACTACACTTGTTGTAACATTCATCGTGACTGCTATCACCGTAAGAATCCCGCCCCTCAGTAGAAAACCAGATACATATGTAACAGAAGAAGGGTTCCCAGAGCCTGTTTATAAAGAGAAAATGTTAGAACGTGCTTGGGAAGATGCGTTAGAAGTATCAAAGTCTGCACCGAGCATTATGAAAAATATTGCAGTGAATTTAAAAGATGGATTTATTATGACGATGGGAATTTTACCATCTATTATGTCAGTAGGATTAATTGGTATCGTCTTAGCGAAGTTTACGCCAATATTTGATTGGATCAGTTATATTTTCTATCCGTTTACATGGCTATTACAATTACCAGAAGCAGACTTAGCCGCTAAAGCCGCATCAGTTGGTATTGCAGAAATGTTTTTACCGTCATTATTAGTAGTAAGTGCACCAATTGTGACAAAGTTTGTTATTGCAGTTGTTTCCGTATCATCTATTTTGTTTTTCTCCGCTTCCATTCCTTGTATATTATCAACAGATATTCCATTAAAAGTATCTGAACTTATTATTTTATATGTGCAGAGAACGATTTTAACGTTACTTATTATTACGCCGATTGCTTATTTATTGCTTTAAAGTTTTAATAAGATAAAGTTATAAAAAAGAAGCCGTCTGTAAATGAAGTGACCCCTAAAAGTTAGACACGGTTATTTCATTAGGCAGCTTGATAAAAATGAGTCCGGTATTGCACCGGGCTCATTTTTAATTTTGCCTTTATCCGTTTTGTATTGTAATAATCTATATAT
>NZ_QXCO01000061.1:0-14926 GCF_003458115.1 Bacillus sp. ISO11 | reverse complement strand
CCTTCATAGTTTGGTGATGATGGCAGAGAGGTCACACCCGTTCCCATACCGAACACGGAAGTTAAGCTCTCTAGCGCCGATGGTAGTTGGGACCTTGTCCCTGTGAGAGTAGGACGTCGCCAAGCAACTAAAAACACAAGTCATTTGACTTGTGTTTTTTTATTTCCCATGAAATAGATTTGGTTCCATTAATAAAAAATTTGAAATATAGTAAGGGATTTTTTGAGCAGAAATACTTAGAAATTGATAAATAAATGGATAATCTTCAGAACCATAACTGCCAAGTAAGTCATACCACCAATCTGTTTCATACCTAGAAATCATGCTTAAATTATAGAGCAATAAATAATGAATGAGGAGTTCAGGTAATATTGGCTTAGGATTTCTAGGATCAGTCGTAAGTGGCAAATAATAAGTATTAGTAAGATGTTCATAGTATAAAGGAGTACTGTACATAGGATTCCATGATTGAATGGGCGCCGTAAAAAGTAAATTCGATTCATTAGTCTTCTCAGGTACGTGCTGTATTGATAAATGCTTACAAGATGTTTCAATGTAACGAGAAAATCTCTCTTTAGTCATATGTAATCGATCTAGTAGGTTGACTGAAAAGGAGAGCTCATTTTTAATTGTTGAATCGATTTTATATAAAGTTGATCCTTTCTGACTATAACGAAATAAATTTTGTAATTCTGGAATATTTCCCATTAGTTCTAACATGTTAAATTTTTCTGCTTCTAAGTGTTTCATGTGAAACAGTTGTTCTGCAACATGAGTAAATAATCCGTTTTTTTGTACCTTCACCTCATCTTCTAAAAATTGATACCCTTGTTTTTTTCGTTTGCGAGTTGTAACGCCATGAGCTAAAACAGTAGTGGATTCAGGATAGTTAGGGTCAATAGTTAGTAGGCATGCTTTAAAAAGTTGACTAATTCCATAAAATAACAACATTGGTTGAATGGAAAATGGAGCTGTCTTATATAATTCATAATAATTTTTCCCGTGTTCTAAGTAATAAATAAAGGGATAACAATTTTCAAAACTTTTTTTTTCGGCATCCTGAATAGAGGATTTTTCGTAACAACGGGCAAGATAACGTTGTACGTTTTGAGATGAAAAAAAGAAACTTAACTGCTGCCAAGTACAAGATGTTTGATGCATATATTACGCTCCTTTTATTGTCTAAAAATTCTAACATATATATACGTCCTTGACAGTATTTTAACCAATTGATAAGCTACTAATAATAATTTCTGGTATCATAGGGGGAACAATTATGTGGGAATCTAAATTTGTTAAAGAAGGTTTGACTTTTGATGATGTATTACTTGTACCAGCTAGGTCAGATATATTACCAAGAGAAGTAAGTGTTAAAACAGTTTTATCTGAAAGCTTACAGCTAAATATCCCGTTAATTAGTGCAGGAATGGATACAGTAACAGAAGCTGACATGGCTATTGCAATGGCTCGCCAGGGTGGTTTAGGAATTATTCATAAGAATATGTCTATTGAGCAACAAGCAGAGCAAGTTGATAAAGTAAAGCGCTCTGAAAGCGGCGTTATTTCAGATCCTTTCTTCTTAACTCCAGAACATCAAGTATATGATGCAGAACATCTTATGGGAAAATATCGTATCTCAGGTGTACCGGTTGTAAATAATTTAGATGAGCGAAAATTAGTTGGTATTATTACAAACCGTGATATGCGCTTCATCCAAGACTACTCAATCAAAATTTCTGACGTAATGACAAAAGAACAATTAATTACAGCTCCAGTTGGTACTACACTGGAAGAAGCTGAAAAGATCCTACAAAAGTATAAAATTGAAAAACTCCCTCTTGTTGATAATAACGGTGTATTACAAGGGCTTATTACAATAAAAGATATTGAAAAAGTAATTGAATTCCCAAACTCTGCTAAAGATAAGCAAGGACGCTTATTAGTTGGAGCAGCAGTTGGTGTAACAGCGGATGCTATGCTTCGCATCGATGCATTGGTAAAAGCTAGTGTAGATGCAATTGTACTTGATACAGCACATGGGCATTCTAAAGGTGTTATTGATAAGGTAAAAGAAGTTCGTGCTAAATATCCATCACTAAATATTATCGCTGGAAATGTTGCTACTGCTGAAGCAACGAAAGCACTAATTGAAGCTGGTGCAAACGTAGTTAAAGTTGGTATTGGACCAGGTTCTATTTGTACAACACGCGTTGTAGCCGGTGTTGGTGTACCACAATTAACTGCGGTTTATGATTGTGCAACAGAAGCTCGTAAACACGGCATTCCAGTTATTGCTGATGGCGGTATTAAGTACTCTGGTGATATGGTGAAAGCCTTAGCGGCAGGAGCACATGTTGTTATGCTAGGTAGCATGTTTGCAGGTGTTGCAGAAAGCCCTGGAGAAACTGAAATTTACCAAGGTCGTCAATTTAAAGTGTATCGTGGTATGGGTTCTGTCGGTGCGATGGAAAAAGGAAGTAAAGATCGTTACTTCCAAGAAGGCAATAAAAAACTTGTCCCAGAAGGTATTGAAGGACGAGTACCATATAAAGGACCTTTAGCAGATACAGTTCACCAATTAGTTGGTGGCTTACGTGCAGGTATGGGATATTGCGGAGCACAGGATTTAGAATTCTTACGCGAAAACGCACAATTCATTCGTATGTCAGGTGCTGGCTTACGTGAAAGTCATCCTCATCACGTACAAATTACAAAAGAGGCTCCAAACTACTCATTATAATGTCTTATATACAAATAGACAGAGATTTGATATCTCTGTCTATTTTTTTTTGATTATGTTAGAATAACGGTTATGTGAGTACATAGATATTGGGGGTAGCAAAAGTGAAAGGTATGTTTTGCAAAAGATTCATTGCTTTGGTAACAGTGCTTACACTAGCTTGTAGCATTTTTATGCCATATAGCAATGCATCAGCTGAAACAGGAGCCGCTTTAAACATTGAAGCAGGTGCGGCAATTTTAGTAGAAGCGAATTCTGGGAAAATTTTATATCAAAAGAATGCAGATGAATTATTATCCATTGCTAGTATGACAAAGATGATGAGTGAATATTTAGTTCACGAAGCAGTGGATAAAGGAAAACTTAAGTGGGACCAGAAAATTAAGGTTTCTGAATATGCATATAAGGTTTCACAAGATGCTTCATTATCAAATGTTGCATTAGAAAATGGTGGCTCTTATACAGTAAAAGAGTTATACGAGGCAATGGCAATCTTTTCTGCAAATGGTGCAACAATTGCATTAGCAGAAGCAATTGCAGGTAAAGAAGTAGACTTCGTAAAAATGATGAATGATAAATCGAAAGAACTAGGGTTGAAAAATTATAAATTTGTCAATTCTACAGGTTTAACGAATAAAGATTTAAAGGGAATGCATCCTGAAGGAACAACAGCGGATGAAGAAAATAAAATGTCTGCAAAGGATGTTGCAACTTTAGCACAACATTTAATTAAAGATTATCCAAAAGTGTTAGATACAGCAAAAATCCCTAAAAAAGAATTCCGTCCAGAAAAAGAGAAGTTTGCAATGTCGAACTGGAACTGGATGTTAAAGGGCTTAGTTAAAGAATATGATGGCGTAGACGGCCTAAAAACAGGCTCGACTCCAGAGGCAGGAGATTGCTTCACTGGTACGGTTGAAAGAAACGGAATGCGTTTTATTTCTGTAGTTATTAAAACAAGTTCTCATACAGCACGTTTTGATGAAACAAAGAAGCTATATGATTATGGATTTGCTAACTTTGAAGTAAAACAAATGTATAAAAAAGGTTCTTCAGTAAAAGGACAAGAAACAGTACGAGTAGAAAATGCGAAAGATAAAGATGTAGCAGTTCAAACGAAACAAGCTATTTCACTTCCAGTGCCAAAAGGAAGTAAAGATGTTTATAAAACGGAATTAAAAGAATCAAGTAAGGGACAAGAAGCACCTATTAAAAAGGGAGCTGCGCTTGGTCAAATGGTAATTACGCCAAAAGATACAAACGACCCTGGATTTTTAACTGGTAAGTCACTGCAAGTGGATCTTGTAACAACATCTGAAGTAGAAGAAGCAAACTGGTTTACTCGTGCTATGCGCGGAATTGGTTCATTCTTTAGTGGCATGTGGAATAGTGCTGTTGATACAGTAAAAGGTTGGTTTTAAAAGCTCCTCATGATAGGAGCTTTTTTTTATTCCTATTTTTCATACTGACTTTATGAAAAAGTAGTAGACAAGCATCTGATAGTTAGTGGTAGAATGTAAGAGTATTCTTAATTTTCGCCTTTAACGGGGGAAAGCAATTCACCTAGGGGGGTTTTTGTACATGACAAATGTAACAGGGACAGAACGTGTAAAACGTGGAATGGCAGAAATGCAAAAAGGCGGCGTTATTATGGACGTAGTTAACGCTGAACAAGCAAAAATTGCAGAAGAGGCAGGCGCAGTTGCCGTTATGGCATTAGAGCGTGTACCAGCAGATATTCGTGCAGCAGGTGGCGTTTCTCGTATGGCAGACCCAACAATTGTTGAAGAAGTTATGGGTGCGGTGTCAATTCCGGTTATGGCAAAATGCCGTATCGGTCACCTTGTAGAAGCACGTGTATTAGAATCATTAGGGGTAGACTATATCGATGAGAGTGAAGTATTAACTCCTGCTGATGAAGTATACCATTTAAATAAACGTGATTACACAGTTCCATTTGTATGTGGTTGCCGTGATATCGGAGAAGCTGCACGTCGTATTGCAGAAGGTGCATCTATGCTTCGTACAAAAGGTGAACCAGGAACAGGAAACATTGTAGAGGCAGTGCGTCATATGCGCCAAGTCAATGCAGAAATCCGTCAAGTTGCGAGTCTACGTGAAGATGAGTTAATGACATATGCAAAAAATACTGGCGCTCCTTACGAAGTCTTACTTGAAATTAAACGTCTTGGTCGCTTACCAGTTGTAAACTTTGCGGCAGGTGGTGTAGCAACACCAGCAGATGCAGCATTAATGATGCAACTTGGTGCTGATGGGGTATTTGTTGGATCTGGTATCTTCAAATCAGAAAACCCAGAGAAATTTGCACGTGCAATCGTTGAAGCAACGACTCATTATGAAGATTACGAACTAATTGCAAGCCTTTCTAAAGGATTAGGTAATGCAATGAAGGGTGTCGAAATTTCAACGTTATTACCAGAACAACGCATGCAAGAGCGTGGATGGTAATTAAAGGAGAACTTTAAAATGGTGAAAATCGGTGTACTAGGTCTTCAAGGTGCAGTTCGTGAGCATGTAAAATCAGTTGAAGCAAGTGGTGCAGAAGCTGTTGTTGTAAAGCGTATAGAGCAACTTGAAGAGATTGATGGTCTTATTTTACCAGGCGGTGAAAGTACAACAATGCGCCGTCTTATTGATAAGTATGCTTTCATGGAACCACTTCGTACATTTGCAAAGTCTGGTAAACCAATGTTTGGTACATGTGCAGGGATGATTCTTCTTGCGAAAACACTTATTGGCTATGAAGAAGCACATATTGGTGCTATGGATATTACAGTTGAGCGCAATGCGTTCGGACGCCAAAAGGATAGTTTTGAAGCTGCGCTTTCAATTGAAGGCGTGGGTGAAGACTTCATTGGTGTATTTATCCGTGCGCCGTATGTTGTAGAAGTAGCTGATAATGTTGAAGTGCTTTCTAAGCATGGTGACCGAATGGTAGCGGTAAGACAAGATCAGTTTTTAGCTGCTTCATTCCATCCGGAATTAACAGATGATCATCGTGTGACAGCATACTTTGTTGAAATGGTAAAAGAAGCGAAAATGAAAAAAGTTGTATAAGTAACTTGCAACTTGTATAAGATTATAGTAAATTGATGGTAACAATTTTATAAAATAAGCGTGTTGATAGGAAATAGTAACAAATGTCGTTTCTTATAGAGAGTCGATGGTTGGTGGAAATCGATAGAAACAGTTTGTGAATCCATCCTGGAATGGAATGTGGAATATCTTTTGGATTAGTAAGCATTCCCGGTGAAGAGCCGTTATTTCTACTTGAGAGGAAAGCGGTAATGCTTTCAACTAGGGTGGCAACGCGGGTTAACTCCCGTCCCTTTATATAGGGACGGGAGTTTTTTGTGTTTTATAAAATAAAAGGAGGAGTATATAATGCTTGATATTAAATTTTTACGTACAAACTTTGAAGAAGTAAAAGCGAAATTACAGCATAGAGGCGAAGATTTAACTGATTTCGGCCGTTTTGAAGAACTTGATACGAGAAGAAGAGAACTACTTGTTCAGACAGAAGAATTAAAAAGTAAACGTAACGAAGTATCTCAACAAATTTCTGTATTAAAGCGTGAAAAGAAAGATGCAGAAGCTCTAATTTTAGAAATGCGTGAGGTTGGAGAAAAAGTAAAGGATCTTGATAACGAACTTCGTACAGTTGAAGAAGACTTAGAAAGATTAATGTTATCTATTCCAAATATCCCTCATGAATCTGCTCCAGTTGGTGAAACAGAGGATGATAATGTAGTAACACGTACTTGGGGAGAAGTGAAAGAATTTACTTTTGAGCCAAAACCACATTGGGATCTTGCTACTGATTTAGGAATTTTAGATTTTGAACGCGCTGGGAAAGTAACAGGAAGCCGCTTCGTATTTTACAAAGGTGCTGGTGCAAGATTAGAGCGTGCTTTAATTAGCTTTATGCTTGATCTTCATACTGATGAGCATGGATATGAAGAAGTATTACCTCCATATATGGTAAACCGTGCAAGTATGACGGGAACAGGACAACTTCCAAAGTTTGAAGAAGATGCATTCCGTATTGAAAGTGAAGATTACTTCTTAATTCCAACAGCTGAAGTACCTGTAACGAATATGCATCGTGATGAGATTTTAAATAAAGAGCAATTGCCTATAAGATATGCTGCATTTAGCTCTTGCTTCCGTTCTGAAGCAGGTTCAGCTGGTCGTGATACACGTGGTTTAATTCGCCAGCATCAGTTCAATAAAGTAGAGCTTGTGAAGTTCGTAAAACCAGAAGATTCTTATGAAGAATTAGAAAAATTAACAAATGATGCAGAACGCGTGTTACAATTATTAGAGTTGCCATATCGCGTTATGAGCATGTGCACAGGCGATTTAGGATTTACAGCAGCGAAGAAATACGATATTGAAGTATGGATTCCAAGCTATGGCACATATCGTGAAATTTCTTCTTGTAGTAATTTTGAAGCTTTCCAAGCGAGACGTGCAAATATCCGTTTCCGCCGTGAGCCAAATGGAAAACCAGAACATGTTCATACATTAAATGGATCTGGTCTTGCAATCGGACGTACGGTTGCAGCTATTTTAGAGAACTACCAACAAGAAGATGGTACAATTATAATTCCAGAAGTTCTTCGCCCTTATATGGGAGGAAAAACAGTTATTAAGTAAATTTAAACATTCATCGGTATGAGTGATTGGTAATTATGAGCGTTGTCAGTACTGTAATGTAGGAAGGGGAAAGTAAAATTTTCCTTTCCTCATAATTTATTTTAGTAGGGTTGACTAACTGTTTTTCTTTTGATATTATATTTGATGTCAATATGGAGGTATACCCAAGTCTGGCTGAAGGGATCGGTCTTGAAAACCGACAGGCGGCGAGAGTCGCGCGGGGGTTCGAATCCCTCTACCTCCTCCAGATATAATTGACAACAGCGCATATAAGTGGAGATTGGAGAACTCGTTACCAACACGTAACGAGTTTTTATTTTAAAACCAATCATAAAGTATGGTGTAAGGTAATTTTGTCCTTATTACACACTCATATTCCGATGATTATCTTCATAGATATGAAAGGAGTCAACATGGATCTTATTATACAAACGTTTCCTTTAGATGGAAAAACTTTATATTATGTACAATGTCCTGTCTGTAAGAACAATAGAATTTTAAACAGTGGTGCAAACGTATCACGCATTATTAGTGATGATACATTCCGTAAACTTTGTGGTTGTACTTGTGATGTAAAACAAGCTACGAGTAAAGTAGAGGCGCCAAAACAAGTTAAAAAAGCAGCTGTAAAGAAAGCGGCGGCTCCAAAACGTACAGGTAAAGTATTAACGGCAGTAATTAACGGGAAAGAAATGACTGTTAAAGAGATTGCTGAAGCATATGATATTAGTACAAGTACTGTTCGTCAGCGCATTAACGCAGGAAAACCTGAGAGTGAAATTATTGCTCCAACAAAGAAGAAGTAATTTAATAGGAAAACCCGTGCATATGCACGGGTTTTTTATTTTACAAGTTTACGTGTTTGTTTTAAAAAATGGCCAATTTTTTTAATGATTGGTTCGATTGAATCACCATCTTTTAAAATATCGTACTCATTAATATTTAAGCGTAATACAGGGCATGAATTAAAGTTGTTAATCCAGTTTTCATAACGTCCATGCATTTCTTTCCAGTACTCAATTGGTGTTTGCTGTTCCATTGGGCGCCCGCGTTCTTGAATACGATCGACAATATCATCGAAAGAACCTTCTAAGTAAATTAATAAGTCTGGATGAGGGAAGTAAGGAGTCATGACCATAGCGTCAAATAAACCTTTGTATGTTTCATAATCAGTTTCCGTCATTGTTCCTTTTTCATGATGCATCTTTGCGAAAATTCCAGTGTCTTCGTAAATGGAACGATCTTGAACAAAACCGCCACCATATTCAAAAATTCTTTTTTGTTCCTTAAATCGTTCTGCTAAAAAGTACACTTGTAGGTGGAAGCTCCAGCGAGTGAAGTCCGCATAGAACTTGTCCAAATATGGATTGGAATCTACTTTTTCAAATGATGTGCGATAACCTAAAGCATTAGCTAATGCAGTTGTCATAGTTGATTTACCCACACCTACCGTTCCGGCGATAGTGATTACTGCGTCATTGGGTATATCATATTTTTGCCTTAAATTCATTATTATTTCGACTCCTTTAAGAGAGTATTTTGAAGGGCAGATAGGATGACGTTTAAATCATCAGGATTTTTTACAAAATCCATATCGTCTCCATTAAATTTCAATACTGGTATTTCCGGATGATCTTTTTTAAAAGCATCCATTGCTGTTTCATAATCTTTTGTGAGCTGTAGTAAGTAATTTGGATCCATGTTTTTTTCAAATTCTCTTCCGCGCATGGCGATTCGTTTTTGCAATGTTTCTAGGCTAGCTGTTAAATAAACAATGACATTTGGCACAGGCATATCTTGTGTAAGGATACGATAAATTTGCATGTATTTGTCATATTGGGAGTCTTTTAATGTGCGGGATGCAAAAATTAAATTTTTAAAGATATGGTAATCCGCTACTACTGGTTTCCTTTGATTCAAATACTTTATGTTAATGTCTTCTAATTGTTTGTATCTATTACAAAGAAAGAACATCTCTGTTTGAAAACTCCATTCGTCGATGTCTTCATAGAACTTTCCTAAAAAGGGATTTTCATCAACAATCTCTTTTAGTAAGTGGAGTTGCATGTGAGTTGAAATTTCCTTCGCAAGTGAAGTTTTTCCAACACCAATTGGTCCTTCAACCGTGATAAATGGTACTCCGGTCACGCTGTTTCCTCCTTTCAATCAGTGATTTACCGTGACTACTAAAAACACAAAACAGAATTATTGTAGCACAAGAGGGAAGCGAGCGGGTTAATTTGATATAAAAAGTTAGAAAATAGATATATGTATTAATTAAATTTTATTTTGGTTGATGATGTTATAGTTGCTTTCAATGTAGTTTCCATTATTTTTAAAGCATGTATATTATCTTGGTCGTTGTTAGAGGCGATACAATCCTCTGGTACATACAATGTATAATTTCTCATATGAGCATCATTAGCTGTAAATAGGATACATATATTTCCGGCAACCCCTGTTAATATTAGATTTTCTATTTTTAAATAACCTAGTAATGAATTTAAAGGTGTTTCATAAAAAGCGGAATAATGTGGTTTAATAAAAATGTAATCATCAGAACTTGGAGCAATCTTATGGATTATGTTTTCGCTATATTCATTTGTACAATGAGTAATAAGTTGGTCGATATCAGATCTCCACAGTTGATAATGGTCATTAACGTAAATTATAGGACAGCCGAAGGATTTCATTTTTTTCTTTAATTGTAAAATAGGGTTTGTTATAATTTCACATTTTTTAGCTAGAATGGGTCCGTGGGAAAATTGAAAGTCATTAATCATATCGATAATGAGCAAGGCGGTATTTTTCATATGTAATCCCCTCTCTTTTTTCTTTTAGGGTGGATTGAATTTGTAAAAGTTATCCCCTGTGTAGTAAATGGAAATAAGTGTACTTTATTTGTAATGAAAGGACTATGTTATGGAACAAGATCAAGATATTTATTTTATGCAATTAGCGATAGAAGAAGCTAAAAAGGCAGAGGAAATACAGGAAGTACCAATTGGAGCAGTTATAGTGTTAGATGGTGAGGTAATTAGTGTTGCCCATAATTTAAGGGAAACTGAGCAGAGATCAATAGCTCATGCTGAGTTGCTAGCGATAGATGAGGCGTGTAAAAAATTAGGGACATGGCGTTTAGAAGATGCAACATTGTATGTAACATTAGAACCTTGTCCAATGTGTGCAGGTGGAATTGTTTTATCACGAGTGAAGCGAGTTGTATATGGTGCAAGTGATCCGAAGGGCGGATGTGCAGGGACATTGATGAATCTTTTAACGGATGAACGCTTCAATCATCAATGTGAAGTAGTATCTGGTGTACTAGAGGAAGAATGCGGTACGTTGTTAACAAGCTTTTTTAGAGAGCTTCGTAAAAAAAGAAAAGCAATAAAAAAATTAGAGGAGAATACTGGGAACTAACGTATTTGCATTTTATAAAGAAACAAGTTATACTGATAATGCCTTTAATGAAGGCAACCGAATATTGGTTTTAACTTTGCCGTGCTAAGCGGGGAGGTAGCGGTGCCCTATACTCGCAATCCGCTCTAGCGAGGCCGAATCCCCTCTCGAGGTTATGTTGCTGTAAGGTCTGCCTTAAGTAAGTGGTGTTGACGTTTGGGTCCTGCGCAACGGGACCCCGTGAACCTTGTCAGGTCCGGAAGGAAGCAGCAATAAGCGGGTCTTCTCGTGTGCCGCAGGAGTGCCTGAACCGAGCTAACTGCTTGAGTAACGCTTATGGTACGTAATCGACGGAGGGTGCACGGCAGTTATATATGTATACAAAACTCACCTTAATACAAAGGTGAGTTTTTTGTATAGAAAATAACTTTTGGAATCTATAAACAGAATGGGTTATAATAAATGAGATAATAACCTTTGAGGGAGGCCGTATTTTCGTGTCATACCAAGCGTTATACCGAACATGGAGACCGCAAAAGTTCGAAGATGTAGTCGGTCAAAAGCACGTGACAAAAACGTTGCAAAATGCCCTTCTTCAAGAGAAAGTTTCACATGCTTATTTATTTTCTGGCCCGAGGGGAACAGGAAAAACGACAATTGCAAAAGTATTTGCAAAAGCAATTAACTGTGAACATGCTCCGGTAGCTGAACCTTGTAATGAATGTCCTTCTTGTTTAGGAATTACACAAGGATCCATTTCAGATGTATTAGAAATTGATGCGGCTTCAAATAACGGTGTAGATGAAATTCGAGATATTAGAGATAAAGTAAAATATGCTCCAAGTGCTGTAGAATATAAAGTATACATTATTGATGAAGTTCACATGCTTTCTATGGGTGCATTCAATGCGCTTTTAAAAACCTTAGAAGAGCCGCCAGGACATGTTATCTTTATTTTGGCGACAACAGAACCTCATAAGATCCCGCCTACAATTATTTCACGTTGTCAGCGTTTTGAATTCCGAAAAATATCAGTGAATGATATTGTTGAGAGATTATCAACGGTCGTGACAAATGAAGGTACGCAAGTGGAAGATGAGGCATTACAAATTGTTGCGCGTGCTGCTGAAGGTGGTATGCGTGACGCACTTAGTCTTATTGATCAGGCTATATCTTATAGTGATGAGACCGTTACGACAGAAGATGTATTGGCCGTAACAGGATCTGTTTCTCAGCAATACTTAGGCAATTTAGTAGAATGCATACGTGAAAATGATGTATCAAGAGCATTGCAAATCATAGATGAAATGATGAGTAAAGGGAAGGATCCAGTTCGTTTTATGGAGGATTTCATTTACTATTATCGTGATATGCTTTTATATCAAACTTCACCGCAACTAGAACATATGTTGGAACGAGTAATTGTAGATGATCAATTCCGTAAGTTGAGTGAAGAAATGCAACCGGAAGTGATCTATGAGATTATTCATACCCTTAGTAAGGGACAACAGGAAATGAAGTGGACAAATCATCCGCGTATTTTCTTAGAAGTTGTTATGGTGCAATTGTGTCAACAGTTTATGATGCAAGCAAATGGTACAGATCGTTTGCAAGCAATTATGAACAGGATGCAGCAACTGGAGAAAGAGTTAGAGCAAGTTAAAAAGAACGGTGTGCCAGCTGGTGTACAACAGGAAGTAAGAGAGACACGTGCAACACCAAAGCCGGTAAGAACAGGAAGTATGAAGATTCCTGTCGGACGTGTAAATGAAGTATTAAAACAAGCGAAGCGTCAAGATTTAGAACAATTAAAAGCTGTATGGGGTGAGTTGTTAGGAAGACTCAAATCATATAACAAAGTAGCGTTTGCTGTTTTACTAGAAAATAGCGAACCAGTGGCAGCTTCAGATGACACTTACGTTTTAGCATTTCAATATGAGATTCACTGTAAGATGGCGAGCGAAAATCGAGAAGCTATGGATACAGTAGAACAAGCTTTATTTGAATTGCTAAGTAAAAGGTTAAATATGATTGCCATTCCAAAAAGTGAATGGGGTAAAATCCGTGAAGACTTTTTACAACGTGAAGGTGGAGAGTCTGAAGAAAACCCAGAGAAAAAGGAAGATCCTCTTATAGAAGAGGCAGTGAAATTAGTAGGGCAAGAACTCATTGAAATAAAAGAGTAATAATAATTAGGAGGAATTAATTATGATGCGTGGCGGAATGGGAAATATGAATAACATGATGAAACAAATGCAAAAGATGCAAAAGGACATGGCGAAAGCACAAGAAGAGCTTGGTGAAAAAACAGTTGAAGGTACAGCTGGCGGCGGAATGATTACAGTTATCGCAAATGGTCACAAGCAAATTCTTGAAGTGAAGATTAAAGAAGAAGTTGTAGATCCAGAAGATATCGAAATGCTACAAGACTTAGTATTAGCTGCAACAAATGATGCACTTAAAAAGGCTGATGAGCTTTCAAACTCTACAATGGGTAAATTTACAAAAGGCTTAAACTTACCAGGTGGAATGTTCTAGGAGGATATTGATACATGCATTATCCAGAACCAATATCAAAACTAATCGATAGTTTTATGAAGTTGCCAGGTATCGGACCGAAAACAGCGGTTCGATTGGCATTTTTCGTATTAGATATGAAAGAAGATGATGTGTTAGGTTTCGCGAAAGCACTTGTAAATGCGAAGCGAGATTTAGCGTACTGTTCTGTATGCGGACATATTACTGATCGTGATCCTTGTTATATTTGTAATGATTCACATCGAGATCAATCAGTTGTTTGTGTCGTACAAGAACCGAAAGATGTAATCGCGATGGAAAAAATGAAAGAGTATCAAGGTGTATATCATGTGTTACGTGGTGCGATTTCTCCTATGGAGGGAATTGGACCGGAAGACATTAATATCCCGCAACTCTTAAAGCGACTACATGATGAAACGGTACAAGAAGTGATATTAGCAACAAACCCTAATATTGAAGGGGAAGCTACAGCGATGTATATCTCCCGCCTCTTAAAACCTACAGGCATTAAAGTAACTCGTATTGCACATGGTCTGCCAGTTGGTGGAGATTTAGAATATGCAGATGAAGTGACATTATCCAAAGCGTTAGAAGGTCGCAGAGAAGTATAAGAGGAGAAACGAAAATGTTCTTTCAAAAAAAGGGTAAATTGCGTAAAGAGTATGACGATAAGTTAATTGTACTTTTGGAAAAAGTGAAGAATGAGTGGTTACGTCAGAAGAGAATGGTCGAACAAAGTGTAGAACCGTCTCAAGATGTCATTTGTTCTTTGAAAATAGCAGAGGCGAAATATTTCTTTTTGTTGAAAGAAGCAAAGCGTCGTCCTGTAAAAATGGAACAATGGTAAAAGGTTCTGCTTTCTAAGCAGGCCTTTTTATTTTGTTTTTTAAATGCTGAGGTATTGTTTTATTTAGTTTATATAAAAGAGATGCTACATATGATAACTGTTCTTTTTTATTGTCTTGTCCCATACAAATAGATGTATAGGTCATTCATAAGGAGGAAAAAATGAATTCTACAATTATTATTGTTGGCATTCTTACTTTAGTATTTATTTTTCTTGTTTTTGGTGTTGCCTCTAAGCCATTACGTTTTATAGGTAAGGTGATTTTTCATGTTACTTTAGGAATAGCATTGCTTTTTATCGTAAATGTTGTAGGGACATATTTTGATTTTCATATCCCGATTAACATGGGGACAGCAGCAATAACGAGTTTGTTAGGCTTACCGGGTGTGGCAGCATTAGTGATTATTAAGCTTTATATCATGCCAAGATAAAATTATTTTGGCATTTTTTTAAAAAGTGTTGACTATTAAATGATTAATATGGTAAATTAATAAGCGTCGTCAGCAACGAAAGAAAAAAGCTGTTGACAGATTTAACGAGAAGTGTTAAATTATAAAAGTCGCTGAAACGCGATGTTGAACTTTGAAAACTAAACGAAACAAACAACGTGAAACGTCAATTTTTATTTTAGATGCTAGACAAACTAACTTTATTGGAGAGTTTGATCCTGGCTCAGGATGAACGCTGGCGGCGTGCCTAATACATGCAAGTCGAGCGAA
>NZ_QXCO01000060.1:0-15883 GCF_003458115.1 Bacillus sp. ISO11 | reverse complement strand
GACGTGGAAACTGTTTTGATAATGCGTGTATCGAATCATTCTTCTCACATTTAAAAACAGAGAAGTTGTATTTAGTGTGCCCAAAAACATATGAAATGGCCTACCGAGCAATTCAAGAATATATTCAGTTTTATAATACAGAAAGATTCCAAGAAAAACTTCACGGCCTTTCCCCGATAGAATATCGGGAAAAGGCCGTGGCATAATACTCTTTTTATTTCTGTCTACTTGACAGGGAGATGACCAAGCGTCTCTCTTTTTTATTATAAATAAGGAGATGGAAAGATGGATCGCATTGATGTATTAATGAAAGCATTTATTGCTACATTTGGTGGCTTTTGTGGGTATTTCTTGGGAGGATGGGATGCAACATTGAAAATCTTAGTAACGATGGCAGTTATTGATTATCTAACTGGCATGATTGCAGCAGGATATAACGGAGAATTAAAAAGTAAAGTTGGTTTCAAAGGCATCGCCAAAAAGGTGGTGCTTTTTCTTTTGGTCGGAGCGGCAGCTCAATTAGATGCAGCGTTAGGAAGTAATAGTGCTATTCGTGAAGCGACAATTTTCTTCTTCATGGGTAATGAATTACTTTCACTTTTAGAAAATGCCGGACGAATGGGTATTCCGCTTCCGCAAGCTTTAACAAATGCAGTTGAGATTTTAGGCGGTAAACAAAAACAAGAAGATAAAAAAGGAGATGTTAAGTAATGGGACAAATTATTGATATTTCAAAATGGAATGGTGACATTAACTGGCCTATAGCAAAGCAATACATTGATTTCATCATCGCTCGTGTACAAGATGGTTCAAATTATGTAGATCCATTGTATAAAGGATATGTACAAGCCATGAAGCAACATGGTATTCCTTTTGGTAACTATGCATTCTGTCGTTTCGTTTCTGAAAATGATGCACGAATAGAAGCTCGTGACTTCTGGAACCGTGGAGACAAGAGCGCGACAGTCTGGGTTGCAGATGTTGAAG
This sequence comes from Bacillus sp. ISO11, assembly GCF_003458115.1. Taxonomy (NCBI): domain Bacteria; kingdom Bacillati; phylum Bacillota; class Bacilli; order Caryophanales; family Bacillaceae; genus Bacillus; species Bacillus sp. ISO11. The sequence continues at coordinate 14,896 of NZ_QXCO01000060.1, read as the reverse complement.
TAAAAACAATGAATGATATGAGAGCGGGCGCACAAGCATTTATTGATGAACTACGCCGATTAGGTGCTCAGAAAGTTGGCTTATACGTTGGTCATCATATGTATGCTCCGTTTGGTATGGCAAATGTAAAAGCTGACTTTGTTTGGATTCCTCGTTATGGCGGTAACAAGCCAGCTTATCCATGCGATATTTGGCAATACACAGAGACAGGTAATGTACCTGGTATCGGTAAGTGTGATTTGAACCAATTGATTGGTAGTAAACCGTTATCCTGGTTTACAGGAGAGGAACAAACAGAACAATCTGTTGCTAATGGTGGCTATCAATATGTTAAATCTGGTGGGTTTGGCATTTCACTGGTTCAGGAAGTCGTAAATGCTATGAATGAGCGTGGAACAAAAGGGAAGGTTGTCTCTGATCCATTAACTGGTTTAGCTTACTTACAAACTGAAGTACTACCTAATGGCGAGCTTGATAAGATTACAGCTTGGATGGATGAAAGAAACTGGTGGTACGAGTACATTAAAAAATAAAACAAAAGAATAGTTTTATGAATAAAAATTATTATCTGGTTCTATATGTAGATAATTATATATTGATTTTCATCTTTATAAATGTTAGGGTAAATATACACCGTTTCTTATTTATCTATGAGTACTGTCTGTAGAACGAATAGAATAATTTGAAAAAATCCCCTTTGCACCTATATGCAGAAGGGGATTTTAATATTTATGAGATTTAAAATTTGCTTTTAGATAATGCTTTAAGTACTGGCTTTATAATTAAACCTATTAAACGAAAGCCCTTAAATATAGAGCGTACAACTTTCAAGGAATGTTCCTCCTAGTTGATATTAATAAATGTATCATTATATAAGAATTTTTCTTCCATATAAAATCACAGCAATTTAACAAAACATGATTTCTATATAAGTGTTCTATATTATGCTAGTGATATGCATGTGAATGTGCTTTAATTTAACGAAAAAGGCCATCTATTATGAAATGCATCCCAAATGTTAGATATAATTGGGGTGCACATCTAATTCGTGAAGTATTTGAGTCGTAACTTTAAATAAGTCCATTTCAAACAGATTTTAAGCTAAAAAATTTGGTAAATCCTCTATCCATGCTTTGAAGCTATCACAATATTCTTCAAATTCCCCTTTATCATCATAGTAATAATACACCTTCGATTCTAATTTATGTAAGCAAAAATAATCTCCATTTCCAATACCATAGAATGGGAGCATATTTAAATCCCAATTACAATTACTCATTTCATAATTATATACCTCTTCTAGTGTATCATTTTCATTTGTTTTCCCCTTTGAAATATTATAAATATCACCTGGAAATGACCAGAATGTCATCAACTCAATAAAATATTTAAATTCATTACTAAACGAGCAATTAAATTTATCACTTAATTCTTTCCATTCTTTATCTGTTGGCTTGTCTAATACCTCGGTTTCTCTTTCTAGAATATTTGATAATATAGACTCTACTTCATTATAATTCATTTGTTTTCACCTCTATGTTTAATTTTAAATACCTTCTCCTGGTAAAACATACTCACTACCACATTTTTTCCAATGTTCCCGTATTTCCTTGGCTTTTTCTGTGGGAGTAAGTTCAGATGGTTTTGTGTGATCATTTATCCAAATGTGTATTAGATTTCGTAATATAATAGTTTCTATTTTAAGAGAGATTTCAATTTCATCTTCATCATCGAACTTGTCTTGGAAATGCAGAAATAATTTTACCATTACCATTTAAAAACAAACGAATAATTACCTTAATTAATCTTCAGAATCCTCGTCTGTAAATTCATTGCCTTTAAATACTGGATGCCCATTTGGATCGAGCATACCCATCACTTTTTTATCCCTATCAGAGACAATCAGTGTATAGTCCTCCATAAGAAAAGGTTTTTTTGGTAAATCCACTAGTATTCTCCAAGCTGGTCTTATATCATCGTTGTTTCTATTTTCTTTCGCAATTTTAAATGTATAAGCCTCATCAAAGAAAAGATGGTTGATATCTTCATTAACTACTCCATCTAATTTATTTTTCTTATGATAATGTTTAGCAATTTCTATTGCTTCCTGAGGTTTTAACATCACATCTATAGTAATTTCATTTATTTTCCTATAATGTCTTGAAAAATCTTCTTGCTTTAATCTTATATAGTTTTGAAATTCTTGAGTAGACAATTGTTTAAACTCTTCATCAGACATATTTTTATACTTATCTAAAGACATATAAATTTCTCCTTTCCATGAATCTCCTTTTTGGCAGGGTAAAGATGTTGCTGTTTCTATAGATATGGGATTAAACTTTACTATTGGTGCAAAGGTAAGTGTGAATGGTTCGCCAAAATACAAAGTACAAAATAGAAAGGGCAAAACATACTATGTATCAGCAATTGAAGCCTATGTGTATGTAAAGTAAGAGTTACAAAAGAGACCTCAAATGTGAGGTCTCTTTTGTTGATTATTCTCCATATGTAACTTCTCTTCACTTAATCCAAGCTAGATAACATGCTTCATTGAAATATCCAATCTTAAAGAAAGCTGTTTCTTCGAAAAGTTCTCTACTTTACTTGTGCTCAGAATCTAGTAAAATAGCTAGTCAAATTCAATTACTTTCACCCATGCTACTTCTTCTTTATATCCCGAAAAATTAGTTTTTAATATCTTTCAAAAAATCTTCTAGAACTCTTTTGACGGGTAAGCTAGCCTTTTCCAATAATTTTTGTGCTGTATCAATTACTCGACTATTGGATACTATCATCTTTTTATGTTCTTCAGAATTGAAAGACCTTAAAGAATCTATAGTAGTCTCAACAACTTCATCACTTTCTTCAAGCATATTCAATAGTAATTCTAATCCATTTATTCCTAAATCATCATCAATGCAATAAGCCAGCCTAATTTTCCACTTATCATTTTTATCATTAATACTTTGAAATAATTTTCCCCAATCTTTGTCAGTAAAATCATTCAGCAGTTCTTGAGCATACATAAATCCATCATCATACCAAGAATCTTCTGAACTATTTTCGGATAATATTTCATTTAATTCTTCATACATTTCTTATTCCTCCTTTATTTCTAAAATCCAGATGGTGGTAATGCATTAGCTTTACCTGTCGGATAGGCACTAATAACACTATCTCCTTTCTTTATCACATCTATTTCTACACCATCAATAGTACCTCGATGCCAAGTTGCTCCGTCCCTAGCTCTAGTACTAATTAATTTAGAATTCCCGATATTCTCAACGCTATTTATTATTTTTGTGTCACTCCACCCATCTGGAAATACTGTACTACTTTTTATTTTAGATAATTTACCATCTGGAAACTGAGTAGTATACTTAATGTTCTTTGTTCCATCTGGATTAATTTTAATTTCCTCTACAACATAGTTATGATGATTATTATTTATTCCAGAAGAATGTCCCCCAATAATCTCATTCTTATTAGGATTTTTTCTTTGTCCCCACAGAATTTTTTCTTCCATTTCGGGTGTGATTGTGGAATTAGCTCCGTTGGCTTCCTTACCAGCATTATCTATTTTTTTAGTTGCATTTCCCTCTTTATCAAGTTTACCATTCTCTTTAACTTTATTAACACGCTCACCAGAAGATGGAGAAGACTTGAATTTTTGAAGAGTATCCTGGGCATTTTGAATCGATTTATCCCAAACCAATCCACCGTGTACAACAGCACCAACACCAGCCGCTGTAGCAACTGCATCTAATGGAAGAACAATTGGTGATGCTAACCCACCACTTCCTACTTCTGCGAAGAATGTTAAGAAATTAGCCCCACCTACGACTGAAATACCTTCAAAAATTTCTACAATAGATCCTGCCGTTGATATAACATGTCCAGTAAATCTTCCAGCTTGATAAGTTGCTTTGCTTTCTAATTTATCATTATCAGGTGGTGTTAGTCCAATATAGTCTTCAGCTACTGCACTGCCAGCGCCTTGTATAAAGTCCAAAGCATCTTCATAAATATCTTCGACACCATGTTTAAACGTATCTAGTAAAGATTCATCTTTTTTTTCACTATTTAATGGACCGCACATTGCTCCTTCTTCAATTGAACTACCATTTAAAAGATTGTCGGCCTGACGCTTCCTATCTTCTTCAATCACCTGAATGGAAGTCGTCCATTCCATATTCAACCCTTGTGTGCTAAACGTCCCACTTGCGGGACTAAATCCTTTTCCACTTTGCACTTCAGCGAGTCCGGCTGTGATACTAGCTGCTAATTGAAGGGCTGTACTATAATTATTACTAGAGGTCTGATTGAATTGATACAAATGATCCAGCTTTTCTTGCAGTTTTTTCCTCATCACAGTAAAAAGATTCGCCATAGCGTCCATACCTGGGATTGGCATAGCTTGACTGATGGCTTCCATACTTGCTTTCATTCGGTCAATTTCTCGAATTTGTTCTAATATTTCTTGTTCAATTACATCTGTGGAAGCGACTTGTGATTGAAATTGACTTGGAAAAGCATCGTTCTGGCGAATTAACTCTTCACACAGATAAATGATTCCTTGCGCTAAAGGACGAAAGGTTTGTACAAAAAATGATTTTGCACTGCTATATGTTTGCCCTTGTAACACAGTATCCATTGCAAAAGTATCAATCGACTGAATCGCTTGTTCCATAGCTTGAATGGTAGCCGTACATACAGCATTCATACTTTGTGTTTGGGCATGTACTTCCCCTAAATACATATTTAAACTCAAAAATCTCCCCCCTTTTATGCGAACAAGTAAATCATACCAATTAAAGGATATATATGTAAATATGCTGCTGTAGTAAACTCAATATCAAAGTAGAACTTTTCCATTTAATTACTAAAGTACCGTCTAATTCGTTTATGGGTACCTGTGAAGAATATGGTATACAAAATAAATTTACAGGATTTGAAATGAATATATAATAGAAGAAAAAAGAAATTTTTATATTGTCGCTACCATGTTGGCGTTAACCTCATGCGCCTAATGGCAACAAAAAACATCTACTTCGTCCCATTCGGTCAAGATGCACCAGAGAAAAAACCAAACTCAATGGTAGCTCGTATGGAGTTACTGGAAGATACAGTATTAGAAGCGCTGCAAGGGAAGCAATTGCAACCGGTGGTCGTAGAAAAATTCAGATATATGAATTAAAAAACGAAAAAAAACGGACAATTTTTGATGAAACCATCATTCTTACTGTAGAATATGATAAAATTAACGTTATTAAGATTAGAAGGGGTATTGTATACTCCTTCTGATTCTAAGTTATAGAAGGATTGGTATCTAGAAAGGGGCATAGTGATGGAAAAGCAAAAAACTTTTCATGTCGCTGTAGTTGGAGCAACCGGCGCAGTTGGTGAACAAATGTTAAATACTTTAGAGAAACGAGAATTTCCAATCGGGAAATTAACGTTACTTTCATCTAAACGATCTGCAGGTAAGAAACTTGTATTTAAAGGCGAAGAATTTACAGTTCAAGAGGCAACTCCTGAAAGCTTTGAAGGAGTAGATATCGCACTATTTAGTGCTGGTGGATCTGTATCGAAACAATTAGCGCCAGAAGCAGCAAAACGCGGTGCGATTGTTGTTGATAATACAAGTGCATTCCGTATGACAGAAAACGTGCCACTTGTTGTACCTGAAGTAAATGAAAACGACTTAAAAGAACATAATGGTATTATTGCAAATCCAAACTGTTCTACAATTCAAATGGTAGTAGCTCTTGAGCCAGTTCGTCAGCAATATGGTTTAAAACGAGTAATCGTTTCCACATATCAAGCTGTATCAGGTGCTGGTGCGGCAGCTATTGAAGAACTGCATGAACAATCACAAGCAATCTTAAATGGCGAAGAAGTTAAGGCAAATGTTCTTCCTGTATCAGGTGATAAGAAGCATTTCCCAATTGCTTTTAATGCGATTCCACAGATTGATAAATTCCAAGATAATGGATTTACGTTTGAAGAAATGAAAATGATTAACGAAACGAAAAAAATTATGCATATGCCTGAATTAGAAGTAGCGGCAACATGTGTACGTTTACCAGTTGTATCAGGACACTCTGAGTCTGTTTACATCGAAGTAGAAAAAGAAGGCGTAACAGTAGCAGAATTAAAGAGCTTACTTGCAAATGCGGAAGGTATTGTTCTGCAAGATAATCCAGAAGAGCAGTTATATCCAATGCCAGCTACTGCAGTAGGTAAAAACGAAGTATTCGTTGGAAGAATCCGTAAAGATTTAAATAACGATAAAGGATTCCATCTTTGGGTCGTATCTGATAACTTATTAAAAGGCGCTGCATGGAATTCTGTTCAAATTGCAGAGCGCTTAGTAAAATTACAATTAGTGTAAACGGCTAAGAGAAGGTGCAAAATATGAAAATAATTGTTCAAAAATTTGGTGGCACATCAGTACGTGATGATAATGGACGTAAGCATGCGCTTCATCATATAAAAAAATCATTAGCTGCTGGTTATAAAGTAGTTACTGTCGTATCTGCTATGGGCCGTAAAGGTGAACCATATGCAACGGATACGTTATTAAGTCTTGTAAATCAAGAGGAATCTACTATTTCTAAACGTGAGCAAGATTTATTATTATCGTGTGGAGAGTTAATCTCTGCAATTGTTTTCTCTAATATGTTGAATGAGAACGGTATAAAAGCAGCAGCATTAAATGGTGCACAAGCTGGTTTTGTAACGAATGATGACTTTACGAATGCAAAGATTATTGAAATGAATTGCGATCGTATACATGAAGAGTTAGAAAATGTAGATGTAATCGTCGTTACAGGATTCCAAGGGCAAACGAAAAAAGGTGATACGACAACACTTGGACGCGGAGGTAGTGATACTTCAGCTTCAGCATTAGGTGTTGCACTTCATGCTGAATACATCGATATATTCACTGATGTAGAAGGTGTTATGACTGCAGATCCTCGTATTGTAAAAGATGCACGTCATCTTCAAACTGTAACGTATAACGAAATTTGTAACATGGCTTATCAAGGTGCGAAAGTCGTTCATCCACGTGCAGTTGAAATTGCGATGCATGCAAAAGTGCCACTTCGTGTACGTTCTACGTATTCTGATAGTGAAGGTACGCTTATTTCAGCATATGACGGTGCTACAAGAGGTCGTGATGTAGAAGAACGTCCTGTTACGGGCATTGCTCACGTATCAAACGTAACGCAAATTAAAGTGCTTGCAAAAGAAACGGCATATGATTTGCAACAACATGTGTTTAAAGAGATGGCGAACGAAGGAATAAGTGTTGATTTAATTAATATTTCACCTACTGGCGTAGCATATACGGTGAGTGATAATGTATCAAGTCATGCAGTTAAATTATTACAGAACCTTGGATATGAGCCAATTGTGACAGAACACTGTGCAAAAGTATCTATCGTTGGGGCTGGAATGGCAGGATACCCAGGGGTTACTGCGAAAATCGTTACAGCTTTAGCGGAAAAAGGTATTCAAATCCTGCAATCGGCAGATAGTCATACAACAATTTGGGTTCTTGTAAAAGAGACTGATTTAGTGGAGGCTGTAAATGCATTACATAGTGCGTTTGAGCTTTCAAAAGAAAAGCAACTGGAACAATAAGGAGTGAGACCATGATAGATTTTGGGACAATTGCAACCGCGATGGTAACACCGTTTGATATAAACGGGAATATCGATTTTGCAAAGACAACGAAATTGGTAAATTATTTAATTGATAACGGTACAACAGCAATCGTGGTAGGAGGAACGACAGGAGAATCTCCTACATTAACTTCAGAAGAGAAAGTAGCGTTATATCGCCATGTCGTATCTGTTGTCGATAAAAGAGTGCCCGTAATCGCTGGAACAGGTAGCAATAATACGCATGCTTCTATTGACTTAACTAAAAAGGCAACAGAAGTTGGTGTGGATGCAGTAATGCTAGTAGCACCGTATTATAACAAACCGAGTCAAGAAGGAATGTATCAGCATTTTAAAGCAATTGCTGAAAGCACGCCGCTTCCGGTTATGCTATATAACGTTCCAGGACGATCTATTGTACAAATCTCCGTTGATACAGTTGTTCGTTTATCAGAAATAGAAAACATTGTTGCTATTAAAGATGCCGGCGGCGATGTGTTAACAATGACAGAAATCATTGAAAAAACAGCGGACGACTTTGCGGTATACAGCGGTGATGACGGTTTAACGTTACCAGCTATGGCAGTTGGAGCGAAAGGTATCGTTTCGGTAGCCTCTCATGTTATCGGAAACGAAATGCAAGAAATGATTACAGCATTTCAAGCAGGAGAATTTAAGAAGGCACAAAAATTACATCAATTACTTGTAAGAGTAACTGATTCATTATTTATGGCGCCAAGTCCAACTCCAGTAAAAACAGCGTTACAAATGGTTGGATTAGATGTAGGTTCTGTACGTTTACCACTTCTTCCATTAACAGAAGAAGAAAGAGTAACGTTACAATCTGTAATGCAATCTATCCCTCGTTAATAAAAAATGACCTAGTGTAGAACTAGGTCATTTTTTATTATATGCAAATCTTTTCCTCTTTTTCTCACTTATATGTGTTCTTATAAGAATATTAATCGCTTCTTCATTATGTGTATAAGAAAATAATTGTACCCCTTTAACTGAGTCAAAAAATGATAGATATTATGGCATAAACGTAATAAACTACGGTGTCTGTTTTTAGAGAAATCTCCTCAAATGTGACGTAATTCATAAAAAAACTCCATTTTGTAAGTGTTTTTGTTGGATTCTAGAAAAATAAATCTTGAAACTCCCTATTATGAAATGAATTTAGCGTATGTATGGCTAGTTTTTCAAAATAATATGGAGTATAAAATCGGAGTAAATATAAAGGAAATACGTTCGATACTTTTGTTGTCATTCCGTTCTTTTACTCTTTCTTTCGCACGATTTAACTTGTGTTCTATTTCTTGTATCAGGTATAATATGGCTAAGTAGCTTAGTACGGGTATGCTTAGCAAAATTGGGAAAAATTATAATTCAATTAAATTTTCATATCATATCGAATAAGATATTTGATTTATATAATGAAAGAGAGGTGAAACCTGGTTTAAAAAATAAACAAGGACATGATATCGCATAACGGTAAGGACATTCGTCTTGGACGGTGAAAATATGGTGGTTGTAGAGTTTCCCCTGGTGTCTCTGCAATTTTAGTGAAATCAGTGTTTGCAAGATTTTTAAACCAGGCAACAACATGAAGAGAAAAGAGAATGAGTCTGTTAAAGTATTTGCTCTTGGTGGAGTAGGTGAAATCGGGAAAAACATGTACTGTGTTGAAATTGATTCTGAAATCTTTATCGTAGATGCAGGGTTAATGTTCCCGGGAGATGAAATGTTTGGAATTGATATCGTTATTCCTGATATTACATATTTAGTGGAAAATCAAGAGCGAGTAAAAGGTTTATTTATTACTCACGGTCATGAAGATCATATTGGTGGAATTGTGTATGTACTTCGTAAATTATCTATTCCAGTCTATGCAACGAAATTAACAGTAGGACTTATACAAGAAAAACTTGGTGAAGCGGGCATGTTAGGCCGTGTAGACCTAAAAACAATCGATTCAAATTCAACAGTAGAATTTAACACTACAACGGTGTCATTCTTCGGAACGACACATAGTATTCCGGATTCTGTTGGCGTTTGTTTCCATACATCAAAAGGTGCAGTCGTATATACGGGAGACTTTAAATTCGATCAAACTCCAATTGGAAATAGTGGAGCAGACCTTGGGAAAATGGCGCAAATCGGAAATGAAGGCGTACTTTGCTTATTATCTGATAGTACAAACGCAGAGCGCCCAGGCTATACAGGTTCAGAAAAAGAAGTTGGTGTAGAAATCTCTAAAGTGTTCTACGGCGCAGAAGGTCGTATTATCGTTGCTTCATTTGCATCGAATGTACATCGTATTCAACAAGTATTTGATGCAGCTGCTGAAACAGGGCGAAAAGTAGCGGTAGTAGGACGTAGTATGGTGAAAGTAGTAGACATTGCAAGACGTCTTGGTTATTTAGATGTTCCAGAAGGTATGGTTATTTCATTACAAGAAGTAGACAACTTTCCAGAGAAGAAGGTAGCTATTTTAACGACAGGTAGTCAAGGTGAACCGATGGCTGCTCTATCTAGAATGGCAAAACAAGCACATAAACAAATTTCAATTCGTAAAGGTGATACTGTTATCATTGCTGCTTCGCCAATTCCGGGTAATGAAATATCTGTATCAAAAATTATTGATTTGTTATTTAGAGCTGGAGCTGAAGTTGTTTATTACGGCGAACGAAAAGTTCACGTGTCAGGTCACGGTAGCCAAGAAGAATTAAAATTAATGTTAAATTTAATGAAACCAAAGTACTTTGTACCCGTACATGGTGAGTTCCGTATGCAAAAAGCACATGCATATTTAGCTGAAGATGTAGGTATTACAAGAGAAAATATCTTTATCGTAGAAAAAGGCGATGTAATTGCTTTTGGTGACGATGAAGCGAACTTAGTCGGTAAAGTACAAGCTGGTAATGTTTTAATTGATGGATTAGGTGTAGGTGACGTTGGTAATATCGTTCTTCGAGATAGAAAGATGTTATCTCAAGATGGAATACTAGTAGTTGTTGTAACGCTTGGTAAAGATGAAAAGAAAATTATCTCTGGTCCAGAAATCATTTCACGTGGTTTCGTATATGTTCGTGAATCAGAAGCGTTAATTGAACGATCTACAGAGATTGTACGTATGATTGTTGAGCAGTCAATTAAAGAATATTCAATTGAATGGTCAATGTTAAAACAAAATATTCGTGAATTATTAGGACAGTTCTTGTACGAAGAGACAAAGAGAAAACCTATGATTTTACCGATTATTATGGAAGTATAAAAAGATCACCCTTATGGGTGATCTTTTTTCTTTTTAACCCTATCGAATGAAATTTATAACTTAAGAAATAATAGTTATATACGAGTGAAAGGGGATGCGAAATGACAGAACGTGATCGATATACAAATGAAGAAAAAGAAGCTGAGCCAAAAGAAGCTGGAAAAGAGGCTTCAATAGTTGAAAAAATTCAACAGCTTGGACAGACAAATGTACCACAGATGAATGAATCACGTATTCATTGTTTAACGATTATCGGACAAGTGGAAGGTCATGTTCAATTACCACCGCAAAATAAAACAACAAAATATGAGCATATCATTCCGCAAATTGTTGCGATTGAACAAAATCCGAAAATTGAAGGTTTGCTTTTAATATTAAATACGGTTGGAGGTGACGTTGAAGCTGGGCTAGCAATTTCTGAAATGGTAGCTTCACTTTCAAAACCAACAGTATCTCTAGTTTTAGGTGGGGGACATTCCATCGGTGTACCGATTGCTGTTTCTACTGACTATTCGTTTATTGCGGAAACTGCGACGATGACAATTCATCCAATTCGTTTAACAGGTCTTGTCATAGGTGTGCCACAAACATTTGAGTATTTGGATAAGATGCAAGAAAGAGTCATTCGTTTTGTGACGAAGCACTCGAAAGTAACAGAAGATCGTTTTAAAGAGCTTATGTTTGCGAAAGGAAATTTAACGCGAGATATTGGGACGAATGTAATTGGTGGGGATGCAGTAAAGTACGGTCTTATAGATGATGTCGGCGGTATTGGAAATGCAATTCGAAAATTAAACGAATTAATAGATGTTCGTGCGGAAGATAGTACAGAAGGGACAATGCTACAATGATTTTATATACAATTATGCCAGAGCAACTTGTGTATCCGGCCGATTATTCACAATGTGAAAGTCAAAAAGTTGTAAATATAAATGGTGTGGAATTAATGGTTTCTGAAGAGGAACATGGATGTTATTCTATTGTACGTGTGCTAAGTACGGACCCACTTCACTATTTAGAGTTTGAGCCCGGTCAGAAAATAACCTTTTAGCAAAAAGAAGGATTTTGTTTAGAAGCTATGGTATAATATAAAAAACAAGACGGTTGAGCAGCCATGAGTAGGCTGCTTTCTTCTGTTTATTTAGCATTTTACAAGAAGTGTAAAAATAGAAGATATAAAGACCTGAAAAATAGAGAAAACAGACATATAAATAGAGCATTTTGAGGGGAGCTTTATTTATATGTAGAACGCGAGGTGAAGAAATGGCAAAACAAAAGCAAAGAGGGACGAAGGCAAAGGCAAGGCGTACGATAAAGCCAACTTTGTATTATGAAATTGTCGGTTTAACTCTTTTTGCACTTTCAATCATTACGATTTTACAGCTAGGCGTTGTAGGAAAATCGTTTGTGTTATTTTTTCGCTTCTTCTTTGGTGAGTGGTACATAATTGGTGTGTTAGGTGTAATAGCTTTATCGGTTTCCTTTGTTATAAAACGCGGATGGCCGAACCTTTTAAATAAACGATTAATTGGATTTTATTTAATTGTATTGGCGATATTAATGTTTAGTCATATTACATTATTTAACCTTCTTACAAAAGATGGAGCAGTGCAAAATACTTCTGTTATTGTGAGTACGAAAGATAACTTCTTTCTTGAAATGAAAAAGGGGCCAGATAGCGTTCATTTAGGTGGTGGTATGTTTGGTGCGCTTATGTTCGCAACATGTTACTTCTTATTTGACGAAGTAGGAGCTTATATCATTGGTATTATTCTAGTTATTCTCGGTATACTTTGTATAACAAATAAGCATATTGGAGAAGTGTTAGCGCCAGTTGGTAGAATTCTTAGAAGTCAATTTCAAGTGATGCAAGGGGATTATAAAGATTGGAGAGCTAAAAGAACGGCTGAACAAACAGAAAAGAAAAAAACAACAAGAAGCACAAGAAGCAAACGTGCTGCAGAACAAGAAGAAATTATTGAGCCGATGGAAGAAATCTCAATTGATCCTCCGATTATTTCGAATTTCACTGAGAATTATCCTGTAAATGAAGAAGAGGATAAACGAATCGAAGTAGAGGAAGAAGATTTGATCACTTCACCGTTTATTGAAGAGACTCCGCCAATTGAAGAACCAAAGAAAAAGCGTGGAGAAAAAATTGTTGAATCGTTAGAGAGTGAAGCGCAAGCACCTCCTATGCAATTTTCAAATGTAGAAAATAAAGATTACAAGCTTCCTTCACTTGATATATTAAAATTTCCAAAGAATAAGCAAGTTACAAATGAAAATGCGGAAATTTATGAGAATGCTCGTAAATTAGAACGTACATTCCAAAGTTTCGGAGTGAAAGCGAAAGTAACAAAAGTACATAGAGGTCCTGCAGTTACAAAATATGAAGTGTATCCTGATATGGGGGTAAAGGTAAGCAAAATTGTCAGTTTAAGTGATGATTTAGCCCTTGCTTTAGCTGCAAAGGACATTCGTATTGAAGCGCCAATTCCCGGGAAATCAGCTGTAGGGATCGAAGTTCCGAACTCAGAAGTTTCGATGGTAACACTGAGGGAAGTGCTTGATTCTAAGGCTAATAACCATCCGGAAGAGAAGTTGTTAATTGGTCTTGGCCGAGATATTACAGGTGAAGCTGTATTAGCCCGTCTAAATAAAATGCCCCATTTACTCGTAGCTGGTGCGACAGGTAGCGGGAAAAGTGTATGTATTAACGGTATTATTGTTAGTATTTTAATGCGTGCAAAACCACATGAAGTAAAATTAATGATGATTGACCCGAAAATGGTAGAGTTAAATGTATATAACGGTGTGCCTCATTTGTTAACGCCAGTTGTAACTGATCCGAAAAAAGCATCGCAAGCATTGAAAAAAGTTGTGAGTGAAATGGAACGTCGTTATGAATTGTTTGCTCATAGTGGTACACGTAACATTGAAGGATACAACGATTATATAAAAGAGCATAATAGTCAATCAGAAGCGAAACAACCCGAATTACCTTATATTGTAGTAATTGTGGACGAGTTAGCAGATTTAATGATGGTTGCTTCGTCTGATGTAGAGGATGCGATTATGCGTCTAGCGCAAATGGCTCGTGCTGCTGGTATTCATTTAATTATTGCAACGCAACGTCCGTCAGTTGACGTTATTACGGGTGTTATTAAAGCAAATATTCCATCACGTATTGCATTCGCTGTATCTTCTCAAACAGATTCTCGTACAATTCTTGACGGTGGTGGTGCAGAGAAGCTACTAGGTCGTGGAGACATGCTGTTTATACCAATTGGTGCATCGAAACCTGTACGTGTACAAGGCGCATTTTTATCAGATGATGAAGTTGAGAGAGTTGTAGAATATGTTATTGGACAGCAAAAAGCACAATATCAAGAAGATATGATTCCGCAAGATGTTCCTGATACGAAGCAGGAAGTAGAAGATGAATTATATGATGAAGCGGTTCAACTTGTAGTGGAAATGCAAACAGCATCTGTTTCTATGTTACAACGTAGGTTTAGAGTAGGTTATACGCGAGCTGCTCGCCTAATTGATGCAATGGAAATGAATGGTGTAGTAGGTCCGTATGAAGGTAGTAAACCGAGAGAAGTGCTCATTAATGATGTACAAGAAAAAAGTTCTTAAAAAAAGCCTAATTGTTTTGAAGTGACCCCCGAAAGTTAGACAGGTCGTTTCATTAGGCAGCCTCTAGGGTATGAGCCCGGTATTGTACTGGGCTCATCCCCTTTAATTTTGCCTTAATTCTTTTATGATTATAGTATTCTATATACTTTGCTAATTCTTGTTTGAAATGTGTTATACTTTCAAATTCTTTTCGATACAGAAATTCCGATTTCATGATACCGAAGAAATTTTCAATAACGGCATTGTCATAACAGTTTCCTTTGCGAGACATACTTTGAGTTATGCCACAATTCTTAAGAGAATG